>JAJZBW010000131.1 GCA_021798745.1 Actinomycetes bacterium
GTGGAGCGTGCCCGACGGTGGCTCGTCGCGCCGTCGGCGCGCGACCCCGACGGCGCGACCCTCGGCCGCGCGGACGTCCCCGGGCGAGCGAGGCACCGGGCGCGGCCGACGAATCACATAGCCATATGCCTATATCACTCTTGCCACGCGATCCGACACGTCCGTGTCCCGGAGGCTCTCGCCTCAGCGGAGACCGCGTCAGCGGCGGATGCGGCGTCCCGTCGGCAGCGAGGTGTGCCGACCGGCGTCGAACACGCGCAGGCAGTTCCCTCCCGCCGCCTTCGCGTCGTACATGGCGCGGTCCGCGCACTGGAGGAGCGTCTCGGGATCGTCGCCCGCGTCCTCGGAGCGCGCGATCCCGACGCTTCCCGTCACGGCGACCGTCGAGCCGCTCGCGAGCGTGACGGGGGCCCGGAGCGACCGGACGAGGCGCCTCCCGATGGTCCCCACGTCGACGCCCTCGCGGCGGAGGGGGCAGAGCAGGACGAACGCGTCCCCTCCGTAGCGGGCGACCGTGTCGCCCCGTCGCGCCGCGATGCCCAGCCGCTCGCCCGCCGCGACGAGTACCTCGTCGCCCGCGTCGTGCCCGCACGTGTCGTTGACGGACTTGAAGTCGTCGAGGTCGACGAACGCGAGCGCGACGCCACCGGGCTGGCGCTCCAGGACGAGCAGGGCCTGGGTCAGGCGGTCCTGGAGGGCGAACCGGTTCGCGAGGCCCGTGACCGGGTCGTGGAGGGCCTGGTGGGCGAGAGCACGCTCGGCCGCGATCTGCATCGTGACATCCCGTGAGATCCCGTAGGTCCCGACGATCGTGCCGCTCTCGTCGCGGAGAGGGAGCTTCGTCGTGGACACCCACTTGTCGGGGCGGTCGCTGTAGGTCTCGCGCTCGACCTTCTCCACGACGGCCTGCCCGGTCGCGATGATCCGACGCTCGTCCTCGAGGGCGGCGCGGGCGTGCGGCTCGGAGAAGATCTCGAAGTCCGTCTTGCCCAGGATCTGCTCCGCCGTGCGTCCCGGTGCCTCCGCGAGAAGCCACCCGGCGCTCACGAGCAGGAAGCGGCTCTCGCGGTCCTTGAAGTACAGGCGCTGCTCCCGGTTCGCGAGGAGGTTGCCCATGCACATCCGCTCGAGGGCGCGTCGCGCCCGATCCGTGTCGGCGGCCGGGTCGTCCGCCGCCGGGCCCCCCGTCGCCCGGTCCGGAGCCACAGCGTCCCCCGCCGCCGGGCCCCCGGCCGCGTGAGCGGCTGCAGGGGCAGCGACAGCGGGTGCCCGCCCCGGTGGCGTCCTGTTCGGCGACACGACCCCGCCGATCACGTCCGGACGAGCCGGAGGGAGTCGTCTCCCGGCGGCTGCCGCTTGGCCGTCCCGGTGCGCCGCGACGCTCCTTGCCTGCCGCCGCCTCTCGAGGACCCGGCGGTCACGGAGAGCGCGGCACCGGAGACGTCCGAGTCGTAGCGACGGCCGCGACCGGAGGAGATCTCCTCGCGGGCTCGAGGGAGACCGACCGAGGGTCGGTAGGGACGGTGGCTCGTCATGGCCTCGATCACGTCGGCGACTGCGACGATGCGACTGTGGAGGGATATGTCCTCCCCGGACAGCCCGTCGGGGTACCCGGAGCCGTCGAGCCGCTCGTGGTGGTGGAGGACGACGTCGGCGACCGTCCCGGGCAGGCCCGATCCCTCGAGGATCGAGTACCCGACCCGGCAGTGGCTCCGGACGATGTCCATCTCGGGAGGCGAGAGCCGACCCGGGCGCGTGAGGATCTCCGCGGGGGCGGAGATCTTCCCGATGTCGTGGAGGCTCGCGCCGAGGGAGACCTCCTCGACGGTCTGCTCGGGGAGCCCGAGCTCGCGTGCGATCCGGCGGGAGAGCTCGGCGACGGCCACCTGGTGCCCCGCGGTGTACGGGTCGCGGTACTCGGTCGAGCGGACGAGCGCCGTGACGAGCGCGCTCTGGTGCTGCTCGATCTCGGCCTGCCGGGTCACCGAGTGCGTCACGTCGTGAGCGTTCACGATCACCGCTGCGATCGCGGGGTCCTCGAGCTGGTTGTCGGCGACCACGCTCAGGTAGACGACGTCTCCGGAGTCCGCACGGAACGGGAGGGTCACCGCGGGGTGCAGCCCGGGGGCCGCGAAGAACGCGTCGAGGCCGGCGAGGGTCTCGGAGGCGCGCTCCCCGACGACCCTCCTGTGGATCGCGTCCTCGATGGTGCTTCCCGAGGCGCGGCCGAACAGGGCGACGGCCGCGGGGTTCATGTCCGAGATCCGCCCGTCGCGCTCGATCACGACGATCGCGTCTGCGGAGTGCTCGACGAGCGCCTCGCGCCGTCGCCTCGCGGAGACGAGGTCGCCGATGTCCGCGGCGTACGCGAGCATGCGAGCCCTCTCTGCGGACCACGTCGCGGAGATCCGTGCCCAACGGATGGTCCCGTCGGGGAGCACGTACCGCTTCTCGATCTCCTCGTAGTGGTCCACGGGAGAGCCGCGGCTCGCGAGGAGCGCGCTCGAGACCCTGACGTCGTCCGGGTGGGTGTACTCGACGGGCGAGCGCCCGATCAGCTCGTCCCGCGACCGGCCGAGGAGCGCGCAGTACAGGGCGTTCGCCTCGACGATCGTCCCGTCGCCGCCCACCTCGACGAGGGGAAGGGGCGCGAGGGCCTGGCTCCAGTCGTATCCCGTAGTCGCTGCCTGGTCCTGTGCGTCCATCGTGGACCCTTCGTGCGCGGGAGGACCCCGCGAGGTGCGTGAGGTTCTGTCGACCAGATCGGGCGCGCGCTTTAGGAACGGGCGGTGCCGGCGCGAGCGACCGCCGGTACGCTCGGGCGACCACGAGACGACGGGGGTGCGCGGTGAGCGACGTGAACGACTGGAACGGCAAGATCATCGATGAGTTCCGCGCGAACGACGGGCGGCTCTCCGGGTCGTTCGAGGGGGCGACCGTGCTCCTCCTCCACACGACCGGCGCCCGGACGGGCGCGGAGAGGGTGAACCCGATGGTGTACCTGGAGCTCGACGGGCACCGGTACGTGTTCGCGTCGAAGGCGGGCGCGGACGCGCACCCCGACTGGTACCACAACCTCGTGGCGAACCCCGAGGTGACCGTGGAGGCAGGGGGACCGTCGTACAGGGCGCGGGCCGTTCCGGTGACCGGTCCGGAGCGAGACAGGATCTACGCGGAGCAGGTGGCGGTCATGCCGGGGTTCGGGGAGTACCAGGCGAAGACCTCCCGCGTGATCCCCGTGGTCGAGATCGTCCCGCAGGGCTGACCGGCGACCGACGCGCACGAGGGCGCGTCGACGGCCCGGGCCCGATTCGTGCGTCGGCGGTAGCGTGCGCCCATGAGACGGCGTGCGCCCTACGGGTCCTGGCCCTCCCCGATAACGAGCGAGGCGCTCGTCGAGTCGGTCGTGCGGCTCGCCGACCCGCTCCCCGACGGAGAGGACCTCTACTGGACCGAAGGGCGCCCGAGCGAGGGAGGGAGGCAGGTCGTCGTCCACCGCTCCCCAGACGGCGCGACACGAGACGTCCTTCCGGATGGCTTCGCGGCGCGCACGCTCGTCCACGAGTACGGGGGCCTCTGCGTCGCCGTGCGCGACGGGACCGTGTACTTCACGAACTTCGACGACCAGCGTCTGTACCGGGTCGACAGGTCGGGCGCCCCGGTCGCGCTCACCCCCGAGCCACCCGGTCCTCGGTCCGTCCGGTACGCGGCACCCGTCGCGAGCCCGGACGGTCGGTTCCTCGTGTGCGTCCGCGAACGGCACCTGTCCGACTCGGTGGTGAACGACCTCGTGTCCGTCGCGACGGACGGGAGCGGGCGGGTCGACGTGCTCGCGTCCGGGCACGACTTCTACGGGAGCCCGGCGCTCTCCCCGGGGGGGGACCGGCTCGCGTGGTGCGCGTGGGACCACCCGGACATGCCGTGGGATTCGACGACCCTCTACGAGGCACTCCTCGCCGATGGGGCCGTGCCCGGGGGCGCCCGGGTGGTGGCGGGAGGTCCCGGGGAGTCGGTCACCCAGCCGCGGTACGGGCCGGACGCGACGCTCTACTTCGTCTCCGACCGGACCGGGTGGTGGAACCTCTACGCGGAGCGCGACAGAGGGGACGTGCAGGCGCTCGCGCCCATGGAGGCAGAGCTTGCCGCGCCCGACTGGGTGTTCGGGCTCGCGAGCTACGCGGTGCTCGCGGACTCCACCGTGGTCGCCGCGTGGTCGAGCGCGGGCCGGGGGCACCTCGGGCGGCTCGAGCGGGGAGCGGACGCTCTCGCACCGATCCCCGTGGAGCAGACGGCGTTCTCCGGGATCCGACCGTTCGCCGGGGGAGTCGTCGCGATCGGCGCCTCGGCCACGGCGGCGGCAGCGGTCGTCGAGATAGCGGTCCCCTCGGGCTCGACCACCGTGCTCCGTCGGAGCCGTCCCGAGCGCGGCGACGCCGCGTACATCTCGGTCGCGACCCCGTTCGAGTTCCCGACGGCCGGGGGCGTGAGCGCGCACGCGCTCGTCTACCTCCCGCGGCACCCCCAGCTCGAGGGCCCCGCGGGCGAGCTCCCCCCGCTCGTGGTGTCCGTCCACGGGGGGCCGACCTCCCAGGCGGACTCCTCGCTCGCCTACTCGGTCCAGTTCTGGACGAGCAGGGGATTCGCGGTGGCGGACGTGAACTACGGAGGAAGCTCCGGCTACGGACGGGCCTACCGCGACCGGCTCCGTGGCGCGTGGGGGGTGGTCGACGTCGAGGACTGCGAGAGCGCCGCGCGGGCGCTCGCGACGGGCGGGATCGTCGACGGAGAGAGGATGGTCGTGCACGGGGGGAGCGCGGGTGGGTACACGACGCTGTGCGCGACGACCTTCGGGGACGTGTTCGCCGCGGGTGCGAGCTACTACGGGGTCGCGGACGCCGGAGCGCTCGCCCGTGACACGCACAAGTTCGAGTCCCGGTACCTCGACGGGCTCATCGGGAGGTGGCCCGAGGACGAGGCGCGCTACGAGGAGCGCTCCCCCATCTTCCACACCGACAGGATGCGCACGCCACTCATCGTGTTCCAGGGTCTCGAGGACGCGGTCGTCCCGCCGAACCAGGCGGAGATGATGGTCGAGGCGCTCCGGGCGAGGGGAGTCCCCGTCGCGTACCTCGCGTACGAAGGGGAGCAGCACGGGTTCCGACGGGCGGAGAACATCCGGCGCACCGCGGAGGCCGAGCTCTACTTCTACGGGAGGATCCTCGGGTTCACCCCCGCGGACGACCTCGACCCGGTCGGGATCGACAACGAGGACGCGATCGGACGGGCGTCCCGGGGCTGAGCGGTCCACCCGCCGCGCCCCGGGAGCCGGGGAACCCTCGGGTCAGCCCTCGGTCGCGAGGATCGCGTACAGCTTGCGCCTCGTCTCGAGGAGCAACTCCTCGGCCTCGGCCTGCTGCTCGTCGCTCCCGACCTGCCAGATCTGCACGACCGCTCCCGCGAGCTGCGCGACGGCGTGTCGCAGCCGCATCGCGTCCGGGCCGACGCCCTCGTTGACCTCGTCCCACGGGGCCTTCCTGCCCCCGATCTCGGCCGCCGCGTCGCCGCCGGCGTCGGTCAGCGAGTAGCGGCGCTTCCCGGCGTCCTGCTCCGCACGCACGAGTCCCTCGTCCTCGAGGAGCTGGAGCGTCGGGTAGACCGATCCCGGGCTCGGCTTCCACACGCCCCCGGTGCGGGAGGCGAGCTCCTGGATGATCTCGTAGCCGTGCATCGGGCGCTCGGCGAGGAGCGCGAGGACGGCGGCGCGCACGTCGCCCCGTCGTGCGCGGCCTCCCGCGCCCCTGCCTCGACCACGGCCGAAGGGCCCCGCCCACGGAGGCCCGAAACCGCCCGCGAACGGGCCTGCGAACGGGCCGAACGCGGCGCGTCCCCCGTTCGGGGGCGAGCCCCGCCGGCCGCTCCACGGAGTGACCCGCAGCGGGTCGCCGTGGGGATGGAACGTCTCGTCGTGTGACGGGTGCATCGCCCGACCTCCTCTCGGCAGGCGTCGCCCACCGACAGTCGCGATCATATCGCGATATATCGGTGACGTGTCGGCAGTGGTGGAGCCGACCGAGAGGGCGCGCTCAGGATGCCGCCGGTCGTCGCACGCGCGCACGCGGGTGCGAGGCGGACGCGTCGACGACCGATCCGTCGCGCACGAGGAGAGCGGCACTCCGGACGGCGGGGACCCGCGGTCCGGGAAGGAGGAGCCCGGTGAGGTTCAGCGGGTCCGCCGCGCAGAGGAGGACCTCGGAGCCGTCCGGCTCGCGACGCGCGACACGCCGGAGCTCGTCGACCGCCTCGGGGAGCCCGTACTGCTCTCCTGATGCCCCGGCCACGAACCGCCCGCCTCTCGCGACGCCGCGTGCCTCGAGCCGTCGCAGCGCGAGCAACACGTCGCGCCACGGGACGTGGAGCGTCTCGCGGCCCGTGGGCTCGCGGAACACGACGCCCCAGCGGGAGAGGAGCTGGAACGCGACCGCCTCAGCGATCTCGTCCGGTGCGAAGTCCTCGGGCGACGCGTCCGGGAGGAGCGACCACCGTCCGCCTGCGAGCGCGGGCGGGACGTGCGCCCCGGGTCGCGCCGGGCGGGGGGAACGAACGGGTCCGACGCGCCACGCTCCTGCGGCGCGCCCCTGCGTCGAGCGAGGAGCGCCGGTCCGGTAGCGGCCGGAGAGGAGCGCGCGCACGGCGCGGAACCCGTCCGAGGTGACGAGCCCGCGTGCGACCCCGTCCCAGAGCCCCTCTGCGACCTCCAGCGGGAGGCGGCCGGTCGCGTCGCACAGGTCCGAGAAGAAGATCGCGCCGTGCTCGGCGAGCGACTCGAGAACGTCGGCGGCGGCGCCCGGGCCCGGGGGCGGCGGGCGGGCGTCCCCACGAGCCGCCGCGAGGAGCCACGCGAGGTCCTCTCGCCTCGCGAGCGCGACCGGGGTCGCGCGCGAGGGAGTCGCACCGGCACGCCTCGCCGCTGCGGGGGCCTCCGCGACGCGCGCCCCCAGCCGGCCCCAACCGACCTCGCCGTTGGCGCACAGCTCGTCGAGAAGGTGCGCCTGGTAGCCGGCGACCCTCGCCGGGAGGATCGACTCCTCCCACGAGGACACGGGCGCCTCGATCCCCTGCAGCTGCGCGACCACCGACGCGAGCCCGTCGACACCGGTGAGCCTCGTCCCGGGGAGCACGTGCTGCCAGGAGAGGAGGAAGCGGATGAAGTCCCGAGCGCTCGCGGGCGGGTGCTGGGAGCGCTCCCGGCTCCGCCCGCGAGCGTGGATGCGGGCGACGAGGTGCCTCGCGCACCACCTCTCGTCGGGAAGCCTGAGCACGGCACCCGACGCCTCGCACGCCGCGAGGGCGCCCAGGATCGCGGCGACAGACGCACCGGGCACGCGCGAGGCGAGCTCCTCCGGGCTCGTCGGGCCCGCGTGCTCGAGATGTCCGCGCACCGCGAGCGCGAGCGCGTCGCCCGCGTCCGGAAAGGGGCGCGACGCGAGGGAACGCGGGAGCGGTTGGTCGGGGAGGAACCGTGCTCCGGGGAGCATCGCCTCGACCTCGGCGCGCCTCTCGGTCGCGCACCATCCGACCTGTGCGCCGGACGGCCGCTCCGCGGATCCGCCGCCTGGCGTACGCGTGACGGGAGCGGGAAGCTCGACGCGCATGGCCCGCCCGGCCCGGGAGAGGACGTCGAACAGAGCGGACCACTCGGAGGACGCGCGACAGAGCACGAACGACAGGAGGAGCTCGTGCAGCTCCTCCGCGTCGCGCGGGGAGGGCGCGACCTCGTCGCGCACCTCCTCGACCGCCGCGGGGTCGAGACGGGTGAGGTCGCGCGCCTCCACGGGGAGGCCCCTGCGGAGCGGCACGGCCCGGCTCCGG
>JAJZBW010000132.1 GCA_021798745.1 Actinomycetes bacterium
AGGGTGCGAGCCTGATCGGCCGCGGCTTCGGCCGAGGGCGGGGTGCCCATGGGGGTGCCGGTCATGCGGCGGTCCTTTGCGGCGATGGCGTTCGGGGCGCGTCTAGGGGGCGGGGTGGGGTGGGGTGACGGCTAGCGGTAGCGGCGAGGGATCTCGTAGACGCCCTCGTCGCCGTCCTGCTGCGCTGCGTCGGCCGTGAGCTCGACCTTCTCGACGTCGACCGGTGCCAGCTCGGGCTGGTCGTAGCCCGGGTACTGCTCGGCCGGGACCGTGGTGTAGCCGCCGTCGGCCGAGCGCAGGATGAGGTTGAACTGCTGGCGCTTCCCGGCGGAGGGGGTCTGCTGGAGCTCCTTGCAGAGCTTGTAGGTGACGGCGAACACGATGAAGGGGACGACGATCGCCATGATGCGGAACGCCCACAGCACGAAGTTGAGGGTGAGGCTCAGGTAGTTGGCGAGCACGTCGGTGGCGGAGGCGCCGAACAGGACGAAGTAGAAGGCGAAGGTGGCCACGCCGAAGGCGGTGCGCACCGGCCGGTCGCGGGGGCGGTCGAGCAGGTGGTGCTCGGCGACGTCCCCGGTGAGCTTGGCCTCGATGAACGGGTAGAGCATGAGCAGGGTGAACGTGATCCCCGGCAGCAGGATGGCCGGGAAGAACACGTTCGGGATCATGTGGCCGGGTAGGTGGAGCTCCCAGGCCGGCATGACGCGCAGGGCACCGTCGAGGAAGCCCATGTACCAGTCCGGCTGGACGGCGTAGGAGACCTTGTAGGGGTAGTACTGCCCGTACTGCCAGATCGGGTTGATCTGGACCGCCGCACCGAGGAGAGCGGTCACCCCGGTCGTGAGGAAGAAGAAGCCGCCGGCCTTGGCCGCGTAGGTCGGCCAGAGCGGGGAGCCCACGACGTTGTCGTTCCGCGCGCCGCGACCCGGGAACTGCGCGTGCTTGTGCTTCACGAGCATCCCGAGGTGCCCGGCGAGGAGCCCGAGGATCACGAGCGGGAGCACGAGCACGTGGAGGATGAAGAACCTCGGGATGATCGCCGTCCCGGGGTACTGGCCCCCGAAGAGGAAGAACCCGAGATAGGTCCCGACGAAGGGGATCGACTCCGTGATGGAGAACGCGATACGGATGCCCGTGCCCGAGATCAGGTCGTCGGGGAGCGAGTAGCCGAGGAACCCGTTGAAGATCGCAAGGATCAGGAGGGTCGTGCCGATCATCCAGTTCGCCTCGCGCGGGCGGCGGAACGCCCCCGTGAAGAAGACCCGGAGCATGTGCACGACGATCGACCCCACGAAGATGTTCGCCGCCCAGTGGTGCATCTGGCGCATGAGCAGGCCGCCGCGGACCTGGAAGCTCAGGTTCACCGTGGAGTTGTACGCCTCGGAGATCCTCTGGCCCCGGAGCGGCGCGTACACGCCGTGGTACACGACGTCCGACCCCGAGGGGACGAAGTACAGCGTGAGGAACACGCCCGTGAGGAGAAGGACGATGAACGAGTAGAGAGCGATCTCGCCGATCATGAAGGACCAGTGGTCCGGGAAGATCTTGTTGATGAGGTGCCGGCCCGAGCGCGACAGCGCGAGACGGTCGTCGACCCAGCCGAAGAGCTTGTCGATCACTGCGGGCTCCCGTTCGACCCGCCCCTGTACCAGAACCCGGGTCCGATGGGCTCGTCGAAGCCCGCCTGCGCGCGCAGGTACCCCTTCGAGTCCACGTACAGCGGGAGCTGCGGGAGCGGGCGGGGAGCGGGCCCGAACACCGGGGTCGCCCCGGTGTCCACGTCGAACAGGGACTGGTGGCACGGGCAGAGGAGCTGGTGGGTGAGCTCCTGGTAGAGCCCGACCGGGCAGCCCGCGTGGGTGCACACCTTCGAGAACGCGAGGTAGCCGTGGGGCCCCCATGTCTCCTTGCCCGGCCCGGTCACGACGTCTCCGGTCTGCTGGACGCGGATGAGCACCGTCTGGGAGAGCGCTCCTCCGACATCGTTCTCCGGGAAGACGGTGATGATCCCGCCGACCTCGATGTCGTCCAGCGCGACGGCGCGGCCGTCGATCGAGGTGAGCCTCGAGCCCTTGCGCCACTTCGTGTGGTACATGGACCCGTTCGGCTTCGGGCCGAGAGAGCGGACGAGCGGGAAGAGAGCGACGATCCCGAGGACCGCTCCCGCAGCGCCCATGAGCTTCGCGAGCGCGCCCCGTCGCTCGATGGCGACCTTCCCGCGGGACGCGAAGTCCCCGACGAACTCGGCGCGCTCCTGCGGGGTCGTCGCCATCTGGGGACGCGGCTCCTCGAACGGTCCCCGCGGCATGAGGTACTTGCCCCACGTCACCAACGCGACGCCGAAGGCCGCGAAGCCGACCCCGAGCGAGATGCCGAGGACGTCGTTCGGCGCCGCCTGCCAGTACGCGGCGCCGAAGGCCGCGAAGGAGAGGAACGAGAGGAAGAACGAGACCGCAGCCGCCCCCTCCGCGCGGCGCGGGTGCCTCGCGGCGACCGCGAACTGCGGCGCGTCGAGGGAGACCGGCTCGCCCCGGGCGCCCCCCGTCGCGTGGCCGGAACCGGCGTGCGGCTCCTCGGGAGCTGGCGTGTCGGTGGTGTCAGGCATGCGCGACCTCCGGCTCGCTCCCGCTCGGCGGCTCTCCCCCGGGCGGGGAGTGCGCGTCGCCGTGCCCGTCCGTGTCCTCCCGCTCGTTCCTGTCGCCGATCCACAGCGCGATGAGCACGCAGACGCCGACCCCGACGAACAGCCCGACGAATCCCTCCGCGACGGGGCCGACCCCTCCGAGGCTGAGGCCGCCGGGCGACGAGGGGTGCTCGATGTGCTTGGTCACGTAGTCGACCACGTCCGTGAGCTGCGTCGGAGAGATCGTGAACGTGCTGAAACGCGGCATGTTCCCCGGTCCCGTGCGTACGGCCTCCGCGACCTGGGTCGCGGTCACCCCGTGGAGCGACGGCGCGCTGAGGCCGTCGGCGAGCGCGTCACCCGCTCCCGTGACCGTGTGGCACGGTGCGCAGTTGAGCGCGAACACGCTGAACCCCTCGGCGCTGTTCGCCCCCGCGAGGTCGACCTTCGGGATCGGCAGGCCACCGGGCGCGAGGGAGGCCACGTACTGCGCGATCGAGGTCGTCTGCGCCCGGTCGAAAAGCGCGGGCTTCCGGATCGGCTGGATCGCCGGGTTGGCGAGCGGCATCCATCCGCTCGACACCCAGAGGTCGACCGTCCCCGCGCCGAGCCCCCGGAGGTTCGGGCCGAGCGCGCTCCCCTGCGCGCTCACGCCGTGGCAGCTCGAGCAGTTCTCGTCGAACAGGGTCCGGCCGAGCGAGAGCGCCGCCCGGTGGTTCGGGGCGCTCGCAGAGGCGAGCACGGCCGAGGAGAGGGACGCCCCCGGGCCGGCGGTCGCGGCGTGCGGGGAGAACAGCACGGACGCGAGCGCGAGCGCCCCCACGACGACCCCCACCGGCCCCGCCGCACGGCGAGCCCGGCTACGAGAAGAGGAAGAGCGCACTGAACAGGCCGATCCATACGATGTCGACGAAGTGCCAGTAGTAGCTCACGGCCTGGAACACGGGGGTCTCGCCCGGGTCTCCCTTCGGTCCCGCGAGCCTCCCGAGCAGGGCGAGCATCGCGAGGAGCCCGAGCAGGACGTGGAGCCCGTGCAGGCCGGACATGATGTAGAAGAGCGACCCGTACGCGTTCGTGCTGGGCCGGAACGGGAGCGTCTTCCACTCGTACATCTGGTTCCCGAGGAACGCCGCGCCGAGGAGGAAGCTCACGACGATCCACGCACGCGCCTTCGCGCGCTCCCCGCGCTCCTGGGCCCACACGCCGAACTGCATCGTCGGGCTCGACGCGAGGAGGACGACGGTGAAGATGAGCGCCTGGTAGGTGTCGAGCTTCGTCCCGGGCGGCGGCCACACGTGCGCGTTCGCCCGGATCGTGAAGAAGGCCGCGAACAGCCCGCTGAAGAACATGAACTCGCTGCCGAGCCAGATCATGACTCCGACGGCGAGGAGCTGGGGACGCCGGACCTCGTGCGGCGCCCCCGCAGGCACGCGTGCCTCGACAGACGTCACCTCGCTCACAGGTGTATTTCATAGTCCACCGGGGTGCTCGCAGGCCAAACGGCCTGGGCCGAACGGCCCTAGCGAGGTGGTCCGGCCAGCTGCCGGAGGTAGGGTCGCGCCGTGCACGCTGGCCCTTCGCCGTTCCTCGACGCCTGCCGCGGGCGCCCCTCGGCTCACGTGCCCGTGTGGTTCATGCGCCAGGCCGGACGTTCGCTCCCCGAGTACCGGGAGCTGCGCGGGGACCGGAGCATACTCGAGGCGGTCCGGCGCCCGGAGCTCGCCGTCGAGATCACGCTCCAGCCGGTCCGCCGCTACGGGGTCGACGCGGCGATCCTGTTCTCCGACATCGTGGTCCCCCTCGCGGCGACGGGGGTCGGCGTGGAGCTCGTCCCGGGGCGCGGCCCCGTCGTCGCGGACCGCTTCGAGAGCCGGGCAGACCTCGCCCGTCTCCGTCCGCTCGACCCCGAGCAGGACACGGGCTACGTGCTCGACACCGTCCGCGCGCTCGTCTCGGTGCTCGACGTCCCCCTGATCGGCTTCGCAGGAGCACCGTTCACGGTCGCCAGCTACCTCGTCGAGGGCGGCCCGTCGCGCGACCTCGCCCGGACGAAGGCGCTCATGCACGGGGACCCTTCCCTGTTCGAGGCCCTCCTCGAGCGGCTCGCGGACCTCGCCCTCGCGTCTCTCCGCTCCCAGGTGCTCGCGGGCGCATCGGCGGTCCAGCTGTTCGACTCCTGGGCGGGGGCGCTCACGCGCCACGACTACGAGCGCTTCGTCCTCCCGGCGAGCCGCCGTGTGCTCGAGGGGCTCGCCGACCTCGACGCCCCCCGGATCCACTTCGGGGTCGGGACGGGAGAGCTCCTCGACCTCATGGCGCGGGCGGGAGCAGACGTCGTCGGGGTGGACTGGCGCGTTCCGCTCGGGTCGGCCCGCGAGCGGGTCGGGCCGGGGGTCTCTCTGCAGGGGAACCTCGACCCGGCGGTCTGCCTCGCCGGGGCAGGCCCCGCCGAGGCCGAGGCCCGACGCGTCCTCGCGGAAGCCGAGGGTCGGCCCGGCTACGTCTTCAACCTCGGCCACGGGGTCCTCCCCGGGACGGACCCCGACGTGCTCGCCCGGATCGTGGAGCTCGTCCACGACGAGGGCCGCACCGACGCCCCGCCCGGGAGGGGCGACCCCCGGGAGCACCGGGAGCCGTGAGCGACGACCGCACGGTCGCCCCGACGACCCCGACGGGAGTGCTCGTGATGTCCTACGGCACTCCTCGCGGGCCCGACGAGGTGCTCGAGTACTACACGGGCATCCGACGGGGTCGCCCCCCGAGCGCGGAGCAGCTCGCGGACCTCGTACGCCGGTACGCGGCGATCGGCGGAGTCTCGCCCCTCGCGCGGCGAACCGCCGCCCAGGTCGCGGCCGTCGCACGCGCGCTCGACGCGACAGCCCCGGGCTCGTTCCTGGTGCGCGACGGCACGAAGCACGCCCGCCCGACCATCGAGGAGGCCCTCGAGGAGCTCGCTCGCTCGGGCGTGCGGCACGTGGTCGGGCTCGTCCTCGCCCCTCACTACTCGGCGCTGAGCGTCGGGGAGTACGTCGCCCGGGCGCGCGCCCGGGCGGAGACCCTCGGGATGGAGACGGCGTTCGTCGAGCGATGGGGCGCGGACCCCGCGCTCGTCGAGGTCCTCGCGGAGCGGGTGCGCGACGCGGCCGCATCGGTCGCGCCCGAGCCCACGACGACCTGGGAGCTCGTGGTCACCGCGCACAGCCTCCCCTCCCGGATCCTCGACGCGGGCGACCCGTACGAGAGCGAGCTGCGCGAGACGGCCGACCTCGTCGCGGCGCGCGCGGGAGCCGGCCGCTACAGGACCGGATGGCAGAGCGCAGGGCGGACCTCGGAGAGCTGGCTCGGGCCGGACATCTGCGAGCTCCTCCCCGCGCTCGCTCGCGAGGGCGTCGAGGCGGTCGTCGTGTGCCCCGCCGGCTTCACCTCCGACCACCTCGAGGTCCTCTACGACCTCGACGTCGCCGCGAGCGAGGCCGCGGCGAGGGCCGGTGTACGGTTCGCGAGGACGCGGTCGGTCGACGACGAGCCGCGTGTGGCCGCGTCGCTCGCCGCGAAGGTCGACGCGCTCGCGTCCGCGACGTGGCCGGACGACACGGGGTCGCACCGGTGAACGCGTCGACCTGCCGGGAGCGCGACGGGGGGAGGCGCAGGTGACCGGACGGCCACGGGTCGTCGTCGTCGGAGCAGGGATCGCAGGGCTCGCGGCTGCGAGGGCGCTCGCCCCCGCGAACGAGGTCGTCGTGCTCGAGGCGGACGGACGGGTCGGGGGAAAGCTCGTCACGACGGAGTTCCGCGGGCGTCCTCTCGACGTCGGGCCCGACAACTTCATCACCCGGAACGACGCGGCGACGCGCCTGTGCAGAGAGGTCGGCCTCGGCGACGAGCTCCTCGCCCCCGCGACCTCGCGTGCGGCCGTGCACGCCCGCGGCAGGCCCCGGGCGCTTCCAGCCGGGCTCGTCCTCGGGATCCCCACGGACTTCGCCGCGCTCGCGGGGATCGTCGGCGCGGGTGGCATGCTCCGCGCGGCGCTCGACCTCGTCCGACCCGCCACCGCCGCGAGCGCGGCGCTCGCGGCGGGAGGTGACGCCGACCCGACGGTGCACGAGGTGCTCGTGCCGCGTCTCGGACGGGCCGTCGTCTCGCGCCTCGTCGACCCGCTCCTCGGGGGGATCAACGCGGGCGACTGCTCCACGCTCTCCCTCCGTGCAGTGGCCCCGCAGCTCGCGTCGGCGGCGGCCGGGCAGAGGAGCATCGTGCGCGCCCTTCGGTCAGGACGGTCCGGGCCCCCGAGCGACCTCGCTCCGCGCGCGGACGGACCAGGTGCGGTGCCGCTCTTCCTCGGGCTGAACAGGGGGATCGGGTCCCTCGTGGACGCCCTCCTCCGCTCGCTCGAGCACGCGGGCGTCAGCGTGCGGACCTCGAGCCCCGTGGCCTCGCTCGGGCGGGACGCGTCCGCGGAGGGGCCGCCCTGGTGCGTGCGCCTCCCCGGAGAGGTCCTGCGCGCCGACGGCGTCGTGCTCGCGGTCCCCGCGCACCGGGCGGCGCTGCTCCTCGCCGACCTCGCGCCCGAGCTCTCCCGCGAGTGCGCGTCGGTCGCGTACTCCGGCGTCGCGACGGTCACCCTCGCGTGGCCGTCGTCGGCCGTGCCCGACGGGCTCGCACGCGACCTCGACCCCGGCCGCAGGAGGGGTGCCGGGGCGGCACGGGGGCTCCCCCGCGGCGAGCCCGCCCCGCCGTCCCTGCCGGGGAGCGGGGTGCTCGTCCCCCGCGGGACCGGCGGGGTCGTGACGGCGGCCAGCTTCACCTCCACGAAGTGGCCCCGGTCGGCACGACCGGGCGAGGTGCTCGTGCGCGCCTCCGCGGGTCGAGACGGCGACGAGCGCGCGCTCGGACTCGACGACCGGGAGCTCGTGGACACGGTCCGCGCCGAGATCGGGGCCCTCCTCGGGATCACGGCGCCGCCGATCGAGTCGCTCGTCTGGCGCTTCCCGAGCTCCTTCCCCCAGTACGCGAGCGGGCACATCGCCCGGGCGGCGCGCATCGCGTCCCTCGCCGGGTCGCTCCCCGGTCTCGCTCTCGCGGGAGCCGCGTACGACGGGATCGGGATCCCCGCGTGCGTCACGAGCGGCGAGCGCGCCGCGGCGGCGGTGGCCGCGCGCACCGCTCGATGAGCGGGC
>JAJZBW010000133.1 GCA_021798745.1 Actinomycetes bacterium
AGCCGCCGCCGCGCTCGCCCGGCAGGCGGCCGACGACACTGCCGCGCTGCTCCCTCGGGCCGGGCGCGCGCGTGTGCACGGAGAGAAGAGCCGCGGAACGCCGGACCCGGGCGCGATCTCGCTCGCGCTCGTCGTGGACGCTGCCGGACGGGCGGGAAGGGACGACACGCGTGGCTGACGGGGAACGGACCGCGAGGTCCCTGCGGATCGTCGTCGGCTCCGACGATGCAGGCTTCGAGTACAAAGAGGCGCTCAAGGCGGAGCTCCAGTCGAGCGGGCTCGTCGCGAGCGTCGAGGACGTCGGCGTCGACGCCGACGGCCACACCCCGTACCCGACGGTCGCGATCGCCGCGGCCGAGCGGGTCGCCGCCGGGCTCGCCGACCGGGCGCTGCTCGTCTGCGGCACGGGGCTCGGCGTCGCGATCGCCGCGAACAAGGTCCCGGGGATCCGGGCGGTCACCGCGCACGACAGCTACTCGGTGGAGCGTGCCGTCCTCAGCAACAACGCCCAGGTGCTCGCGATCGGCCAGCGGGTGATCGGCATCGAGCTCGCCCGGCGGCTCGTCACGGAGTGGCTCGGCTACCGGTTCGACGCGTCGTCGCCGTCGGCGGCGAAGGTCCAGGTGCTCGCCGACTACGAGGCCCGCGGCGAGCCATGAGCTCCCCGGTGCCGGCGGGCTCCGGGACGCCTCGCGCGGCGATCCTCGGGGTCAGCCTCAAGCTCTACCTCGGCCACGACGCGACCCTCGATTGGTGCCGATCGGTGTCCGACATCGCGGCGCGCGCCCCCGCCGTCGGCGACGGCCGTCTCGACCTGGTCGTCCTCCCGGCGCTGACAGCGCTCTCGGCCGCCGCGGAGATCCTCCGCCCCGCAGGCGTCGCGATCGGCGGCCAGGACCTCTGGACCGAAGACCGCGGCCCGTTCACCGGGGAGGTCAGCGGCGCGGACCTCGCAGCCATCGGCTGCACGTTCGTAGAGGTCGGCCACGCGGAGCGCCGGCGCATCTTCGCCGAGTCGGACGCCCTCGTGCGCGAGAAGCTCGTGGCTGCCGCACGCAACGGCTTGACGCCGATCCTGTGCGTCGGCGAGGAGCGCCGGGGCACGGAGCGCGAGGCCGCCGGGGAGTGCATCGGTCAGCTCACGGCTGCGCTCGTCGGGCGGGGCGGGGACGGTCCGAGGCCGCACGACCTCGTCGTGGCCTACGAGCCGATCTGGGCCATCGGAGCCGCGGAGGCCGCGCCACCCGACCACGTCGCACCCGTGTGCGTCGCGATGAAGGGCTGGCTCGCCGACTGGGCCGACGGCGCGCGGGTGCGCGTGATCTACGGCGGCGCGGCGCGCGAGGGGATCGTGTCGAGCCTCGGCGCGAGCGTGGACGGGCTGTTCCTCGGGCGCTTCGCGCACGACCCCGAGCGGCTCGGACGTGTGATCGGCGAGCTCTCGGCGTGAACGCGGCCTGCCGTGCTCACCTCGGGCCGGACCCGCTGGACGCGCGCACGACGAGCTCCGGCTCGAACCGAACGTCGCGATGCTCGTGACCGCTCCCGCCCGTCTCCTCGAGCAGCAGCTCCGCCGCGGCAGCCCCCAGCTCGTACTTCGGCTGGCGGACCGACGTGAGCGCCGGCGAGAGCATCGACGCGAACGTCACGTCGTCGTAGCCGACGACCGCGACGTCGCCGGGGACGGACCGGCCCGCGGCCGCGAGCCCGCGAAGGACGCCGAGCGCGAGGAGGTCGTTCGCGCAGATCACCCCGGTCGGCGGCGGGTCGAGCGCGAGCAGCTCGGGAACGGCCGCCTCGCCGTGCTCGACGGTGGTCGACGCGACTCCGACCTCGACGAGGGTCGCCCCGGCGCGCTGCCCGAGGGATCGCATCGCGCGACGGGCGCCCTTGCGCCGGTCGGCGCACTGGCGGATCGTCACGGGACCGTTCAAGAACGCGATCTCGCGGTGCCCGAGCTCCATCAGGTGGCGTGCGGCGAGCTCGCCGCCGCGCACGTCGTCGACCGTCGCGGAGCACAGGCCCTGAGCGCCCCGCTCGCGGTCGATGAGCACGGTCGGAATGCCGTGCCCCGCGAACTCGACGACGCGGTCGAGGTCCTGCTCCGCGGGCGTGATGAGCAGCCCGTCGACGCGGTGCTCCTCCAGGATCCGCATGTACCGGCGCTCCTGCTCCGGGGACTCCTCCGTCGAGCAGAGCATGAGGACGTACCCGTGATCGCGCAGGACGTGCTCCGCGCCGCGCACCATCTCGGTGAAGAACGGGTTCGCGATGTCGAGGACGACGACTCCGATGGTCCGGCTCCGTCCGCCGCGCAGCTGCTGCGCGGCCGTGCTGCGGACGAACCCGGCCTCGCGTATCGCCTCCCGCACGCGCTCGCGGGTCGACGGCGCGACGACCGAAGGGTTGTTCAGCACGTTCGACACGGTGCCGAGCGAGACGTGTGCGAGATCGGCGACCTCGCGGATCGTCACCCGTCGCTGCCTCCCGGGCGCCTGCCATCTCTCGGGGGCGGGATGGCGCCCGTCGCCGTCGCCTGTCACGCGCACTCCTCGCATCGCGTAGGGCACGCGTCCCGCATCTCGGCGGCAGGTCGCGCGTGGGACGAATCTTGACATCGCATAGTTGCGGCCGTACTCTAACGCGGAAACACGATTTGAACGATTCATTCGCGGAGGTGCCGGGCGGAGAATCTGCGGCCGTGCCGCTCGGTCATGTTGGAAACGGCCGCAATCGCTGGCCCTCGCGTGCGCGCCGGATGGCCTCTGAGGAGTGGTGTGCCAGATCTCGCCGGCTCGCGGCACGTGCGGTCGGCTGCTCACGCGCTCGACGTGCGAGGCCGTCGCGCCGCGTCGAGCCGGAGCGTCCCGGTGCGTGGGCCCCGGCACGCCGCGACCGACCCCGCGGGTCGTCGGGTAGGCCGTCGCGACGGTGGCCCGCCCGGGGCGGCGCGTGCATCGGCACCTGCCGGCGGCGTCTGCCAGAAGTCGGCGGCCGGTGGGGGGAAGCAGCTCGCCGGCCTGCGAGCACACGGATCGGAGGGGGATGACTACGCGTAGCGACATCCGGGCCGCCTTGCGGCAGCAGCGGATCGAGACACCGTCCTGGGCGTTCGGCAACTCGGGCACGAGGTTCAAGGTCTTCCCGCAGCCGGGGGTGGCCCGCGACCCGTACGAGAAGGTGGCCGACGCGGCGGCCGTCCATCGCTTCACGGGGGTCGCCCCGTCGGTCGCGCTCCACATCCCCTGGGACCGCGTCGACGACTACTCCGACCTCGCGAAGCACGCGGCGGGCCTCGGCGTCCAGATCGGCGCGATCAACCCGAACGTGTTCCAGGAGCCCGAGTACCGGCTCGGGAGCGTCTGCAACCCCGATCCCGCGGTGCGGCGAAAGGCGACGGCACATCTGGTCGAGTGCGTCGAGGTCGCGAAGGCGACGGGCTCGTCGGCGCTGAGCCTGTGGTTCGCCGACGGGACGAACTACCCCGGCCAGGACGACATCCGCGCACGCCAGGACCGGCTCGCGGAGGCGCTCGCGACGACGTACGCGGCGATGCCTCCGGGCATGACGATGCTGCTCGAGTACAAGCTCTTCGAGCCGTCCTTCTACACGATGGACGTCCCCGACTGGGGGACCTCTCTCGTCCACTGCCTTGCGCTCGGCGACGCCGCGAAGGTGCTCGTCGACACCGGGCACCACGCACCGGGGACGAACATCGAGTTCATCGTCGCGAACCTGCTCCGCCTTGGCCGCCTGGGCGGCTTCCACTTCAACAGCCGCTTCTACGCCGACGACGACCTCATGGTCGGCGCGGCCGACCCGTTCCAGCTGTTCCGCATCATGAACGAGATCGTCGCGGCGGGGGCGCTCGCCGCAGACTCGGGCGTCGCGTTCATGCTCGACCAGTGCCACAACATCGAGCCGAAGGTGCAGGCGGAGATCCGGTCGGTCGTGCACGTCCAGGAGGCGACCGCGAAGGCCCTGCTCGTCGACCGAGAGGCGCTCGAGGCGGCCCAGGCGTCGGGCGACGTGCTCGGGGCGTACGAGGTCGTCATCGACGCGTTCAACACCGACGTGCGCCCGCTTCTTGCCGAGGTGCGCGAGGACATGGGTCTCGCCCCCGACCCGATCGGCGCGTACGCGCGATCGGGCTACTACGAGTCCGTCGTCGCGGAGCGCGTCGGCGGGACGCAGGCCGGCTGGGGAGCGTGACGAGGTGACGACGACGCCCGAGACGCCCCTCGCGGTCGAGGAGCTCCTCGGGCGCTCGCACCGTCTCGGAGCCGACCCGCGCAACACGAACTACGCCGGCGGGAACACGAGCGTGAAGGCGCCCGGGCGCGACCCGGTGACCGGTGACGACACCGAGCTCATGTGGGTGAAGGGCTCCGGCGGCGACCTCGGAACGCTCACCGCCCAGGGCCTCGCGGTCCTCCGCGTCGACCGGCTGCGCGCGCTCGAGAGCGTCTACCCGGGCGAGGAGCGCGAGGACGAGATGGTCGCCGCGTTCGACTACTGCCTGCACGGCCGCGGCGGGGCCGCGCCGTCGATCGACACCGCGATGCACGGCCTCGTCACCGCACGGCACGTCGACCACCTCCATCCCGACGCAGGGATCGCCCTCGCGACGGCGGCGGACGGAGAGGCGCTCACGAAGGCGTGCTTCGGCGACCGGGTCGTCTGGATCCCGTGGCGGCGCCCGGGCTTCCAGCTCGGCCTCGACATAGCGGCGGTGCAGCGCGAGCACCCCGAGGCGATCGGCACGGTGCTCGGCGGCCACGGGATCACCGCCTGGGGCGACACGAGCGCCCAGTGCGAGGCCCGCTCGCTCGAGATCATCGCGACCGCGCAGGCCTACCTGGACGAGCACGGGACGACCGAGCCGTTCGGCTCGGTCGTCGCCGCTCGCGCCCCGCTCGCTCCCGACGAGCGCCGGATCCGGGCCGCCGCGATCTTCCCGCTTCTCCGCGGGCTCGCGAGCACCGACGCGCGCCAGGTCGGGCACTACACGGACTGCGACGCCGTCCTCGACTTCTGCTCGCGCGAGCGGCTCGAGGAGCTCGCGGCGCTCGGCACGTCGTGCCCCGACCACTTCCTCCGGACGAAGGTCTGCCCCCTCGTGGTCGACCTCGGCGCGGACGCGCCGCTCGAGGCGCTGGTCGCGCGTGCCCGCGAGCTGCACGGCGCGTACCGCGACGAGTACCGCGCGTACTACGAGCGGCACGCGACGCCGGGCTCTCCCCCGATGCGCGGCGCGGACCCCGCTGTCGTGCTCGTCCCGGGCGTCGGGATGTTCAGCTTCGGAAAGGACAAGCAGACCGCCCGGGTGGCGGGCGAGTTCTACGTGAACGCGATCAACGTGATGCGCGGTGCCGAGTCGGTCTCGACGTACCGTCCGATCGAGGAGTCCGAGAAGTTCCGGATCGAGTACTGGGAGCTGGAGGAGCAGAAGCTCCGCCGGATGCCGCCTGCGCGGCCGCTCGCGACGCGCGTCGCGCTCGTGACGGGCGGGGGGTCGGGCATCGGCGCCGCGACGGCCCGCAGGCTCGCCCGTGAGGGAGCGTGCGTGGTCGTCGCGGACGTCGACGGGCGACGCGCGTCCGAGGTCGCCTCGGAGATCGGCGGGCCGGACGCGGCCGTCTCGCTCGTCGCGGACGTGACGTCCGAGCAGGAGATCGAGTCGGCGGTGCAGTCCGCGGTGCTCGCGTTCGGCGGCGTCGACCTCGTCGTGAACAACGCGGGGCTCTCGGTCTCGAAGAGCCTGCTCGACACGACCGCCCGCGACTGGGACCTCCAGCACGCGGTCATGGCACGCGGCTCGTTCCTCGTCTCGCGGGAGGCCGCCCGCGTCATGATCGAGCAGGGGATCGGGGGCGACATCGTGTACGTCGTCTCCAAGAACTCGGTGTTCGCCGGCCCGAACAACGTCGCGTACGGCGCGACGAAGGCGGACCAGGCGCACCAGGTGCGCCTCCTCGCCGCGGAGCTCGGAGCGCACGGCATCCGTGTCAACGGCGTGAACCCGGACGGCGTCGTACGCGGCTCGGGGATCTTCGCCGGAGGCTGGGGAGCACAGCGCGCCGCCGTCTACGGCGTCGACGAGTCGGAGCTCGGCGCGTACTACGCGAAGCGCACCCTCCTCACGCGCGAGGTGCTCCCCGAGCACGTCGCGAACGCCGTGTTCGTGCTCGCGAGCTCGGAGCTCTCGCACACGACGGGCCTGCACGTCCCGGTCGACGCCGGCGTCGCCGCGGCGTTCCTCCGGTGAGGCCCGTGTCGCGCCGGGAGCAGGCCGCGCCCGTCGCCCGGGTCGCGGCCGGACCCTGCGCGCGCGGGCGAAGGCGCCCTCCCACCGGCCCTCGGTGAGCGCGGCGCGAGTCGTCGCCGTCGATCTCGGCGCGTCGAGCGGCCGGGTGTTCCTCGGCTCGGTCGAGGCGGGCGCGCTCGAGATGCACGAGGTCGCCCGGTTCTGGAACGGCGCGGTGCCGGTCGCCGGCACCCTCTACTGGGACGTCCTCGGGCTGTACCGGGGAGTGCTCGACGGGCTGCGCGCCGCCGGCCGTCTCGCGGTCTCCGTCGACTCGGTCGGCATCGACTCCTGGGCCGTCGACTACGGGCTCATCGACCGCACGGGAGCGCTCGTGTCGAACCCGGTCCACCACCGGGACGTGCGCACGCTCGGCGTCGTCGACGAGGTCCTCGCGCGCATCCCCGCTACCGAGCTGTACCGGCGCACGGGCGTCCAGCTCCAGCGGTTCGACACGCTCTTCCAGCTCGCTGCCGCCGCGGGGAGCCCCGCTCTCGACGCCGCGGAGCGCCTGCTGCTCGTGCCGGACCTTCTCGGCTACTTCCTCACGGGCGTCGAGGGAACCGAGGAGACGAACGCCTCGACGACGGCGCTTCTCGCGTCGCGCGGGCTCGAGTGGGACCGCGAGCTCCTCGCGATCGCCGGCGTCCGGCCGGACCTGCTCGCGCCGCTCCGCAGGCCCGGCGACCCGGCGGGCGACCTCCTCCCTTCCGTGCTCGAGGAGACCGGGCTCGTCGGGCGCGTGCCGCTCACGGCGGTCGCGTCCCACGACACCGCGTCGGCCGTCGCCGCGGTGCCCGCGTCCGGGGAGCGCTTCGCGTACATCTCGTGCGGCACGTGGTCGCTCGTCGGGCTCGAGCTGGCCGCGCCGGTGATCGACGAGGCGAGCCGGCTCGCGAGGTTCACGAACGAGCGCGGCCTCGACGGCACGACCCGCTACCTGCGGAACGTGATGGGGCTCTGGCTCCTCCAGGAGTCCATGAGGGCGTGGTCGCTCGCCGGGCTCGCCGTCGAGGTCGACGACCTCGTCCGCGAGGCCGCGTCGCTGCCCGCGCTCGCGTCCGTCGTCGACGTCGACGACGACGCGCTCCTCTCCCCCGGAGACATGCCCGCTCGGATCGCCGCCGCGTGCCGCGCGACGGGCCAGGCCGAGCCACGCACGCCGGGCGAGGTCACCCGGTGCGTGCTCGACAGCCTCGCGCTCGCGTACCGACGCGCGGTCGAGCGCGCGAAGGCGCTCGCGCGCCGGGACGTCGACACGGTCCACCTCGTCGGGGGAGGGGCGCGCAACGCGCTGCTCTGCCAGCTGACCGCCGACGCGTGCGGCTGTGACGTCGTGGCCGGGCCGGTCGAGGCCGCGGCGATCGGCAACGTGCTCGTCCAGGCCCGCGCCGCGAGGGCGCTCGACGCGGACCTCG
>JAJZBW010000134.1 GCA_021798745.1 Actinomycetes bacterium
GCGAGCCCGGCGGCGAACTCGTCGAATCCCGTCTCGGCGACGAGGGAGAGGAAGCGTCCCGCCCCGTCGACGTACGTGGGCGCCGCGCCGTGCCTCTCCCGGCGCCAGCTTCCGAGCACGACCGCCGCGGCGAGCCGGGTGGCGACGAGGTCGCCGAGGAGCGCCGCCTCGTCGTCCTCGAGCGGCGTGAGCGAGGAGTAGCCCGCCACGAGGGGGACCGCGAGCTCGACCGACCCGGGCCGTCCGTCGAGGACGTCGGCGATCGCGATCGCGAGGTCGAACACGAGCGAGGTGTGGGTGAGGTCGCCGAAGTCGAGGATCCCGACGACCGAGCCGGAGTCGTCGACGAGGACGTTGTCGCGGCTGAGATCGTTGTGGACCACCTGCGCGCGGAGCGAGGGGACGACGGGGGCGGCACGCGACACGAAGCGTGCGAGCGCCTCGCGGGCGAGCGAGCGCTCCGGCTCCGCGAGCAGCCCGAGGCGCCCGACGAGCTCGCCGGCGTGGCGCAGGTCCCAGGGGATCGAGTAGGCGGCCGCGGGGTGGAAGTAGCCGCGGAGCGCCCGGCCGAGCCGTGCGGCCGTGCGCCCCAGCCCCGCGAGCGCGTCGGGACCGAGCTCCTCCCGGGCCGCGTGGTGCCCGGGGAGGAACCGGTAGCACTGGACCTGCGAGACGCGGCCGTCGGCACCGGTCGCGCGCGTCCCCGTCCCCCCGTCGGCGGTCGGGACGAGGTCCGCGACGGGAAGGCCGGGGTCGACGCGCCGGACGTGGGAGATCGCGCCGACGCGCATCTCGACGACCTCGGCGGGGTCCGCGGGGCTCACGAACTTGAGGACGTAGCGCTCGCCCGAGGCGGCGCGCACGTCGAAGTTGAGGTCGCGCTCGCCGGGGAGCGGCCGGAGGGCCCCCGAGATCCCGTACGCGGAGCGGAGCACCCCGGCCGCGAGGTCCGCGTCGACGACGGGGACCGGCTCCTCGAGCGGGTCGCGGGCGGTGCCGCCGCGGACGTTCGCGCGCATGGAGGCACGGTACCCGTCGGCCGCGACGCCGCGCCGGTGGGCTCGCCGTCGTCGGGGCGGAGGTCCCGGGACGGCGCGCCGCGACCGTTGCCCGCCGCGAACATTGGTGATATACACATAATGACTTGCGCGCTCCGCGCCACCCGAAGGCGAGGTACTGGGAATGACTGACCTGCGGCGCACCTTCTCACGGCACGCTGCGACGGCGGTGATCGCGACCGGGCTGTTGGTCGGCACCTCGCTCGGTCTCACCTCGACGTCGTACGCGTCGCGGACCGTCCGGCACACGGGCTCGACCGCGGTGATCACGGCGGACGTGAACACCGACCCGCCGTCGCTCGACCCCGCGAAGGGGTTCGACCCGATCTCGTGGTCGTTCCTGCACGCGACCTTCGTCACGCTCCTCACGTTCACGTCCTCGGAGCGGGTCGTGCCCTGGGGGGCGACGGCCATGCCGACGGTGACGAACGGGGGCACGACCTACACGTTCCACCTGCGGCCGGGGATGAAGTTCACCGACGGCGAGCCGGTGACGGCCCAGGCCTACGCGGACGCGCTCGAGCGCATCCTCGACCCCGCGACGAAGTCGCTCCTGATGGCGTTCTTCCAGGTCATCAAGGGGGGCCTCGCCTACTCGAACGGCAAGGCGAAGAGCGTCAGCGGCATCCAGGCGCTCGGCACGGACACCCTGCGCGTCACGCTCACCATGCCCGACCGGACCTTCCTCGACCTCATGGCGATACCGAACGCGAGCGCGGTGCCGCCGAAGGTGATCGCGAAGCACTCGGCGACGTTCGGGCTCGCCCCGGTCGGCGACGGCCCGTACATGATCACGAGCTACGTGCCCGGGAAGTCGATCGTGATGGTGAAGAACCCCGGGTACTTCCTCGCGAGCACGGTCGCCACGAAGCAGATCGACGTCACGATCGGCCTCACGCCCCAGGTCGAGGCGCTCGCCGTGCAGAACGGCACGACGGACGTGATGATGGACCCGATCCCCACCTCGACGTACCTCGGCGTGCGAGGGAACCCCCGCTACGCGAGCTACCTCCACGTGTTCAGCTCGATCGAGGACAACTACGTCGCGATGAACATGCAGATGGCGCCGTTCACGAGCATCCTCGTGCGCGAGGCGGCCGCGTACGCGGTGAACCAGGACCAGGTGCTCAAGTCGATCGCCGGGATGGGCACCGCGCTCACCCAGATCCTCGCCCCGGGGATGCCCGGGTTCGACCCGAGCGTGAAGGTCCTCGGGAGCGACCCCGCGAAGTCGAGGCGCCTGCTGAAGCAGGCCGGGCACCCGGGCGGCAAGGGGCTCCCGACGCTGACCTTCGCGGTCGCGACCGGGGGGTTCACGGCCGGCCAGAACGTCGCCGAGGTCGTCCAGCAGGAGCTCGAGCAGGTGGGCTTCAAGGTCCAGCTGAAGGTCATGGCGCCGGGCGAGTTCCTCTCGACGCTCGGCAAGTACCCGCTCACGATGGGCATCTACGGCCTCGACTACCCGGACCCGTACGACCTCATCAACAGCCAGTTCGCGTGCAGCGAGATCGCGGCGGGCAACAACTGGCAGTACTACTGCAACCACGCCGTCGACGCCGAGCTCGCGAAGTCGCTCGCGCTCCCGCTCGACACGGCGATCCCCGTCTACCGCAAGCTCCAGGCCGAGATCCTCGCCGACTTCCCGTGGATCCCGCTCTACTACCTGGAGTACCACTACCTCGAGAGCCCGAAGCTCACGGGCTTCGGGGCGAGCCCGACCTGGCCGCTCAAGTTCGCCAGTTGGAGCCTGTGAGCGCTCGGGAGCACCGTCGTCCGGCACCGGCACGGGGCGGGTCCCCCCGTGCCGGCGCGGCGCGGCGTCGCCCGTGCCCGCCGGGAGCGATTGGTACGCTCGAGCCGTGAGCACGCGGTGCTGAGCCGCCCGGCGGTCCCGGCGACGGGGCTCGCCGAGGTGTCGGAACGGCGGAGCGGGCGGGCGTGGCAGACCTGGCGCGCGGTCGTCTCCCGTCCCTCCGGGGTCGTCGGCGTCGTCGTCACCCTCCTCGTCGTCGTGGTCTCGGTGTTCGCCACCGTGCTCGCCCCGCACTCCGCGTACTACCAGTTCCCGAACGGGCTGGCGAGCGACGGGGCGCCGGTCGGCCCGAGCGCGCAGTTCCTGCTCGGCACCGACGCGCTCGGGCGCGACCTGCTGAGCCGCCTCCTCGTCGGCATCCAGAACACGATGGAGGTCGCGGTCGTCGCGAACGTCATCGCCGCGGCCATCGGGGTCGCGGTCGGGAGCGTGGCGGGGTACGCCGGCGGATGGGTCGACGTGGTCCTCATGCGCACGACCGAGGTGCTCCTCGCGGTCCCCGCGATCCTCCTCGCCGGGTTCATCGCGCTCGTGACCCAGCCGTCGAAGCTCAGCCTGATCGTCATCATCGGAGCGGTGAACTGGTTCTACCTCGCACGCATCGTCCGCGGCGAGGTCCTCGTCATCCGGAGCCGGCAGTTCGTCGAGGCGTCCGCGGTCGCCGGCGCGCGCCACCCGCAGGTCCTCGTCCGACACGTGCTCCCGCAGGTGTGGCCGCTCGTCGCGGTCTACACGACGCTCCAGTTCTCGACGACGACGATATTCGTGGCGTCCCTCTCCTACGTGGGCGTCGGCATCCAGCCGCCGACCCCGTCGCTCGGCGACCTCATCTCGGAAGGCTCGACGTACCTCACGAGCGTGCCGCGGCTCGCGATCATCCCCGGCATCGCGCTCGGGCTCATCGTGCTCGGGCTGAACCTGCTCGGCGACGCGCTCCGCGACGCGCTCGCGCGCCGTGACTGACGGGCCGGGAGGAGGGGCGGTGACCGGGTGCTGAGGTTCGTGGTGCGGCGCTTCCTCGGGGGTGTCGGGGTGCTCTGGGGCGTCGTCACGCTCGTGTTCATCATCGGGTTCGTCATCCCGATCAACCCGGCGCGGGTGATCGCGGGCAGGAACGCGCCGCTCTCGGTCGTGCGCAGCATCTACCGCCAGCTCGGCCTCGACCGGCCCCTTCCCGTCCAGTACGGGGAGTACCTGTGGCACCTCGTGCACGGGGACCTCGGCGTGTCGTACGCGACGAACCAACCGGTGAGCCAGGCGCTGATGCAGCGGCTCCCGTACACGCTCGAGCTCGTGTCGCTGAGCGTGCTCGGCGAGCTCGTCATCGGGGTGGGACTCGCCGTGATCGCGGCGCGCAAGCAGGGGTCGCTCGGCGACGGCGTCGCGAGCGTGGTCGCCATGACGGGGCTCACGGTCCCGACGTTCTGGTTCGGGCTCGTGCTCTTGTACGCGTTCGCCTACAAGTTCGCGTTCTTCCCTCTCGGCGGGGTCGCGTCGGCGAGCTGGGTCGTGCTCCCGGCGTTCAGCCTCGCGTTCACCGGGGCCGGCTTCTACACGAGGATCGGGCGCTCGAGCATCCTCGACGAGCTGAACGAGGACTACGTCCGCACCGCGCGCGCGAAGGGGGCGACGAACAGGCGCGTGCTCATCCGGCACGCGCTCCGCAACGCGCTCCGCCCGGTGGTGACGATGGCGGGGCTCGACTTCGCGACGCTGATGGGCGGGGTCCTCGTCACCGAGCAGGTCTTCGGGATCCCGGGGCTCGGGACGCTCTCGTGGACGGCGATCCTGCAGAACGACCTGCCGATGCTCGAAGGCGTCGTGATCGTCGTCGGAGCGGTGATCGTCGTCATGACGATCCTCACCGACGTCCTCTACGCTCTGCTCGACCCGAGAGTGAACCTGGAAGCGACGGGTTGACCCCCACATGACGATCACGCGCTACGAGGCGACGGTCCAGCTCATCGAGGCCTACGTCGAGGAGCACGATCTCGACGTCGGCGACAAGCTGCCGACGGAGCACGAGATCGCCCAGATGGCGGGAGTGAGCCTCATCACCGTGCGCCGCGCGATGACCGAGCTCGTCCAGGCGGGCTTCGTGCGCAGGGAGCAGGGACGCGGCACGTTCGTGAAGGCGCGTCGCATCGACGCGGAGACGACGCGCCTCGGAGGGCTGCGCGACACGCTCGGGAAGGTGAGCTCGCTCACGACGGAGGTCCTCTCCGTGCGGCGGGTCGACGCCTCCTTCGCGCGGCGCTCCGCGCTCGCGCTCGACCCGGGCGACGAGGTCTGGGAGGTCCGTCGCCTCCGGCGCATCGACGGCGAGCCCGCGGTGCTCGAGGTGGCCGCCGTCCCGGCCGCGCTCGCCCCGGGGCTCGACAAGCAGGTGCTGCGCGACCCGGCCGGCTCGCTCTACCGGCTGCTCGCGGACAGCCACGGCCTCGAGGAGGCCTACGAGGAGCAGGCGCTCGTCGTGCGGCGCCCGGACCCGGAGACCCGTTCGTGCCTCGCGCTCGAGCCGCAGCGGCTCGCGGTGATCATCACGGGCACGAGCTACACGAGGTCCCGGCTCGCGTTCGACTCCTTCTACCTCGCGTTCGACCCGCTCCGCTTCACGTTCCACCTCCGCTCGACGCCACAGGACGCGCTCCTCGCGCGCACGGCCGTCTCGGAGGGCGACCGGGACGGTCCGTAGCCGGCGCGCCGCCCTCGGGCCCGCTCTGCGATAGAGTAGGTCATTATACTGTTACGAAGCAGAGGGGCCTCCCGTGGACTACGCAACCAGACCATCGTTCCGGGCGTCGAGGGATGCGTTCGACGCGGCGCGCGCGCTGATCCCGAGCGGCGTGAACTCGACGGCGCGGTCGGTCCAGGGGGGCTGGAGCCCGTACCCGCTGTTCGTGCGTGACGGCCGAGGGAGCCGCGTCACGGACATCGACGGCAACACCTACCTCGACTACCTCCTCGGTCTCGGCCCGATGATCTTCGGGCACCGTCCGCCGGAGATCACGCGGGCGGTGGTCGACTACATCGAGAACGTCGGGACGATGTTCGCGATGCCGACTCTCGCGGAGACGGCGCTCGCGGGCAAGATCGTCGAGGCGGTGCCGAGCGTCGAGCAGGTGCACCTCACGTGCACGGGGACCGAGGGCGTCCTCTACGCGGTGCGGCTCGCGAGGGCGTACACGGGCCGCTCGAAGGTGGTGCGCTTCGAGGGGATGTACCACGGGTTCTCCGACGGCGTGTACTGGTCGAAGCACCCGGACATCGAGGCGGCCGGGCCGGACGACGCGCCCGTCGCGGTCGCCCAGGGCGCAGGCCTGCCGCCGCACGTGGGCGAGAGCCTCGTCGTCCTGCCGTGGAACGACGTGGAGGCGCTCCGGTCGGCGTTCGCGCGGAACCGCGGCGAGATCGCGGCGGTGCTCACCGAGCCGATCATGTGCAACACGGGCTGCATCCTCCCCGAGCCGGGGTACCTCGAGGCGATGCGCGAGCTGTGCAGCGAGAACGGGGCGCTCCTCGTCTTCGACGAGGTGATCACCGGGTTCCGAGTCGCGCGCGGCGGTGCCCAGTCGATCTACGGGATCTCGCCCGACCTGACGGTGTTCGCGAAGGGCCTCGGCGGGGGCTTCCCCGTCGCGGCGCTCGGCGGGCGCCGCGACGTGCTCGCGCTCGTCGACGACGGGATCGTGTCCATGGCGGGGACCTACAGCGCGAACGGAATCGCGGTCGCTGCGGCGAGCGCCGCCCTCGACCTGCTCGCGGACGACGCTCGGTTCGACGCGCTCTGGTCGCGGTCGACGCGCCTTCGCGAGGGGCTGCAGGAGCGGTTCGACAAGCACGCGATCGCGGCCCGCGTCGTCGGGATCGGGCCGCTCTTCCAGGTCTGGTTCACCGAGCAGCCGATCCGCAACTACCGCGACGCGGCACGCCACGCCGACCAGGGGCGGTTCCGGCTCTGGTGGGAGGCGATGCTCGAGCGCAACGTGCTGTTCCACCCGGGGCCGCTCGAGAACCTGTTCGTCTCCTTCGCCCACAGCGACGACGACGTCGACGCGACCCTCGAGGCCGCGGCGTCGGCGATCGACTCCCTCGCGGCGAGCTGGTAGCCGGCCACGTGGCCGACGAGCGCCGCTGCACGGTCGGGCTCGACCTCGGGACCTCGGGGATGAAGGGCGTCGCGCTCGACGGGTCCGGTCGTGTCGCCGCCCGGGCGCAGTGCGGCTACCCGACGAGCCGCCCCGAGCCGGGCGCCTCCGAGCAGGACCCGGGCGACTGGCTCCGCGCGACCGCGAGCGTGCTCGGCGAGCTCGCGAGCGCGTGCGACCCGCGCGGGTGGGCGGGGATCGGGCTCTCGGGGATGATCCCGACGCTCGTCGCCGCGGACGCACGCGGCGAGGCGATCGGCGCCGCGGTGACCTGGGAGGACGCCCGGGCCGACTCCTTCGCGACGTCGCTCGAGGACGCGGTCGGGGCGCGCGCGCTCTTCGAGGTGACCGGCCAGCGCGTGGACGGGCGCTACCTCGTGCCGATGCTCCTCCGGCTCCTCGAGGAGGCGCGCGGGCGCGGTCGGACCGAGCGGCCGGTCGCGACGATCCGGTCCGCGAAGGACCACCTGTTCGCGTGGCTCACGGGCGACCTCGCGACCGATCCGAGCACCGCGACCGGCTTCGGCTGCTACGACCTCCTCGGCGAGACGTGGAGCGCGCCCGTGACGGAGGCCGCCGCGGCGCTCGCGGGCGGCGCGCTCCCCGAGCTCCCCCCGATCGTCGCCTCGACGACGTGGTCGCCCCTGCAGGCGTCGCGCGCCGCGGCGCTCGGGCTGCCCGCCG
>JAJZBW010000135.1 GCA_021798745.1 Actinomycetes bacterium
CCTCCGGGTGGTGGTCGTGCTGCGCGACGTGTACGACCTCTCGCACGAGGCGATCGCGACCGAGCTCGGGATCTCGCGCGCCGCGGCGAAGGTGCGCCTCCATCGTGCACGCCGGTCGCTCCGCGAGACGCTCCACCCGGACGGGGCCGGCGAGGGGCGGAGCGACGGAGGGGTCGCGGTGCCGCGCCCCATCGACGGCGCGCGGAGGGCGGCCGGGGGGGCCGCGGCGGGCCGCGAAGGGGTGAGCCGTGCGGTGGTGTGAGCGCGCCGCGTCGCTCATGCCGGGAGCGGTGGACGGCGGGCTCGCGGAGGACCCGGCGGTCGCGAGGCACGTGGAGACGTGCCTCGCGTGCCAGGTCGAGCTCGCCCGCTACCGGAGGCTCGCCCGCCTGCTCGGCCAGCTCCGGCACGACCGGGAGGAGCTCCCGGCGGGACTTCTCGCGGAGGTGCTCGACTCGGTGGGCCGTGCGGCCGAGCGCCGGGCGGCGCGCCGCGTGCACGCGGGTCGGAGGTTCGCTCTCGCGGGGGGAGTGGCCGCGGCCGTCGCGGCGGGGGTCGCCGCAGCGAGCCTCGCCCGGCGCCCGGGCACGATCCCCTGAGGCCGGCTCGCGGCCCCGCGGCGGGATCGCGCCGGGGCGAGATGGCCGGAGCGCGGTCGGTGCTATCTTTGACCTGCCCCGCGGGGCAGCCGCGCGTGCTCCGGTACCCGTGCGGCTGTGGCGTGCCCGAAGGGCAGTAGCTCAATCGGTAGAGCACCGGTCTCCAAAACCGGCGGTTGGGGGTTCGAGTCCCTCCTGCCCTGCTCGCCCGCTCGATCAGAGGTCACGGAGTGAATCGACAGACCAAGCGCATGCTCCAGAGGCAGGGGCAGCTCGACGCCGAGGGGCAGCCGGTCGCCCGGTCGCGCCCTGCCGCGGCCGGGGGCGCGAGCCGCCGGTCGCCCGACGCGGAGCGCGTGGGGCTCGGGCAGAGGATCGTGCAGTTCCTGCGCGACGTGCGCGTCGAGCTCGGAAAGGTGCTCTGGCCGAAGCGACCCGAGGTCATCAACTACTCGACGGTCGTGCTCACGACGCTCGTGCTCCTCGCGCTCCTGATCTTCGGGCTGAACTACCTCTTCGCGCGGGGGGTGCAGTTCCTGTTCAAGTCCTAGGGCCCCGGTCGGGCGCGACGTGCCCCCGGGACCGGTCAGAGACGGGGGGCCGGCGGGGCGGGCCCGCGGCCCGCGAGTTCACGAATGCAGGCAGACGGCGATGGTGATGACGACTGACGAGCACGACGAAGAGCAGGCCGGAGAGGGCCGGGGAGCGGTCGATCCGGGCGACGCGCCCGAGGCCGTCCTCGACGAGGCGGAGGCGGAGGAGCTCGCCGAGCTCCAGCCGGTGCGCGCCCCGAGCCCCTACGAGCTCCCGGGGAGCTGGTACGTGGTGCACACGTACGCGGGCTACGAGAACAAGGTGAAGTCGAACCTCGAGAGCCGGATCTCCTCCATGAACATGGAGGAGAGCATCTACGAGGTCGTCATCCCGATGGAGGACGTCGTCGAGTTCAAGGGCGGCAAGAAGGTCACGGTCCAGCGCAAGGTCTTCCCGGGGTACCTCCTCTGCAGGTGCGAGCTCGACGACGACTCGTGGTCGGTCATCCGCCAGACCCCCGGGGTGACGGGCTTCGTCGGGCCGGGGACCAAGCCGACGCCGCTCTCGCGCTCCGAGGTCGAGGGGATCCTCCAGGTGCGCGACGAGGGGGTCGAGGGGCCGAAGCGCCAGCGCCCGCGCCTCGAGCACGAGGTCGGGGAGACCGTGCGCGTGAAGGAGGGGCCGTTCGCGGACTTCACGGGCCAGGTCGCCGAGATCAACGAGGACCAGCTCAAGCTCAAGGTGCTCGTGAACATCTTCGGGCGCGAGACCCCGGTCGAGCTCGAGTTCAGCCAGGTCGCGAAGCTCTGATCCGTCCGGCCGGGTCCGTCGGCCGCACGCGAGGGGAGCGCCCGGCCGCACGGAGCGGCCGGCTCACGAGGACAGGTCCGGGGCGAGGTCCCCGGCGAGGGACGCAGAGAGCGAAGAGGGAAAGAGAACCATGGCACGCAGGCGAGTGACCGCCGTCGTAAAGATCCAGCTCCCCGCCGGCGCGGCGACGCCCGCGCCGCCGGTCGGCACCGCGCTCGGCCCGCACGGGGTCCAGACGATGGAGTTCTGCAAGCAGTACAACGCGGCGACCGAGGCGATGCGCGGCACGGTGATCCCCGTGGAGATCACGATCTACGAGGACCGGACGTTCTCGTTCGTCCTGAAGACGCCCCCGACGCCGGTGCTGCTCCGCGAGGCCGCGGGCGTCGAGAAGGGCAGCAAGTCCCCCGGCCGCGACCGCGTGGGGACGATCACGGACGCGCAGCTCGCGGAGATCGCGACGACGAAGCTCCCCGACCTCAACGCGAACGACCTCGACATGGCCAAGCGCCAGGTCGAGGGGACGGCGAGGTCGATGGGGATAACGGTCTCGGGCTGATGCGCAGGTCGCGCCGCGGCCCCGGGGCCGCGGACGGGTGGTCGCCGTCGACGGTGGGACGGCACGTGGCGGTGGTGGCAGCGGTGGCAGAGGAGACGGAGCGATGACTCGCAAGGGAAAGAGGTACCTCGACGCGGCGAAGCGTCTCGACCGGGAGCAGCTGTACTCGCCCCTCGAGGCGGTGGAGCTCGTGAAGGGCCTCGCGACGGCTCGCTTCGACGAGACCGTGGAGATCGCGATCCGGCTCGGGGTCGACCCACGCCGGGCGGACCAGATCGTGCGCGGTTCGCTGAGCCTCCCGTCGGGGACCGGCCGGGCGGTGCGCGTCGCGGTGTTCGCGGCGGGGGAGGCGGCGGCCGAGGCGCGTGCGGCGGGCGCCGACGTCGTCGGGTCGGACGACCTCGTCGCTCGGATCGAGAAGGAGGGGTTCCTCGAGTTCGACGTGGCGGTCGCGACCCCGGACCTCATGGTCCAGGTCGGGCGGCTCGGGCGGGTGCTCGGCCCGCGCGGGCTCATGCCGAACCCGCGGACCGGCACCGTGACGACCGACGTGGGCCGGACGGTGTCGGAGTACAAGGCCGGTCGGGTCGAGTACCGGACGGACCGTGTCGGGAACGTCCACATCCCCGTCGGGAAGGCCTCGTTCGCGTCGTCGTCCCTGATGGCGAACGTGCGCGCGGTCGTCGACGAGATCCAGCGGGCGAAGCCCGCGGCGGCGAAGGGCCGCTACATCCGGTCGGTCACGCTCTGCTCGACGATGGGCCCGGGCGTGCGCGTGGACCCGCTCCGGCTGCGGGTCACCGACGAGGAGCTCGCAGCGATCGCGTGACCGCCTCCCGGGCCGTGACGCGGTCCGGGCCAGGCACGTTATGCTGGGGCGCCCGTCCGGGGCGTGAGCCGCGGACGAACGACCTCGCGACACACGAGCACCACGAAGAGCCGAAGACATCTGGTGCGCCGAGAGGCGCGTAATGGGCCGTGGCCCGCCCGACGAGGCGAAGCGAGCACCGCTGCTTCCCCCCGACGCGCGCCGCGCGGTCCCGCGACGTTCCGGTCGCGAAGGAGGGGACGAGGGTGACCATGACGGTGGATGCCGGCGCACGGGTGCCGCGGCCCGAGAAGGTGGCCGTGGTCGAGGAGGTGCGCGACCGGCTCACGGGCTCGAGCGCGGCGATCCTGACCGAGTACCGGGGCCTCCCGGTCTCGAGCATGGAGGACCTCCGCCGCCAGCTCGCAGGGGCGGGCGGGGAGTACAAGGTCTACAAGAACACGCTCGTCCGGCGCGCGGCGCGCGAGACCGGGCTCGACTCCATCGAGCCGCTCCTCGAGGGCCCGACGGCGATCGCGTTCGTGAGCGGGGACGTCGCCGCGGTCGCGAAGGTGCTCCGGGACTTCGCGCGGACGCACCCGAGCCTCGTCGTGAAGGGCGGCCTCATCGGGTCGAGCGTCCTCGACGCGAAGACCGCGACGGCGCTCGCGGAGCTCCCGACCCGCGAGGTGCTCCTCGCGCAGGTCGCAGGGGCGCTCGCTGCGCCGATGCAGAAGTTCGCCGCGCTCCTCGCCGCGGTGCCCCAGAAGCTCGCGTACGCGCTGTCCGCGCTCGTGGAGGCGCGCGGGGGAGCCCCGGAGGCCCCTGCCGCCGAGGCCCCGGGCACGGAGACGGCGGACGCCCCGGAGGCCCCGACGGCCGAGGCCCCGACGGCCGAGGCCCCGGGCACGGAGACGGCCCAGGTCCCGGAGGCGGCGGCCCCGGGCACGGAGACGGCCCAGGTCCCGGGGGCGGCGCCGGAGGGCGACGGGGAGGCGGCGCCGGAGGGCGACGGGGAGGTCGCGTCGGAGGCACCCGGGCAGTAGCGGGCCCCGACGGAACGGACATCAGACGACCGGTAGGAAAGGAACAGGGAGACAATGGCCACGAAGGAAGAGATCCTCGACGGGATCGCGCAGATGACCGTCCTCGAGCTCTCCGAGCTCCTGAAGGAGTTCGAGGAGCGCTTCGGGGTGACCGCGGCCGCGCCGGTGGCCGTCGCGGCCGCTCCGGCCGCGGGCGGCGGGGCGGCGGCCGAGGAGGCCGCCGAGGAGCAGGACGAGTTCGACGTCGTGCTCGCGTCCGCGGGCGACAAGAAGATCCAGGTCATCAAGGAGGTCCGTGCGCTCACGAACCTCGGCCTCAAGGAGGCGAAGGACCTCGTCGACTCGGCCCCGAAGCCCGTCCTCGAGAAGGTCTCGAAGGAGGACGCGGAGAAGGCCAAGGCGCAGCTCGAGGGCGCCGGGGCGACGGTCGAGCTCAAGTAGGAGGGTCCTTCCGGCACCCCGGGGGCGCGGTCGCGTCCCGCTCCCGGGGTGCCCGGCCACCCTCCCGCAGGGGTGCTCCGTCCCGGGCGGGGAGCGGCGGGACGCGGGTCGAGCCTTGACCCGCGCACGTCGGTCCCCTACCCTGCGCGTGGAGCGCGCGCGGGCGCGTTGTCTCGCTGTCGCCGCGCGCCTAGTATGTAGTACTGCCGTGCCCGCCCCTCACCCGACTCTCGCCCCGTCGGCCTGTTGACGCGCGCCCCGGTTGCGTTCCCGGCAGTCCACCGCTCGACCCGCACTCGCGAGGAGTAGACCCTTGCCGTCTTCCCGCACGCCCGAACGCTTCTCGTTCGCGAACCTCGACGAGGTCCTCCCGCTCCCGGACCTCGTGTCCGTCCAGCGGGACTCGTTCGACTGGTTCCTCTCCAAGGGCCTCGCCGAGACCTTCGCCGACATCAGCCCGATCGAGGACTTCACCGGTCAGCTCCGTCTCGAGCTCGAGTTCGACCCGACGGACCCGGACCTGCGGCCGCCGCCGAAGTTCACGATCGACGAGTGCAAGGCGAAGGACATGACGTACGCGGCGCCGATCTTCGTGCGCGCGCGGTTCATGAACGCGTCGACGGGGGAGATCAAGGAGCAGACGGTCTTCATGGGGGACTTCCCCATGATGACCCCGCGCGGGACGTTCATCATCAACGGGACCGAGCGGGTCGTCGTGAGCCAGCTCGTGCGCTCGCCCGGCGTGATCTTCCAGCCCGGACGGGACGCGAAGACGATCGTGACCGGGACGGTCCACCCCTACCGGGGCGAGTGGATCGAGTTCGACGTCGAGGCCAAGCCGAACCGCGACGTGACCGCGGGCACCCGCGTCGCGAGGAAGCGGCGGCTCTCGCTGTTCGTGCTCATGAAGGCGCTCGGGTACGAGGACCCCGCCCTGCTCGACCGGTTCGTCCGTCACTTCGACTTCCTCGCGGGGCAGTGGGAGAAGGAGCGCGAGCTCGTCGCGAGCCGCGAGGACGCGCTCCTCGAGATCTACAAGAGGGCGCGCCCGGGCGAGCCGCTGTCGCTCGAGTCCGCACGCGCGTACTTCGAGAACGCGTTCTTCAACCCGCGCCGGTACGACCTCACGCGAGTCGGTCGGTACAAGCTCAACCGCAAGCTCGGGCCGGAGATCGAGAAGATCTCCACGCTTCTCGACGTGGACCTCGAGCGGCCCGACGAGGGCCAGGGCGTGCTCAGCCCGAGCGAGATACTCGCGGCCTCCACCTACATGCTCCACCTCGCGAACGGCGAGGCCGGGTACCGGCTCGACGACCAGGACCACTTCGCGAACCGGAGGATCCGCTCGGTCGGGGAGCTCATCCAGAACCAGGTCCGGATCGGCCTGTCGCGCATGGAGAGGGTCGTGCGCGAGCGGATGACGACCCAGGACGTCGAGGCGATCACCCCGCAGACGCTCATCAACATCCGGCCCGTGGTGGCCGCGATCAAGGAGTTCTTCGGGACGAGCCAGCTGTCGCAGTTCATGGACCAGCACAACCCGCTGTCGGGGCTCGCGCACAAGCGGCGCCTCTCCGCGCTCGGCCCGGGAGGGCTGTCGCGCGAGCGCGCCGGGTTCGAGGTGCGCGACGTGCACACCTCGCACTACGGGCGGATGTGCCCGATCGAGACGCCCGAGGGGCCGAACATCGGGCTCATCGGGCACCTCGCGAGCTACGCGCGGGTGAACGAGCACGGGTTCATCGAGACCCCGTACCGGCGCGTCGCGGACGGGAGGGTGACCGACGAGATCGTGTACTTCGCGGCGGACGAGGAGGAGGAGTACGTCATCGCCCAGGCGTCGGCGACCCTCGACCGCGAGGGGCAGTTCGCCGGCGACCGGGTGCTCGTGCGGCGAGGCCCGCAGGGCGCGGGCGTGCGGGTCGGGGCGACGACGACCTCCTACGGGACCACGAGCGAGGTGGACTACGTGCCGCCGGCCGAGGTCGACCTCATGGACGTGTCGCCGAAGCAGATCGTGTCCGTGTCGACCGCGCTCATCCCCTTCGTCGAGCACGACGACGCGAACCGTGCGCTCATGGGCGCGAACATGCAGAAGCAGGCCGTCCCGCTCCTCGTCCCCGAGGCGCCGTACATCGGGACGGGCATCGAGGCGCGCGCCGCACAGGACGCGGGCGAGGTCGTCGTGGCCGAGGGCGAGGGCCGCGTGACGGAGATCTCCGGGGACACGGTCGCCGTCGAGTACGCGCCCGGCCAGAAGGACCGCTACGGGGCCGAGCTCGGGCGGAGGGTCTACCCGCTCGCGAAGTTCAGGCGCTCGAACCAGAACACCTGCATCAACCAGAAGCTCCTCGTGGACGAGGGGGAGCAGGTCCACCTCGGGGACGTCGTCGCGGACGGGCCGTCGACCCACAACGGGGAGCTCGCGCTCGGCAAGAACCTGCTCGTCGCGTTCATGCCCTGGGAGGGGTACAACTACGAGGACGCGATCATCCTCTCCGAGAGGCTCGTGCGCGACGACGTGCTCACGTCGATCCACATCGAGGAGCACGAGGTCGACGCGCGGGACACGAAGCTCGGGGCAGAGGAGATCACGCGGGACATCCCGAACCTCTCCGAGGAGATCCTCGCGGACCTCGACGAGCGCGGGATCATCCGGATCGGCGCCGAGGTCGGGCCGGGGGACATCCTCGTCGGGAAGGTGACCCCGAAGGGGGAGACGGAGCTCACCCCCGAGGAGAGGCTGCTCCGCGCGATCTTCGGGGA
>JAJZBW010000136.1 GCA_021798745.1 Actinomycetes bacterium
CGCGGGGCGGCACGCGCACGGGTCGGGGGCACCGGCGCGCGCTCGCTCCTTCGGACCGGGACGGGCCTCCGTCGTGCCGCGGGCGACGGCCCTCGTCCCGGTGCTCGTCGCGCTCGTCGGGGTCGCGCTGCTCGCGACAGGTCCGGTCGCGCTCGGAGCGGTCCTCCTCGTGGTCGGTGCGGGCTTCGCGGCCGCGAGCAGGCGAGCCGGCTCGCCCGAGAGGCTCGTGCTCCGGCTCGGCGGGCGGGTCGCGAGCGGCGACCGGGACGCGCGGCTCGTGAACCTCGTGGAGGGGCTCGCGGTCGCGCTCGGCGTCCCCGTCCCGGAGCTGCGGGTCGTGGAGGACCCGGCTCCGAACGCGGTCGTGCTCGGGCCGGACCCCGCCTCGGCCGTGCTCGTGTGCACGTCGGGCCTTCTCGAGGCGCTCGACCGGCTCGAGCTCGAGGGCGTGCTCGCACACGAGCTCGCGCACGTGAAGCGCGGAGACCTCGAGCGCGCCGCGGTGGCGATGAGGGCCTTCGGGCTCGTGGCGCGCACCGCACGAGGTGCGGACGTGCTCGCGCGTGCGATCCGGAGCGACCGGGAGTCCTTCGCGGACCTACAGGCTGCGGGGGTCACTCGCTATCCACCGGCTCTCGCGAGCGCGTTGGAGAAGATCGCCGCGGCTCCGACGGCGCGGCCTCGTGCGGTCGAGCTCACGGTGGCCCGGCTCACGGGCTCGCAGTGGTGCGCTCCGCTCGACGGGGACCTCGGACGCCGGCCGCGCGCGGGTGCGCTCACGGTCGAGGAGCGCGCCGCAGCGCTCCGGGAGCTCTGATGGCGCGGGGCCGCCCCCACGCGCCGGTCCAACGGGGAGGCTGAACGATGTCGGGGCACTCGAAGTGGGCGACCACGAAGCACCAGAAGGGCGCCAAGGACAAGGCGCGGGGCAGGCTCTTCGCGAAGCTCATCCGCCAGGTGGAGGTAGCGGCGCGCGAGGGCGGCGGGGACCTGACCGCGAACGCCACGCTGAGGACGATGTTCCAGAAGGCCCGCGACGCATCGGTCCCCCTCGACACGATCGAGCGAGCGGTCAAGCGGGGAACCGGCGAGCTCGAGGGGGTTCGCTACGAGTCGGTGTCCTACGAGGGGTACGCGGCGTCCGGTGTCGCGGTCATCGTGGAGTGCCTCACGGACAACAGGAACCGGACGGGCGCAGAGGTCCGCACGATCTTCTCCCGCAACGGAGGCTCGATGGCGGAGCCCGGGGCGGTCTCCTGGCAGTTCGAGAGGAAGGGGGTCGTCTCCCTCGCGCGCTCGATACCCGAGGACGACCTCATGGCGGTCGTGCTCGACGCGGGCGCGGAGGACCTTCGCGACGAGGGAGAGGCGTGGGTGATCTACACGCCCCCGACGGACCTCCCGGCGGTGCGAGCGGCGTGCGAGGACGCGGGAATGGCCGTCGAGTCCTCCGAGCACCAGATGGTTCCGACGACGACCGTCGAGGTGTCGGACGAGACGACGGCCCGGAAGGTGCTCCACCTGCTCGAGCTCCTCGAGGACCACGACGACGTGCAGAACGTGTGGTCCAACTTCGACATCCCGGACGCGATACTCGAGCAGGTCGGCGCGTAGCCGGGCGGCGGGTATCCGCGCCCCGGCACGACCCCGCGGATAGCATCGAACACGTGTTTGTCCTCGGGATCGACCCCGGCCTCTCCCGATGCGGCTACGGGTGCGTCGAGCACGCGAGAGGCGCGCAGCGGGCCCGGGCGGCGGGGGTGCTCACGACGGACCGGGCGGCTCCGCTTCCCGAGAGGCTCGCGACCCTCCGGAGGGACCTCCACGAGCTCGTCGCGGAGCACCGCCCGGACGTCGTCGTCGTGGAGCGGGTGTTCTTCCAGACGAACGCGCGCACCGCGATGTCGGTGGGCCAGGCGAGCGGGCTCGCGCTCCTGACGGCGGCCGAGGCGGGCTGCGCGGTCGCCGAGTACTCCTCGAACGAGGTGAAGCTATCGGTGACCGGCTACGGGGCGGCGTCGAAGAGCCAGGTGCAGCGCATGGTCGCGGCGCTGCTCGGGCTCGCGGAGGTCCCGCGCCCGCCCGACGCGGCAGACGCGCTCGCGCTCGCGCTGTGCCATCTCGCGGCGACGCGCTCCTCGCGGCTCGCGGTCGCGGTCCCCGGAGGCGCGGCGTGATCGGGTCGCTGCGCGGGACCCTCGTGGAGAGGGTCGCCGCGGGGGAGAGCTCCGTCGACCTCGTCGTCGACGTCGGAGGGGTCGGGTACCGGGTCCTCGTGAGCGCGCGGTGCGCCGCGTGGGTCGGGCCGGTGGGCGCGGACGCGGCGCTCGCGGTCCACACCCACGTCCGCGAGGGTGCGATCACGCTCTACGGGTTCCCGGACGCGTCCGAGCGCCGGGCGTTCGAGCTCCTCATCGGAGCGCCCGGGATCGGCCCCGCGCTCGCGCTCGCGATCCTCGGCACGTACGAGCCGGCGGAGCTCGCGCGGGCGGTCGCGGAGGGGGACGTCGACGCGCTCGTCGCGGTTCCCGGGGTCGGGAGGAAGACAGCGGCCCGCCTCGTCGTCGAGCTCGGGCAGCGGGCGGAGCAGATCGCCGGGCTCCCCGACGCGAGGGCGGTGGTGCCACGCGCGTTCGGTCGGCCCCCGGGGGCCACGGGCGAGGTCGCGGAGGCCCTCGCGGCGCTCGGGTACGCGAGCGAGGAGATCCGCGGCGCGCTCCAGCGGATCGGCTCCGAGGGGTCGGTGGAGTCGCTCCTCCGCGACGCCCTCCGCGAGCTCGCGCCGGCGCGATGAGCCCGCGTCGCGAGATCCTCGCACCCCCCTCCGCCCCGGACGGCGGGGACCCCGACGGGGTCCCGTCGACGGGGGAGCCCGGGCCGATCGCGCGCGAGGAGCGCGAGGTGGACGTCGCGATGCTCGAGAGGGACGCCGCGGTGGAGGCCGGGATCCGGCCGAGGAGGCTCGGGGAGTTCGTCGGGCAGGGAGCGGTGCGCGACCACCTCGAGATCGTGCTCGAGGCGGCGAGGATGCGGGGTCAGCCGGTCGACCACCTGCTCTTCGCCGGTCCGCCGGGACTCGGGAAGACGACGCTCGCGGGGATCGTCGCTGCGGAGATGGGCGCGGGGATCCGGGTGACGTCCGGGCCGGCGCTCGGCCGAGGTGGGGACGTCGCGGCGCTCCTCACGGAGCTCCAGCCGGGCGACGTCCTGTTCATCGACGAGATCCACCGGCTCGGCCGCGCCGTGGAGGAGATCCTCTATCCGGCGATGGAGGACTTCCAGATCGACATCGTGATCGGGAAGGGACCGACGGCGCGCTCGGTGCGTCTCGAGCTCCCGCCGTTCACGCTCGTCGGGGCGACGACGCGCACCGGCCTCGTGACCGGGCCGCTGCGGGACCGGTTCGGGATCGTCGAGTCGCTCGAGCTCTACGGGACGGACGAGCTCGAGCTCATCGTGAGGCGGTCGGCGCGCCTGCTCGGAGTCGCGTGCGACGACGGCGGCGCGAAGGAGATCGCACGGCGGTCGCGCGGGACTCCGCGGCTCGCGATCCGGCTGCTGCGACGGGTGCGCGACTACGTGGAGGTGCGGGGGAGCGGGACGATCACACGGACGACCGCTCGGGAGGGATGCGAGGCGTTCGGGATCGACTCGCTCGGGCTCGACCGGCTCGATCGTCGGCTGCTCGACGTGCTGTGCGTCCGGTTCGCCGGGCGGCCCGTCGGGCTCACGACGCTCGCCGTGAGCGTCGGCGAGGAGCCGGAGACGGTCGAGGACGTGTACGAGCCGTACCTGCTCCAGGCGGGCCTCGTGATGCGGACGCCCCGCGGCCGGGTTCCCGGTCCTGCGGCGTGGGCGCATCTCGGGATCGAGGACCCGGGCGGGACGGATCCGGACGCCTGGGCGGGGGCGCCGGCGGCGACGCTGTTCGGCTGAGAGGTCCTGGCCGCTCGCGTGCCGGGGCCGCGGCTACAGTGCAACGCGCACTGTCCGCCTGACGACTGGTCAACCATGCACGCACCCGCGCTCCTCGTCCACCACGTTCTCGCCGGCGTCCTCGCGTCGTCGGGCACGGCGAAGCCGAAGGCCTCCTCGGGGTCCTCGATCTTCTTCATCCTCATCGTCGTGATGATCGGCGTGTACTTCGTGTGGCTCCGGCCCCAGCGTCGGCGCCAGCAGGCGGCCGCTGCCGCCCAGAGGCAGGCGGACGTCGGCGACGAGGTCGTCACGGCCGCGGGCATCTACGGGAGGGTCGTCGCCATGGACGGCGACCGTGTGTCGGTCGAGATATCTCCGGGGACCGTGGTCGAGGTCGCGAGGCGCGCGCTCGGCCAGCGTGTCGATCCTCTCGTCGCCGACCCGGACGTGCCGGAGGAGCCCGGCACCGGTTTCGGGCAACCCGGCTACGACGGCCACGACGACCTCGACGACGAGCCGCCCGCGGCGACGGACCACGAGGACGAGGGCGAGGACGAGGAGGGTGGCGCGGGCCCCCGCGGAGGCACCCCCTAGGTGCGACGTGGTCTCGTGACGAGCGTGCTCGTGAGCTCGCTCGTCTGTCTCGGCATGCTCGGGCTCGCGCTCGGGCTCGGCTGGTCGCCGAAGCTCGGGCTCGACCTCCAGGGCGGTCTCTCCGTGACGTACCAGCCCGCGCGCAAGGTCTCGAGCTCGACCCTGCAGACCGTCGTGAACATCATGTCGGCCCGGGTGAACGCGCTCGGGGTCGCGCAGCCGAACATCACGACCCAGGGAAACGACGTCGTCGTGCAGCTCCCCGGGGTGAAGAGCCCGCAACAGGTGCTCGCAGCGGTCGGGACCACCGCGGAGCTGTTCTTCCGGCCGGTGCTGTGCGGGGCCCCGGCGTTCACCCCGACGGTGAAGTCGGGCAAGGTCGTGCCGACCGCGTACACGCCGCCACCCACGTGCCCGACCGCCTACCAGTACAGCTCCGCGTACTACACGTCCTCGACCCAGGGCTACTCGGTCCCGACCTCCATCGCCGAGTACCCCCCGTACGCGTCCCTCCCGACGACGACTCCCGCGTACGACCAGGACCACCCGAACCAGAACGTGATCCTCTCCGCCCAAGGGCAGGGCCAGGCCGCGCGCTACGTCCTCGGCCCGGCCGCGGCGACGGGAAAGGTGATCAAGAGCGCGACCGCAGAGCTCACGACGACCGGGCAGTGGATCGTGAGCTTCACGCTCAGCGGACAGGGCCAGTCGACCTTCAACTCGCTCGCGTCCAAGTACTACGGGCGGCTCGTCGCCGACGACCTCGACGGGCAGGTCGTGTCCGCCCCCGTCATCGCGGCAACGAGCTTTCCCGGTGGCGGGCAGGTGAGCGGCTCGTTCACGCAGAAGAGCGCGAACGCGCTGGCGCTGCAGCTGAACTACGGGTCGTTCCCGGTCCGGATGGTGCGGCTCACCTCGCAGACCGTCTCCGCGAGCCTCGGGTCGGCGTCGCTCCGCGCGGGCCTCCTCGCCGGCGCGCTCGGGCTCCTCCTCGTGATGGGCTACACGATCGCCTACTACAGGGCTCTCGGCGTCGTCGTCGTGCTCGGCCTGCTCACGACCGGCGCGTTCCTCTACGGGCTCATCTCGGCGCTCGGCGCATCCTCTCTCGGTCTCACGCTCGACCTGTCCGGAGTGACCGGGCTCATCGTGTCCGTCGGGATCACGGTCGACTCCTACATCGTGTACTTCGAGCGCCTGAAGGACGAGGTACGCGCGGGGCGCTCGATCCGCGCGTCGGTCGACAAGGGCTTCGCGAGCGCGTACCGGACGATCCTGTCGGCCGACGCGGTCTCGTTCCTCGGCGCTCTCGTCCTCTGGCTCATCTCGGTCGGGTCCGTGAAGGGGTTCGCGTTCATGCTCGGGATCTCGACGCTCACCGACGTGGTGACCGCGTACCTGTTCACCCGTCCACTCGTCATCCTCCTCGGCCGCAACAGGGTGTTCACGGAGGCTCGGTGGCTCGGGGTCGCGCGGGGCCTCGACAGGCGCGCCGAGGCCGCCACGTGAGCCCCGACCGGATCCGGCCGGGCTCGGCGCGTGGGTCCGGGTCGCCGCGGCCACCTCGGGGCCCGGCCGCGGACGACGCGGACGCGCCCGGGACGCCTTCGGGTGACGCGGACGCGCCCGGGACGGCCCCTCGCGACGCGGGTGCCGAGTGGGTCCCGGGGGCGGAGCCCGAGGGTGCGGCGAGCGCGCCGGAGGACGACTCGGAGGCCGTGCCCGAGGCGGGTGACGGGACCGGGGAGGCCGAGAAGCGGGTCGAGGAGGCGGACCTCGAGGTCCCGGCTCCTCTGGACGGCTCCCCGGGCGGGACGGAGACCGCCGGCGAGGGAGACCTCACGGGCGGGGAGGCGGTGCGGCACGGTCGTCGGCCCGCCGGCGCCGGAGCGAGACGGGGCGAGCGCCCGGCGACGCCTGCTCCGGCCGGGGAGCCGACCGGTGCGAGGCCCGTCCGGAGCGGGTTCTTCTCCCGTCTCTACCACGGGGAGACGAACCTCGAGTTCGTCGGGAGGAGGCGGATCTGGTTCGCGATCTCCGCTCTCGTGATCCTCGCCGGGATCGTGTCGCTCGCGACGCGGGGCCTCAACCTCGACATCCAGTTCTCGGGCGGCACCTCGTGGACCGTGCAGTGGCCCGGTGCGAACGTCACCCAGGCGCGCGACGCGCTCGCCGGGTTCAACCTGAGCGGCTCGACCATCACGGTGCTCGGACAGGCAGGCGGATCGTCCCGGTCGCTGCAGGTCGAGGCGAAGATCCCGAAGGGCCAGACCCCCGCGCAGACCCAGGCGCAGCTCGTGAAGGTCGAGGACACGATCGCGCGGATAGCGCACGTGAGCCCGTCGGAGGTGAGCATCACCTCGGTCGGGCCGTCCTGGGGCGGCGAGGTCACGAAGAAGGCGATCGAGGCGCTCATCGTGTTCTTCGTGCTCGTCGCGCTCTACATCTCGGTCTTCTTCGAGTGGCGGATGGCGCTCTCCGCGATCGTCGCGGTGCTGCACGACATCCTCGTGGTGGTCGGCATCTACTCGCTCACCGGGTTCGACGTGACCCCGGACACCGTCGTCGCGATCCTCACGATCCTCGGGTACTCCCTGTACGACACGATCGTCGTGTTCGACCGGATCCGGGACAACCTGAAGGGGGTCGGAGCCGTCGGGAGGCTCACGATCTCCGACGTCGTGAACCTGTCGATGAACCAGACCCTCGCGCGCTCGATCAACACGTCCCTCGTCGCGATCCTGCCGATATTCGCGGTGCTCGTGCTCGGCGCGCAGATCCTCGGGGCGACGACCCTCCAGTACTTCGGCTGGGCACTTCTCATCGGGCTCGCGTCGGGCGCGTACTCGTCGATCTTCATCGCCTCCCCGATCGTCGCGGTGCTGAAGGAGCGCGAGCCCCGATGGGCTCGCATCCGGGAGCGGACGGCGGCGGCGCGGGGAGGCGAGCTCCTCGTCCTGAGCCCCGCCGCAGTCGCCGCGGGGCTTCTCGGCGGCGAGGGGCCGGGCGGGGATCGCCGGTCGCGTGCGAGCCGCACCGCGCGGAG
>JAJZBW010000137.1 GCA_021798745.1 Actinomycetes bacterium
ATCCGGTTCGGGGACAACGACCGGCTCGCCGCGCTCGTCGCGCACCTCGTCGGAGCGGAGCTTCTCGTCCTTCTCACGGACACGGCCGGTCTGTTCACCGCGGACCCGAGGCTCGACGCGACCGCGTCGCTCGTGGAAGAGGTGTCGGAGGTGGACGCCGCTCTCGAGCGCGCGGCCGGGGGGCCGGGCACACCGGGCGGGAGCGGGGGGATGGCGTCGAAGCTCGCCGCGGCCCGGATGGCGGCGTGGTCGGGTGTGCGGACGGTCATCGCCGCGGCGGCACGCGACGGCGTGCTCGTCGGGGCGGTCGCCGGAGAGCCGGGGATCGGGACACATGTCGCGGCGCGCGAGAGGACCCTCGGGGCGCGCAAGCTCTGGATCGCCTTCGCGCTCCGGGCGGCGGGGCGCGTCACGGTCGACGACGGGGCGCGCCGTGCGCTCGTCGAGCGCGAGGCCTCGCTGCTCCCCGCGGGCGTCCGGTCCGTGGAGGGGGACTTCGTGGTCGAGGAGGCCGTTGAGATCGCGGGACCCGACGGGAAGGTGTTCGCGAAGGGCCTCGCCGGGCTCCCGTCCCGGAGCTCGACGCTCTGGATGGGACGAAAGTCCCCCGAGCTCCCGGGCGAGCTCGCCCGGGAGCTCGTCCACCGGGACGACCTCGTCGTGCTCGTGTGAGCGCGCGGCGCCCGCACGGAGCGGACCCGGTACCGTGCGCTGCTCCGGCTCGGTAGCTTTTGGCATGGCCACGACCCCGCTTCCCGTCCTCGGTGCCCGCGCAAAGAGCGCGTCGCGCGCGCTCGCGCTCGCGCCGAGGGCCGCGAAGGACGCCGCGCTCCGTGCGGCGGCGTCCTCGCTCCTCGACGCGAGACGCGAGATCCTCGAGGAGAACGCGCTCGACGTCGAGCGTGCCGCAGCGGCCGGAGCGGGAGCGACGGTGGTCGACCGTCTGCGCCTCGACGAAGGACGTCTCGCGTCGATGGCGGGAGGTCTCGAGGACGTCGCCCGGCTCCCCGACCCGGTCGGGGAGGTCGTCGAGGGCTCGGTCCGTCCGAACGGGCTGCGCGTGCGACGCGTCCGGGTCCCCCTCGGCGTCGTCGGGATCGTCTACGAGAACCGGCCGAACGTGACCTCCGACGCCGCGGCGCTCTGTCTCAAGTCCGGGAACGCCGTGTTGCTCCGCGGCTCGGCAGGAGCGATCGACTCGAACCGGGCGATAGCCGCGGCGATACGACGGGGCGTCGAGGACGCGGCGCTCCCGGTGGACTCCGTCCAGCTCGTCGTGGACACCGCGCACGAGACGGTCGTCGAGTTCGTGAAGCTCCGCGGGGCGATCGACTGCCTGATCCCGCGCGGCGGGCCGTCTCTCCTCGAGATCGTGCGAGAGCACGCGACCGTGCCCTACGTGATGGACGGGGACGGCAACTGCCACGTGTACGTCGACTCGTCGGCGGACCTCGACGTGGCGGAGCGGATCGTCGTGAACGCGAAGATGCAGCGGCCGAGCGTCTGCAACGCGGCCGAGACGCTCCTCGTGCACGAGGCGATCGCCCCCGTCGCGCTTCCGAGGCTCGCGGCGGCGCTTGCCGGAGTCGAGCTCGTCGGGGACGAGGCGACCCGGGCGATCCTCCCCGGGGTGGCCCCGGCCTGCGAGGAGGACTTCGCGAGCGAGTTCCTCGCGCTGAAGCTCGCCGTCGCGGTCGTGAGCTCGCTCGACGCGGCCATCGAGCACATCGCCCGCTACTCGACGGGCCACTCCGAGGCGATCGTCACCCGGGACTACGCCGCTGCGACACGGTTCACCCGCGAGGTCGACGCGGCGGCCGTGCTCGTGAACGCGTCGACACGGTTCGTGGACGGGGGCGAGCTCGGTCTCGGCGCGGAGATCGGGATCTCGACCCAGAAGCTCCACGCCCGCGGCCCGATGGGCCTCCGCGAGCTCACGACCGTGAAGTACGTCGTGGAGGGCGACGGGCAGGTGCGCACGTGACGCCCGCGGCCCCCTCGGCGTCGGCGCGGCTCTCCTCGCCTGGAGACGTCGTCGACGGGCTCGCGTCGGTCGGGTACCTCGCGGACGCGCACATCGGGACCGTCGTGTACCTCGCCGAGCAGCTCGGGAAGCCCGTCCTCGTGGAGGGCCCGGCCGGGACCGGAAAGACCGAGCTGGCAAAGTCGGTCGCCTCCCTCCTCGGGGCGAGGCTCGTCCGCCTGCAGTGCTACGAGGGGCTCGACGAGTCGAAGGCGCTCTATGAGTGGAACTACCGCAAGCAGCTCCTTCGCATCCAGGTCGAGAGCTCGGGCGGCGCCCGTGCGGGCACGCGCGCCTGGGAGGAGGTCGAGGCGGACATCTTCTCGGAGGAGTTCCTCCTCGAGCGACCACTCCTCGAGGCCATCCGGGCGAGCGACCCGGTCGTGATGCTCGTCGACGAGGTCGACCGCGTCGAGCTCGAGACCGAGGCGCTCCTGCTCGAGGTGCTCTCCGAATACCAGGTGTCCATCCCCGAGCTCGGGACCGTGCGCGCCCGGCAGATCCCGTTCGTGGTGCTCACCTCCAACGACACTCGGGAGCTGTCCGAGGCGCTGAAGCGCCGCTGCCTGTACCTCCACCTCGGGTACCCGACGCCCGAGCGCGAGAGGGAGATCGTCCTCGCGAAGGTCCCGGGCATCGCGACCCGCCTCGCCGACGAGGTCGTGCGCGTCGTGCGCACCCTTCGGGACCTCGACCTCGAGAAGCACCCGTCGGTGTCCGAGACGCTCGACTGGGCGCGGACGCTCGTGCTGCTCGGGATCGAGCACGTCGACGCCGACGTCGCGGTGTCGACGCTGCACATCCTGCTCAAGTACCAGGCCGACATCGAGTTGGTCGCGGCGGAGCTCTCGGTCCGCCCTCCCGACGCGGCCGGCTCCTAGCGGGGAGGCGACCGGTGCTCGAGGTCCTCTCGGGCTTCGTCGGCGAGCTCCGGGCGTCGGGCCTCCCCGTGTCCCTCACCGAGGCGGTGGACGCCGCGCTCGCGGTCGACCTCGTCGCGGTCGCCGACCGGTCGGTCCTGCGGAGCTCTCTCGCGGCGACCCTCGTGAAGTCGTCCGAGCACCTCGACGCGTTCGAGAGGGCCTTCGACGTCTACTTCTCGCCGAGGGGACCTGCGCCGGACCGAGCGGCAGCAGACGCGTCGCCCGCACCGCCCGGGACGGAGCGAGGGGAGGGGCCGGACGAGGGCGCGACCCAGGGTGGCGACGTGCGGTCCGCGACGCTCGACCCGTCCGCCCTCCGGGGGCTCGCGGCAGGCGCCCTTCGGAGCGGCGACCAAAAGGCGCTCGCCGCGGTCGCGCGGGCGGCGACCGGGCTGTTCGCGGGGGTCGAGCCCGGTCGACCCGTGGGCGTCTCCTACTACCTCTACCGGACGCTCCGCGGTCTCGACCTCGAGGGGATCCTCGCGGACCTCCTCCACGCTGCGGTCGGCCCCGGCGCGTCGCACGACGACGAGATCCTCGGTCCCGTCGACGGTCCGCTCGCGGCGAGGCTCGTCGCTGACGAGCTCGAGGCCCGGGCAGCGGAGCTCCGACGCCTCGTCGAGCAGGAGATCCGTCGGGCTCTCGTGGCCGAGCGGGGCACCGCTGCGGTCGCCCGGTCGCTCCGTCGTCCCCTCGTCGAGGACGTGGACTTCATGCACGCGAGCGGGGAGGACCTGGACCGGATCCGGCGCGCTCTGTTCCCGCTCGCCCGTTCGCTCGCGGTGCGGCTCGCGCGCCGGAGGAGGAGCCGCCGCCGTGGCTCGCTCGACTTCCGGGCGACGATCCGGCGGTCGCTCCAGACGGGGGGCGTCCCGGCCGACCCGCGCTTCCACCGGGCGCGTCCCGCGAAGCCGGAGATCCTCGTCGTCGCCGACGTGTCCGGGTCGGTCGCGTCGTTCGCCCGGTTCACCCTCCACCTCGTGCACGCGTTGGCCGCACAGTTCTCGAACGTCCGGATCTTCGTGTTCGTGGACGGGATCGACGAGGTGACCGCCATCTTCTCCCGGTCCGCGTCGATAGCGGAGGCCGTCGCCCGGGTCGCCGCCGAGGCGGACGTCGTGCACCTCGACGGGCACTCGGACTACGGGAACGCGTTCGGAGCGTTCGCACGTCGATGGGGGCGCGAGGTCACCTCCCGGACGAACGTGATCGTGCTCGGGGACGCTCGCAACAACTACCACGCGACGAACGAGGAGGCCCTCGCCGAGGTCGCGCGGCGGGCGCGGCGTGTGTACTGGCTCAATCCCGAGCCCCGCGCCTACTGGGGGACGGGCGACTCGGTGCTCGCGAGCTACGCCCCGCTCGCGGACGGGGTGTTCGAGTGCCGGAACCTCCGCCAGCTCGAGCGCTTCGTCGACGTCCTCGGCTGAGGGGTAGCCTGGCGGGGTGGAGGCGGCGCGCGACGGGGACGGGGGACCCGCGGGAGCAGCATCCGGGAGCGGCGACCGAGGCCTGGACCGTCTCGGGACGCGTCTCGTGATCGTCCGCCACGGCGAGGCCGTGTGCAACGCCGAGGAGTACATCGGCGGGCACGACACCTGCCGGGGGCTCACGAAGCGCGGCGTCCGCCAGGCCGAGGCGCTCGCGGCGCGGCTCGCGCGCACTCGGGAGCTCGAGAGCGCGAGCGCCTTCTACACGAGCCTGCTCCCGCGTGCGATCGAGACCGCCGAGGTGATCGCACCCGCTCTCGGGGGAGCGCGCTTCGTGCCGACGTGCTCGCTGTGCGAACGGCACCCCGGCGAGGCCGACGGCCTGACGTGGGCCGAGTACGCGGACCGATTCCAGAGGAGGTCGTTGCCGGGGGACGACCCCGACACCCCGCTCGCACCGGGAGGAGAGAGCTGGACCGAGTTCGTCGGTCGCGCCGCCGACGCGCTCCTCGCCGCCGTCGACGCGCACCCGGGCGAGCTCGTCGTGGTCGTTGCGCACGGGGGGATCGTGGACTCGTCGATGATCTCGTTCCTCGGGATAGCGGACCACGGGCGGGACGTCCGGCTCCACCCGGAGCACGCCTCGCTCACCGAGTGGCAGCACGCCGGCGCGAAGTGGCGGCTCGTCCGCTACTCCGACAGCGCGCACCTGCTCGGGGAGGACGGAGCGGGGGCAGAGAGCGAGCTGCGTGCCCCGCCTCCCCCGTGGGTCGTCGCGGAGCCGAGGCCGGACGCGGACGCGGGCTCGGCGCGGCGGTGGCCGGCGGATCCGCCCGCGGACGTGCCCGGTCAGCAGGCGTAGTCGGGGTCGAGCCCGTAGGGTGAGGGCTCGTTCCCCGGCGTCTCCTGGAGGAGCCACGGCACTCCGCCGGCGAACACGTCCGTCGAGTGGGTGTCGACGTAGACGGCGGTCCCCGCGCACCAGGCGGCGAGGACGCGGGGTGACTCGAGCCCCTTCTGCGTGTAGGGAGGGCTCGTCCAGGGGGCTCCCGCGACCCACAGCGGGATGCGCGGGCCGCTCGGCACGAAGGCCCCTGCGATCTTCGGGAACTGCACGCTCGTCGAGTAGATGCCGACCACGATCCCCGCGGTGCGGAGCGCGTCGTCGGCCCCCTGGATGGTCTCGTCGTTGAGGAGCGTCGAGTCCGACCAGTACGAGGCGGGGAACGAGCTGTACGCGTTCGGCGAGAGGTGGTCGTTCTCGACGTCGAGCCACCACACGCTCGAGGAGACCCCCGTCGAGGACGCGTACGCGAGGGCGCTCTTCGCCCCGTTGTACCCGTAGTTGTACGCGCGGCACGGCCGCTGGCTCCCGGGAGCGAGCGTCGCGCACACCCCGGCCGGCCCGATCGCGCTCTGCGTGCTCGCCGCGGCGTTCGTGCCCGGTGAGTTCATGAACAAGTACAGGCTGTAGTGGCTTCCCGCGGGCCCCGACGACTGCTCGGCCCACGCGGCCTCGGAGCCGAGGCACGAGTTGCGTGAGCTGTCGAGCCATCCCGCGACCTGGATGACCGCGACGGGCGAGACGGCGGGCACGTTCGGCTGGATCGTGGACTTGGACCCGCGCGCGCACTGGAAGTTGCTTATGTCGTAGCCGAACGCGCCGTGCGGGAACGGGGAGCTCGAGCTCGTCGCGCCCGCGGCGACCGTGCGCACGAGCTGCACGGCCGCGAGGGGCGGACGGGGCTGGCTCCGCGCGAGGGACCCGCCGAAGCGCGCGTCGCCATAGCGGAACACCCGACCGGAGCTCGTCGCGAGCCAGTAGCCGGCCCCGTCGGAGGTCGCGGTCACGGACACGACGGGACGGGGGGCGGCCTTCGGGAACGTGACGTGGACCGCGGAGCCGAAGAAGCGAGCGTCGCCGAAGTTGAGGACGCTCCCGTTCGCCGCCGCGAGCCAGTACCCGCGGCCGTCCGCGCTGCCGGCGATGCCGACGACCCTCGCCCGGAGCGTGCGGTGCGAGTACGGCACGGAACCGACGAAGGGAGCGTCGCCGAAGTTGTACACGGCGCCCTTCGAGGTCACGATCCAGTAGCCGAGCCCGTCAGGGGTCGGGGCGAACGCGACCACGGTGTTGTCGAGGTACAGCCGCGCGGTCGACCCGCAGTTCGGGGCGTCCCCGAAGTTGTACACGGCTCCGGACTTCGTCACGAGCCAGTACCCCTGGCCGTCGGGCGTGGACGCGATCGCGACGACGGGCTCGGCCGTGTGGTCGTGGACCGCCGAGCCGAAGAAGGGCGCGTCCCCGAAGTTGTAGACCCCTCCCCGGGAGGTCGCGAGCCAGTAGCCCCCGCCGTCTGCCGTCGCGGCTCCCCCGACGACGGGGGCGGGAAGCCGCTTGGCCGAGGTCGACCCGAAGTAGACGGCTCCTCCGTAGGGGTGCACGTCGCCGTCGTTCTCGACGAGGTAGTACGCGCTGGACGCGCGCGGGAGGACCGGCGGGAGCGTGGTCGTCGTCGTGGTCGTGACGGGAGACGTCACACCGGTCGGGAGCGTCGTCGTGGTGGTCGTGGTCGTGGTGGTCGTCGTGGTCGTCGTGGTCGTGGTCGTGGTCGGCGGGAGCGTCGTCGTGGTCGTCGCCTGCTCGGGGCCGAGCGCCGGTCGGCGGGCGTTGCCGAGAAGGTTCGCCGTGGTGGTCGTGGGGGGGAAGGTGGTGGTCGTCGCGCCGGGGAGCGTCGTCGTCGGGAGGGTCGGAGGGACGGTCGTCGGGGGGAGCGTCGCAGGGACGGTCGTCGGAGGGACCGTCGTCGCCGGGACGGTCGTCGTGGTCGTCGGGGGAACGGGCCCGGGGGTGCACGCGGTCGCGTCGACCTTCGGTGCGTACTGCCCCGACGCGTACCTCGGGAGGGGGCCCGTCGCTCGCAGGGTCCCGCCGAGGAACGATCGCGGGCGTGCCGCCCCGACATGGTGGCGTGCTCCCGCGCGCGGCGCCCCGGGCGCGGC
>JAJZBW010000138.1 GCA_021798745.1 Actinomycetes bacterium
CGATCTCGGATCCTGGTCCCACACCGCCCCCGTCGCGCCGTTCCTCGACAAGGTCCGCCCGTGAGACGGATCGCGCTCCCCCGTGCCCGGGCAGCGCTCTCTCTCGCGGCGACGGCGCTCGCCGCGTCCGCGCTCGCCGTCGGAGCGGGGACGCTCGCCGCACGAGCCGTCGCACCGACCATCCACAGCAGGTACTTCACCTGGATCACGGGCCGCGCTCTCGGGATCGCCGCCTATCTGTCGCTGACGGCGCTCGTGCTGCTCGGCACCTGGATGCGCCATCCCTGGCGGTTCTCGAGGCCGCTCCTCCACGGCGAGACCCGCCTGCGCGCGCACGCGGCCCTCGGCGTCGCGACGATCGCCCTCGTCGCCGGGCACCTCGCCTCTCTTGCCGCGGACCGGTACGCAGGTGTCGGTTGGCTGGGGGCGCTCGTCCCCGGGATGTCCCACTACCGCACCCTCCCGGTCGCGCTGGGGGTCGTCGCGCTCGTCGCGCTCGTCGTGATCGGAGCGACCGCGGCCCTCGCCGGGTCGAGCGGCACGCGCCACTGGCTCGCGATCCACAGGATGTCGCTGCTCGCGTTCGCATCCGTGTGGCTCCACGGGATGTTCGCAGGCACGGACGCACGCACGCTGCGCCCCCTCTACGCGGTGACCGGCCTCGCGGTGGTCGCGGTCGTGTCCACCCGGCACGCGGCACGACACACGCTCTCGGCGACGACCCCGGACGGACCCGCCGTGACGGGCCCGGCGCGTCACCCCGACGCCGGTGGGCGCGCGGACCGGGCGAAGGAGACGCCCGGCGGCGCCCGCGCCGGGGCTACGCGATGACCGCCCCGCTTCTCGACGCCGTGGGCACCACGCGTGCCCGCCGACCCGCGTTCGGCGTCGCGGGCGACGCCGTCGCACGCCTGCTGTCGGGTCCCGACGCTCGATCCGGGCCCGAGAGCTACGAGTCGCACCTCGCTCGACTCGGGCCTCCGGGCCATCACGGACGGCGGCCCGACGAGCTCCGCGCTCTCGTCCGCGACAGCGGCGTCCTCGGACGCGGCGGGGGGGAGTTCCCGATCGCGAGGAAGCTCGACCTCGCGGCGACGACCCTCGGGACACCCGTCGTCGTCGTGAACGCGAGCGAGGGCGAGCCGGCGAGCCGCAAGGACGCGGTCCTCGTCGGGCTCCGGCCCCACCTCGTTCTCGACGGTGCCGAGGCCGTCGCCTCGGCCGTCGGTGCCGACGAGATCCTCGTGTACGTGCACCGGGAGCGGACCGCGATGTGCCGGTCGCTCGAACGGGCCCTGCTCGAGAGACGGATCTCCGACCTCGACGCCGTGCCGGCCCGCCTCGTGGACGGCCCGGACCGCTACGTCGCCGGAGAGGCGAGCGCCGTCGTGCGATTCCTGTCCGGCGGTCCGGCGGCGCCGCGCCGAAGCGCTCTCACCCCGGCGGCGTCCGGGGTGCGCAACAGGCCGACCGTGCTCAGCAACGCGGAGACCTACGCGCACGTCGCGCTCGCGGCCCGCTTCGGGGCGCAGTGGTTCGCCGAGGCCGGGTCTCCCGGCTGCCCCGGATCGACGCTCGTCACGCTCGCGGGCGACGTCGCGGTCCCCGGGACGGTCGTCGAGGTCGTCGGCCCGACGACGTTCTCGGACGCCCTCGAGGCCTGCGGAGGGCTTGTCCGCCCCCCGCAGGCGGTCCTCGTAGGAGGCTATGAGGGGAGCTGGCTGGGCGGGAGCGTCGCGTGGTCCGCCCCGCTCGACCGCCACGCGCTCGGCCACTCCGGGGTTCGGCTCGGGTGTGGGCTCGTCGCCGTCCTCGCCGAGGAGCGGTGCGGGATAGCCGAGACCGCCCGGATCGTGCGCTGGCTCGCAGGCGAGACGGCGGGCCAGTGCGGACCGTGCGCGCTCGGTCTGCCCGCGATCGCGTCGCTGCTCGGAGCGCTCGCCGACGGCCGAGCCCGCAGGAGCGACGTCCGGGAGATCCACCGCCTCGCGGCGTCCGTGCGGGGACGCGGGGCCTGCGGTCACCCGACCGGCGTGTCCGAGGTCGTCGAGAGCGCCCTCGACACCTTCTCCGAGGAGCTGCACCGTCACGTCCGCGGCCGCGCGTGCCACGCGTCGGGCGCGGGCCTGCCGCTTCCCCTGGCCGCGGCCGAGGGCTCTCGACGATGAGAGCGCTCTCCGGCCGGCCGGGCCGCTCCGGGTCCCCCACAGCCGCGTACCGGCTCCTCCTCGACGGTGCTCGCTGCGACGGGCACGGCATCTGCTCGATCCGCTGCCCCGAGCGCGTCGCGCTCGACGAGTGGGGCTTCGCCGTCGTCGACGCGACCCCCGTCTCCTCCCCGACCTCGCTCGACCGGGCGCGACGAGCCTGCCGTGCGTGCCCGGCGGGCGCTCTCGACCTCGTCGCCGCCGACTGGGCACCCTCGCCGCCGGAGGTGACGCGCTCGCGGCGCCGGAGGGCGCGACGATGACGGACGTGCAGGACGGGAAGGGATCGGGAGGTCGGCCCCTCGCGAGGGGCGGCGCGCGTCGCCGCGCGTGGCGATCCGGCCCCGCCCTGTGGCTCGTGGGCGCCGTGATCGTGGCCTCGGGTGCCGTCGCGCTCGCGCTCGCGCGCTCCGGCCCTCCGGCGGGGTCCATGCCGAGCGCGCTCCAGGTCGGCACCGGGACGATCTCGCGGTCCGGCCCGTCTCGCCCGGCGGGGCCCGGGACGGGCGCGACGGCCAGAGCCGCGGGCTCCTCTACCCCGGCCGCGGCGACCCCGGCCGCGACGACCACGGCACGCGCGTCCCGACGGCATCCCACGACCACCACGGTCGCGTCTGCTCCTCCTCCGTCGAGCACGACGCCGACGAGCGCCCCCGTCACGACTCTCGCTCCCGCGACTCTCCGGCCCGCCGCGTCCACGACGTCGACGACACGGCCGCGGGCCGGTCTGCCCGCGCCGACGACGACGACCACCGCGAGCGGCGACTCCCACGTCACGACGGTCACGACCCGCCAGCCGGTGACCGACGACGGCGGGCACGGAGGGCGCTCGGGGGGCGGCGGTAGCCGGCCGACATCCGGCACGGGCACCGACAGCTGAGCACCGACCCGGATCTCCCGCGGACGGCCCGTCGCTTCTCACCCCGGCGCCCCGGCACGGCCATCCGCCTCGCCGCGCTCCATGGGGCGATCCTCCTCGTGGTCCTCGGCGCGGTCGCGTTCGCGCTCGTGTCGAGCTTCTCGTCCAGCTACGAGGCGGTCGCCGCAGGCAGCCTCGCCGCTGAGCTCGGCGCGTTCGCCCACTCGGCCGCCGGTCGACCGGCGGGCCAGCCGATCGAGGCGTTCGCCGTCCGCTACCTCGAGTCCCACGCTCTCGCCTCGGGTGGCGCGGTCCTCGTCGCGCTCCCCCAGGGCGCGCGTGTCCAGACCGCGAGCGGGGCCGACCTCGCTCGCGCCCCCGCGGTCCTGTCGCTGCTCTCGCGCCCCCCGAGCGCCTCCGAGGTGCTCGCGACGACGGTCGCCGGACACCCGGTCGAGCTCGCGGCCGCCCCGCTCCGTGAGGGCTCCCGCAGGGTCGGGACGATCATCGCGACTGCAGACCTCACGCCGTTCGCGGCCGAGCGCTCGCGCGTCCTCACCCTGTCCCTCGCGGAGGCGGCGGTCGCCCTCGCCGCCGGCGTGACGAGCAGCTACCTGCTCTTGCGCACGCTCCTCCGGACCGTCGGGCGCATCACCTCGGCCGCGGACGAGATCGGGCGGTCGAGCCTCGACCAGCGGCTCGGAGACCAGGGAACCGACGACGAGGTCGGCGACCTCGCCCGCACGTTCGACGAGATGCTCGACCGGATCGGGACCGCCATGGTCGGCCAGCGACGGCTCCTCGCGGACGTCTCCCACCAGCTCCGCACGCCGCTCACGGTCGCTCGCGGCCACCTCGAGGTCCTCGGACGGACCGGCGCGTCGGACACCGCAGCGGTGAAGGAGACCATCGACCTCGTCGTGGACGAGCTCTCCCACATGGGAGCCGTCGTCGAGAGGCTCCTCATGCTCGGCCACGCGATGGACCCGGACTTCCTCGCCCGTTCCCCCGTCGACCTGCGCGCCCTGCTCGCCGACTGCCACTCGGCCGCCCAGGTGCTCGCGGACCGCACGTTCCTGCTCGAGCCCGTCCCGGACCGCGTGCTGCTCGTCGACGAGGCCAAGGTTCGCGGCGCGGTGCTCAACCTCGTCGCGAACGCGGTCAAGGCGACCGGTCCCGGAGACACGATCCGGCTGTCGGCGCGAGTCTCCGCTCCCCGAGCCGAGGTGGAGCTCGTCGTGGAGGACTCGGGACCCGGGATCCCTGCCCACCAGCGCGCCGCGTCCCTCGAGCGCTTCTCGCGCCCGGGCGCGCGCTCGGGAGGGGGGACCGGCCTCGGCCTCGCGATCGTGAAGGCCGTCGCCGAGTCTCACGGCGGGCGGGTCGCCATCGGCGAGTCCGACCTCGGGGGTGCCCGCGTCGCGATCGCCCTTCCCTCGGGGCACGACCGGTACGAGAGAGGGAGCGACCGGTGAGGATCCTCGTGGTCGAAGACGACGAGCGGATCGCGGCGTTCCTCGTGAAGGGCCTTCGCGCCGAGGGCTACTCGGCGATCGTCGCCGGCAACGGGGAGGACGCAGAGCACCTTCTCGAGCGGCCACTCGAGCCGTTCGACCTCGTGCTCCTCGACCTCGGCCTCCCCACGATGAGCGGCGAGGACGTGCTCGTCGACCTCCGGCGGCGCGACCCCGCGCTCCCCGTCGTCATCCTCACGGCGCGTGCCGAGGTCGGCGAGAAGGTGCGCGGCCTCGACCTCGGGGCGAACGACTACGTGACCAAGCCCTTCGCCTTCGAGGAGCTGCTCGCGCGCGTCCGGGCGGTCGTCCGCTCGACCAACCAGCCCTCCGCGAGCGAGCTCGCCGTCGGCGACCTCCGCCTCGACCTGTTCACCAAGGTCGCACAGCGGGGCGGACGGCGGATCGAGCTCGCACCACGGGAATGGGCCCTTCTGGAGCTCTTCATGCGTCACCCCACGCACGTGCTCACGCGCGCGCGGATCCTCAGCGAGGTCTGGGAGTACGACTTCGACCCGGGGAGCAACGTCGTCGACGTCTACGTCGGGTACCTGCGACGCAAGCTCAACCGCCCCGGGCTCGAGCCCCTCCTGAAGACCGTCCGGGGCGCCGGGTACCGCCTCGTCGACCACACCTGACCCGGCCTCGAGCCGACGGGCCGGGCACGCCCGGCGACCGCGAACGGAGGAGTGACCGCCGCTCTCGCCCTCGCCGCGACGACCGGTGCAGCAACCTGACGCCCGCCCGCTGCATGTCGCAGGACGTGCGAGGGGATCGCCCCCGGAGGACTCTCGCACGCTCCCAACCGAGAGGCGGGCTCGGCCGGGCTGCTCGGCGGGTCGCGCGAGGCGGACCGGGCGCGCGACGATTGCCACGATGGCCGTCACGGTGTACGGGGTATGTGCCGTCACGTTCATGATGGCGATGTACGCCCTCGAGTCGCGGAGCCGGCACTTCGTCGCCGCGTTCGCGCTGGGGTGCGCGCTCTCGAGCAGCTACGGGTTCCTCGCGGGAACCTGGCCCTTCGGCGTCGTCGAGGGCATCTGGACGCTCGTCGCGCTCCGCCGCTACCTGCGGAGCGCCGCGTAGGCCTCCCGCCCCCGCCACAGAGGAGCGCGTGTCCCGCGGCCGGGTCCGCCCACCACCCGAGAGCGCGGGCACGGCGATCCCGACGACGTCGCACGCGAGCGCAGCGGTCCCGCGCGGGCGGCCCGTCGGCGAGGTCGTCCTCCTGCACCCCTAGGACCCGGGACGGCGGTCGATCTCGAGCGGCAGGCCGGCCCGCTCGAGCGCCTCGTTCCCGAAGCGGGTCATCGCCCCGACGCGGTCGCCGTCGAGCGTGACGACGAGGAGCCCGAACGCACGGTCGACGCCGCCCACGAGGCTCCGCACGTAGACCCCGAACGCGGGCTGCCTGTTGACCCCGGTCCGGACCAGCCGGTACCGGCGACCCTCCCGGAAGGCCACGGTGGAGAGGAACCGGCGGATCGGCTCCGGGCCCTGGTACTCGAGCGGGAGCGGCGGCATGCGAAGCCACGCGTCGTCGCTCATGAGCGCGACGACTCCGTCGACGTCCCCCACCTCGAACGCGGTGACGAGCCGCGAGAGGAGACCCCGCTCGCGGGCGTCGGAGGCCGCGCGGCGCTCCCGGCGGGGCATCTCGCGGCGGAGCGTCTCTCGCGCGCGCTTCAGCGCGGCGCGCGCCGCGGACTCCGACGTTCCGAGCGCGGATGCCGCCTCGCGTGCGGGGAACGCGAGCACGTCGCAGAGCACGAGCACCGCCCGCTGGCGCGGCGGAAGGAGCTGCAGCGCGGTCACGAATGCGAGCGACACCGACTCGAGCGAGTCGTACCGTGCCTCGGGACCCTCTGCTACCGGGTCGAGGAGGAGGTCCGGGTACGGCTCCAACCAGGTCGTCTCGCCGAGACGCGTGGGCTCCGGCGGGGTCACGTCGAGCGGGATCGCGGCGACCGGACGACGACGCGCCGAACGGAGCACGTTGAGCGACCGGTTCGTCGCGATCCGGTACAGCCAGGTCCGGACCGAGGCGCGACCCTCGAACTGCCCAAGGCCGCGCCACGCCGCGAGGAGCGTCTCCTGGAGCACGTCCTCTGCGTCCGCCACGGAGCCGAGCATCCGGTAGGCGTGCACCTGGAGCTCCCGCCGGTAGGGCGCGACGAGCTCGGAGAACGCCGACTCGTCCCCCGAGCGCGCACGGTCGACCAGGTCCTCGTCCACCGGCCCACCCTCCCACGGCGGCCGCTCGGACGCACGGTGCCGCCGCACGCCCGCCCGGGGCCACGAGCTCGCGCGCCCCGTTCCCGCCGGCCGTGGTGTCCACCCAGTAGACCGCGCCCGATCCCCTCGGCGCGGCACGAAGAAGGAGAGTCTCATGGCGACGTTCGTCCTCACCTACCGCAGGGCTCCCGGCCGGCAGCGGGACCCCCACGCGCCGGCCGCGTGGGCGTCGTGGTTCGGCACGATCGCCGACCACGTCCTCGACATGGGCCAGCCGGTGCTCGACGGGCGCGCGATCGGGAACTGCTCGGCCGGGACCGAGCTGGGCGGCTACTCGATCGTCCGCGCGCCGGACCTCGACGCGGCGGTCGCCCTCGCCGCGCTCTGCCCCGCGCTCGGCGCGGACGGGGGGGTGGAGGTCGGCCTCCTCGGCGAGGTCTCCCTCGCGCCGCCCCGCTGACCGCCGCCGTCTCGCCGATGCGTCGCGCCGGGTTCGCCCCCTGCGGCCGTCCCGGACCGGGGCCGTGCGCTCTCGCG
>JAJZBW010000139.1 GCA_021798745.1 Actinomycetes bacterium
GACGCGCTCTGCCTCGCGATCCACCGCCCCGCCGAGGTCGCGGGGCTCCTCGACGAGGTCCTCTTCTCGGACCCCCTCCAGAAGGGGGCGTTCCGGGCGCTCGCCGCGGCGACGGACCTCCACGCGGCCGTGTCGGGAGCACCCCCGGAGGTCGCGGACCTGCTCCACCGACTCGCCGTCGCGGACTGCGACCCGGAGCTCGACCCGGGGGAGACCTTCGTGCGCCTCGTCCACCCCGCGGCGCTCTCCGCCCTGCACGAGCTCGAGCGAGAGGTGCGCGACGCGACGCGCTCGGGGGACACGACGCGCGAGAGGGAGGCCGCGGCGACCGCGGGAGCGGTCCGTTCGGAGATCGAGCTCCTCATCGGGGCCGGGGAGAGCCCGGAGGCCGCCTCGGCCGCGCTCGCTTCCGCCGGACGGTTGGTAGCGTGGATCCTGCAACGCCAGGAGAACGGTCCGTGATGGTTCCCATCGAGCCGCCCGTCGGTTTCGACGCAGAGAGTGCTGCACTGCGCGCGCTGCGCAGCTCCACGAGCTCGGGTGGCGGCGCGCCCTCGGCCGACACCGTCCACGCGTACCTCCGGGAGATCGGACGCGTCTCGCTCCTCTCGGCGGACCTCGAGGTCCTGTGCGCGAAGCGCATCGAGGCGGGCCACGAAGCGACGGTCGAGCTCGCCTCCTGGGAGTCCTCGGGCGGCCTCGCGTCGGTGCCCGCCGAGGAGAGGCGACGGGCCGAGCGCGCGGTCCGCGAGGGCCTGGAGGCCAAGGACCTCCTCACCGAGGCGAACCTCCGGCTCGTCGTGTCCATCGCGAAGCGGTACCGGAACCGCGGGATGGCCTTTCTCGACCTCATCCAGGAGGGGAACCTCGGGCTGATGCGCGCCGTCGAGAAGTTCGACTACCGGAAGGGCTTCAAGTTCTCGACGTACGCGACCTGGTGGATCCGCCAGGCGATCACGCGCGCCGTCGCCGACCAGGCCCGCACGATCCGGATCCCCGTGCACATGGTCGAGACGATCAACAAGGTCGTCCGCGTCCAGCGTCAGCTCTCCCAGGAGCTCGGGCGGGAGCCCTCCGTCGAGGAGGTCGCGGTGCGGATCCAGTTCCCCGTCGAGCGCGTCCGGGAGATCCAGCGGATCAGCCAGGACACGATCTCCCTCGAGCAGCCGATGGGGAGCGAGGAGGACTTCAGCCTCTCGGACGTCATCGAGGACCAGGGGGCCGAGGTCCCCGTCGACGCCGCCACCCGGGTGCTGTTGAACGAGGCCGTGCAGCGCGCGCTCTGCGAGCTCTCCGAGCGGGAGCAGGAGGTCGTCCGGCTCCGGTTCGGGCTCGACGACGGGCGGATACGCACCCTCGAGGAGGTCGGGCGCATGTTCGGGGTCACGCGAGAGCGCGTCCGCCAGATCGAGACGAAGACGCTCGCGAAGCTCCGTCAGCCTGCTCTCTCCCGTCCGCTCCGCGACTACCTCGAGGCCGACTGACGGGATCCGCGCGGTCGTGGCCGCGAGCCGGCGACCTGTCCGTATGCGGAGGATATTGCGGTCCAGTTTCCGGCGTGTGTCGTTCGCGTGGCGGGACCACGGAACGTAGTCCGAGACCTTGTGCCCGCCACCGGGGCCTCGTATAACTGGGGCGGTTCGTCGGTTAGGGGCGTGTGAGCGACCCGATCGCCGGTACGTCGCGCACGGTGCGCCGCGCGTTCCCGGCCGGTGGCAATCACGGTCCCCGGGGGATGCCGGCGGGAAGGTGCCGGGCGGACGAGGCGAGAGGGGACCCGCTATGAGCGACTCGCACCACACGATCGAGGCGCTGTTCGACGAGGGGCGGGTGTTCCCGCCCCCACCCGAGGTCGCGAGCCGGGCGGTCGTCTCCTCGGACGCGATCTACACCGAGGCGACAGAGGACCCCGACGCATTCTGGGCCGACCTCGCGAGCCGGCTCGAGTGGCGGCGCACGTGGGACACGGTCCTCGACTGGTCGAAGGCTCCCTTCGCGAAGTGGTTCGTCGGCGGGAAGCTGAACGTGACGGAGAGCTGCCTCGACCGCCACCTCGCGGAGCGTGGCGACCGCGTCGCGTACTACTGGGAGGGCGAGCCCGGCGACCGGCGCGTCATCACCTACGCGGAGCTCCACGCGGAGGTGTGCCGCCTCGCGAACGCCCTCGCGGAGCTCGGTGTCCACAAGGGAGACCGCGTCGCGATCTACATGGGCATGGTCCCCGAGATGCCCGTCGCGCTGCTCGCGTGCGCGAGGCTCGGCGCCCCGCACTCGGTCGTGTTCGGCGGGTTCTCCGCCGACTCGCTCGCGGACAGGATCAACGACGCCGCGGCGAAGGTGCTCATCACCTGCGACGGCGCCTGGCGCGGCGGATCGGTCGTCCCCCTGAAAGAGATGGCCGACGACGCCCTCTCGCGCACTCCCTCGATCGAGCACGTCGTCGTCGTCCGGAGGACCGAGAGCTCCGTCGCGATGACCCCGCGACGCGACGTCTGGTACCACGACGTCGTCCCGCGCCAGTCACCCGAGCGGCCCGCGACCGAGTGCGACTCGGAGGACATGCTCTACCTGCTCTACACCTCGGGCACGACCGCGAAGCCGAAGGGGATCGTGCACACGTGCGGCGGGTACCTCGTGCACGCGGCGGCGAGCCACTCGATGGTGTTCGACCTGCGCCCCGAGGACGACGTCTACTGGTGCACGGCCGACATCGGGTGGGTCACGGGCCACAGCTACGTCGTCTACGGGCCGCTCGCGAACGGCGCGACCTCGGTCATCTACGAAGGGGCCCCCCAGTTCCCCGACAAGGACCGGTTCTGGGACGTCGTCGAGCGCTACAAGGTCACCCTCTTCTACACGGCGCCGACCTCCATCCGGACGTTCATGAAGTGGGGCGACGACTTCGTCTCGCGTCACGACCTCTCGAGCCTCCGGATCATCGGCACGGTCGGGGAGCCGATCAACCCCGAGGCGTGGATGTGGTACCGGAGCGTCGTCGGAGGGGACCGGTGCCCCATCGTCGACACCTGGTGGCAGACCGAGACGGGAGGGTTCATGATCTCGCCCCTCCCCGGCGTCACGACGACCAAGCCCGGGTCGGCGACGATCCCGCTCCCGGGGATCTCCGCCGACGTCGTCGACGAGCAGGGACGGTCCGTTCCGCTCGGGCAGGGCGGGTACCTCGTGATCACGCGTCCCTGGCCCTCGATGCTGCGCGGCATCTACGGGGACGACGACCGGTTCGTCGAGACCTACTGGCGCCGCTTCTCGCGGCCCGAGGAGAACGTCTGGGTGTACTTCGCGGGCGACGGCGCCAAGCGGGACGAGGACGGCTACTACTGGCTCCTCGGTCGCGTCGACGACGTCATGAACGTCTCGGGGCACCGCATCTCGACCCTCGAGGTCGAGTCCGCTCTCGTCGACCACCCGGCGGTCGCCGAGGCGGCCGTCGTCGGCCGCGACGACCAGCAGACCGGGCAGGCGATCGCCGCGTTCGTGACGCTCCGGGGCAGCCGGACGGGAGACGAGGACCTCATCCTCGAGCTCCGTGAGCACGTCGCAACGAAGATCGGCAAGATCGCGCGTCCCGCGTCCATCGTGTTCACCGACGAGCTCCCGAAGACGCGGTCCGGGAAGATCATGCGCCGGCTCCTCCGTGACATCTCCGAGCAACGCAAGTTCGGCGACGTGACGACCCTCGCGAACGAGGCGGTCGTGCACGAGATCGCCGAGCGCGCGCGGGCCATGCGCCCGGCCGACTCCTGAGCCTCTGGACACGCTCCAGAGAAGGGGGGTGAACAGAGGACCACGAGCTCTACCCGGCCCGCGGGTACCGGAACTGCCAGGGGGGGGCACACGCACCGGCCGGTTCCTAGCGACATACTGCAAGCTCTACAAGGGGGAACCACGATATGAGCGACTCTGCAACGGGCGTGCAATCACAATCGTCGCACGTCGAGGCCAACGTGACCTCGACGATCGCCGACCCGGCACCGATCGGGCTCGCCGGCTTCGCGATGACGACGTTCCTGCTCAGTCTCGGGAACTCGAACCTCGTGAAGGGAGCCGGGACCGGCGCCGTGCTCGCCCTCGCGATCTTCTACGGCGGGATCGCGCAGCTGCTCGCCGGCATGTGGGAGATCAAGAACAAGAACACATTCGGGGCGCTCGCGTTCACCTCGTACGGCGCCTTCTGGCTGGCGTTCTTCTACTACGTGAAGTACCTCGCACCTGGGCTCGGCGCGGATGCCTACCAGGCCACCGGGTACTTCCTCTTGTGCTGGACGATATTCACGGCGTACATGACCATCGCATCGCTCCGAACGAACGTCGCGGTCGTGCTCGTGTTCGTCGCGCTCACGCTCACGTTCCTCTTCCTCACCATCGGGGCGCTCGACCAGAACAACACGATCACGCACATCGGCGGATGGATCGGCCTCGTCACTGCGGTCCTCGCGTGGTACGCGTCGCTCGCAGGCGTGACGAACTCGACCTGGAAGCGAGTCGTCTTCCCGGTCGGCCCGCTCAACACCTGACCGCGCGGCTCGCCCGCGAGACGAGCGCGTGCCCCCGGCCAGGTGCTCCCCGGCCGGGGGCACGCTCGCGCCCGGGCGTCGTCGCGGCGTGCGGCTCGCCGCTCCTGCCGGACCTGCCTCTCGGGCGCCCGGCACGGCACCCGAGGTGGAGACCCGCCGTCGGGGCCCTGCTAACGTTCGGTCGCGCTATTCCGGGATATCGCGACTCGCCGTCTATAGGATTTTTCCCCACGGTGGCGGCGTGATCCCGCTCGCGCAATTCATGTACCTCTTGCCCGCGGGCGCCGCTCGTCGCGACCACCACCGGGTCACTCGAGAGCGCCGGAACCCGTTCGCCGCCTATCTCCGCTCGGACGCGCACACCCGGGCCGACGTCTGGTGATCCCAGGCGTCGACGCCTACGACACGCTCTCCGGCGCGGCGCTCGCGGCGGCCGGCCGGCGCTTCGCCGGGCGTTACATCTCGGGAACCAACCCGCTCCGCATGCCCGAGGCCGCCGATCTCACTGAGCACGGGATCGGCATCCTCGCGCTCTTCGAGCAGGGGCCCGCCGCGGCGCTCGGCGGGGCATCCTCTGGTCGACAGGACGGGTACACGGCTCTTCGCGGAGCGATGCTCGGGAGCCGCCGGACCGTGATGCCTGATGGCGCGGCGATCGTCTTCGCGGTGGACTTCGACCCGGTGGCGCCGGCCGACAGATCCGCATGCCTCGAGTACTGGCGCGCAGCGGGAAAGTTCATAAGGCCGAGGGGATTTCTCCTCGGCGGCTACGGTCCCGAGGATCTCATCAACGGCGCCCGGAACGAGAGCCTGCTCGACGTCTCGATGGTCGCGGGCGGATGGCGCTCCGGGACGATCCGCTCCGGCGTCCAGCTCGTGCAGTCCGCTGTCCAGGTGGTCATCGGCGGCGCGACGTGCGACGAGCTCGAGGCGACGACGTCGCATTTCGGAGCGTGGAACCTCGGGGGCCTCTGGCCTCCCGTGCTGGCACAGGAGGGCATCATGCGCATCGCACGATCGAGCACCGGGGCGGCCTTCGTCGTCGATGGGAGCCGGCGGATGCCGGTCGACGGCCAGCACTGGCCGGCGATCGCCGCCCAGCAGCTCCCGCCCGTCGAGATGAGCGACGTGGACCTCGACCTCCTCGAGCTCGTCCCGTGGGGCACGCTGTGACGCACGCGTGGAGGTGCCCCTGGTGCGACAGGGATCTGACCGACCCACTCGGCTCGCAGGGCTATGTCATCGATGAGCGCGCGTCGGCGCCGTGCGAGGTGGAGCCGTATCCCCGGACCGTCGTCGTCCTCCACGAGGAGAACGATCCCCCCGGCGTGACGGTGGCCAGCCGGGCGGAGTTCGTCGAGCCTCGGTCGATCAGGTGGCAGGGCGACGCCGTCCGGATCAAGGACCGCACCGGCCACGCGCACTACTTCGACGGCGACCGCGTCGAACTCTACGGCGGGTGAGACGCCGGACGAGGACCCACGGCTAGCGCCGCCGGCGAGCTCCTCGAAGCGAGCGGCGCGATCTACGAGCGGCACAACGGGGCGCCCCTTCGCCGGGGCGCCTCGTCGCGTCCGGGCTAGCCCTCGGGATAGCCGCAGGCGAGGAGCTTCGAGATGTACGACTGCGGGACGCTCTTGCCGGCCTTGGACATCGCCCGGGCGGTCTCGCCGAGCGAGGCGCCCCCGTCGACGGCATCCCACACGAGGCGGATCCGGTCGTCCGCGATCACGCGGCGCTCGGCCTCGTGCTGGAGCCAGCGCCGCTGGGTCGACTCGAGCCGGCTCGCCATCTCCTCGCTCAGCACGGGCGCTCCCTAGTGTCCGCGGTCAACCGGGTGGTGCAGACCGGGGTCAACTGGCCGGGGTCAGTATGGTGCTGACCGGAGTCACTCGCCACTACTGACCGCGGTCAGTACTTCCTATTCTCACAGCTCTGGAGCACTGTCCACGGACAACTAGGTGCTGACCCCGGACAGCACCGGGAAGAGGGCGGCACGTGACGGTCCGCAAGGCAGTCCACATCGAGGCGGCGGGGACCTGCGCGAGCGGGCACGAGACGCGCGGCGACTGCCCGGGCGGCCGCACGACATGGTCGGCCCGGTGCTCGGTTCCCGAGTGCGAGGAGCGCGTCACGCTGCGCCGCGTCCCTCGGGCACGCCAGCCTTCTCCGATCACCGAGAGGCAGACCGCCTCTGGGGTCCCGATCGTCGACGTGAGGAGCTGGCCCCGTGGCACAAGACGAGGACCCCATCGGGTTCACGAGCCCGCCGCGGCGGCCGAGGAGCCCGGAGCCGAGCCCGGCGGCGGATCCCCGGCTGAGCCCGAGCCCGGAGATCCCGAGCGAGGAGCAGCTCGCGCGACGAGACGAGCTGCGCCGGACGGTGGACGTCCGGCCGGGCGGCCTGCGAGGGCGCGTCGAGCAGATCCGCCAGCTCGCGACGGGAGGGCGGTCCCCACTCGGTTCGGCCGAGGGACGCGACCATCCTCCGAGGCCGACCCCGAGCAGGTCACGGGACTCTTCTGATGCAGCGCGCGTGACCGACGCGCTCGCGGTCGGCTTCCGCCAGGTCACGAAGGCCCTCGATTGGGCGCTCGGCGACCGGATCGGCCGGGACTTCACCGCGACGGCCGCGGAGTGCTACGAGGTCGCCGCGCCGGCCGCCGGCTACATCCTCGAGCAGATCCCCGAGACGGGCCCGCTCGCGGGGATCGAGCAGCGCGCGGGGCTCGTGGGCGCGGCGTTCGCGCTTTTGGGCTACGGCGCCCGGGTGAGCTTTCGGCGCCCGGGCGGCAATGCGGAGGC
>JAJZBW010000140.1 GCA_021798745.1 Actinomycetes bacterium
CCGATCTGTCAAGCGCGCTAACCAAGCTGCGCCACAGCCCGTCATGCATCGGTCCTGCTCATGGCCCATTTCGGGTCACGCCCAACCCTAGCGCATCCGAGTCGGTGCCCCGATCGCCGCAGGGAGGGTGCGCAGGGGGTCGCGACGCGTTCCCCGCGGCCGTCCGGCCCGAGGAGCTGCGGGGCCGTCGAACGTGACCGCAGAGCGTGCTCCTTCTGGGCGTCTCCGTCGCGCGAGCGCGCGGTCGGGGGAGTCGCCCTGCCCAGGTGACGCGCGCGGTCCTCGACGGGGCACACGGCCCGACGTCCGGAGCGGCACCGTCGTCGCCTCGAGCGACCTGTGCGATCTCGCCCCGCCGGGAGGGACGTCTCCACGGGGAAGCGACCGCCCGGCGAACGTGCGCCGCTGCCCCGCGTCGGGCCGCGGCGATAGATTCCTCGCGTCCTTCACAGCGGAAGGCAGACGACCGTGGGTCACGACGAGAGCACCGGGCTCGCAAGCGTCGTCTTCGTGGCGACCGTGAGGACCGACGTCTGGCTCGACATGCAGGCCCTCCTGAAGGACGGCCTCGAGTCCTGGGAGGCGTCCTGGTCCGGTTCGCGACCCCCCCACCCCGCGTGGGCAGGCGCCTCCGCCCGACGACGGGACAATGGGATGGTCTTCGACGTGGACACGTTCACCGGGACGGGCCTTCCCGACGCGCTGCTCCAGCTCGACGCGTCCCCCGTCGGCGCGACGGGCGTGCTCGCTGCGCTCTTCCACGAGCTCGACGACGTCGTCCACCCCCTGTCGGCCCGTGCGATCCAGGTGAAGGTCTACGACTTCGGGATCGCTGTCGCCACGGTCGAGGCGGTCGCCCGGCAACCCGTCGGGCCCCGCACGACGTCGGCGGCCGAGAGCCTCGAGCTGACGGAGTCGTGGTCGAGCGGGATCGTCGACCGGACCAGCCTGCGGACGTGGACCCGGTCCGCCTTCCGGGAGCTTCGCGACGCGCTCCCGCGAGAGTTCGTCGGCGCGAGCATCTGGGACGGCGCGAGGGGGTTCTGGCGGCCCGGTGAGACCGGAGACGTGCTCTGGGTGCACCGGGTTCCCGTCCTCCTGGTCGGGAAGGGCGGAACGCGAGACGTCCTGCGGGAGATCGCAGCCAGGTCCGGCGCGGACCTCGAGACAACCAGCGTGGACGACCGAGGCGACCACGTGACGTTCGTCCCCGGGCTGGGAACCTCCGTCGTGCTCAGCGAGACCGGCTCGGCACGTGACCGGTCTCGCCACCTCGTGGGCGTCGTGGGGCTCCAGAGCGCCTACTGGGCGGGAAGCCGTGACCTCGGGCTGGCGGTCCTGCGCGAGGCGAACGGGCTGGCCGAGTTCCGACGCACGAAGAACGTGCGTGCGGTCCGGTCCGAGGCGTACCGGATCATCGACCTGCACGACCGCGTGACGCTGTTCCGTGCCCTCATGTCGGAGCACGTCGCCCAGCTGCCGCCGGCGGAGCTCGACCTTTGGGAGAGGACGTCGCGGGCCTGGAAGCTCGAGGAGCTCGTGCGCCAGACCGAGGAGCGCCACTCCGAGCTCGCCGGCCTCGGCGACCGCTATCTCAACCGCGTCCAAGGGGACTCCTCGATCCGCCTGAACGCCGTGGTGCTCGTGCTCACGATCGTCAACGGAATCGGCGTCATGGCGACGGTCATCCAGTTCTCCCAAGGGTCGAGGCTCGCCGGCCCCTCGTTCGCCCGCGTCGTGTCGATCGTCGTCGCGAGCCTCATGCTCAGCGCGATCGTCCTCGTCATGACGACGAATCGCGGCCGCGACGCGCTGCGCCCGGAGACTCGCCACGGTCTCGCTCGACGGGAGTGGCGGGAACGGGCCCGTGGCCGGGCGGCGCGCCCGGCGCAGGCGCCGACCACGGACGCGACGGCCGCCTCGCGTGCGACCATCCCGCCCTCGACGGATACGTCCTCGGCGAGGTAGTCGCCTCTCCCGATCCGGGTCACCCGCGCGAGGCACGGCCTGTGCCATGCTGCCCGGCACGGACCGTCGCCGCCCGCCGAGCGAGACCGCCGGAGGCGCATCTCGCGACGTCGTGACAGAACGGAGGTCGCCATGCTGGCGAGCACCTCGGGCGCGCTGGTCGCCCTCGTCGTCTACCTCGCAGTCGTCGCGTTCGAGATCTCAGCTCTGTGGAAGGTCTTCCACAAGGCGGGGCGCCCGGGTTGGGCGGCGATCGTCCCGGTGTACAACACCTACCTGCTCGTCAAGATCTCCGGCCACTCGGGCTGGTGGGTGCTCCTGCTCCTCGTGCCTCTGCTGAACCTCGTGCTCGTCGTCGTCGTGCTCCACGGCCTCGCCCGGAGCTTCGGGAAGGGAGCCGGGTTCACGGTCGGGCTCGTCCTCTTGTCACCCGTGTTCGTCCCCGTTCTCGGGTTCGGACCCGCCCGATACACGCGGCCGGCCATCCGTTAGCGGCTCCCCCGTCACGCCCCGAGCTCGTCGCGAGAGCGGTCGGCTGCCGGTGCGGCGGCTGCGGCGAGCACCTGCGGGAGCGCCGACGCGGACGGCTGCTCAGCCGTGCCAGGCGTGGCCGGCGAGCCAGAACCCGAACCAGATGATCCGGTACACGAGGTACAGCGCGGTCGCGACGAGAAGGACCTTGAAGTGCCACGGCGCGGGCGGCGGGGCATCCTCCTCGGGGGCCCCGCCCGGCCGTGCGCCGGGGTCCGGCGTCGCGCGGGAGGTAGTCACCGGGCCTTGCCCCGGAGCCTCACGCGCAGCTTGAGCGGCGTCGGGCCGAGCGCGAACCGGTCCCGGAGGTAGTGCTCGAGATACCGGAGGTAGCCTGCCGGGAGCCGGGCGCTCGCGAACAGGGTCACCGTCGGTGGGCTCACCGCCCCCTGGACCGCGTAGAGCACCCGTCCCGTCGGGCTCGGATGCGCGGCCTGCGCGGCCGTGATCGCCGCGTTCAGCGCCGCCGTCGGGATCCGCTCCCGGTACGCGTCGATGGCCGTGCGCAGGGTCGGGAGGAGCCGGTGCACGCCCGATCCGCTCGTCGCGGAGATCCGCAGGACGGGTGCGTAGTCGAGGAACGCGAGCCTGTCCTCGACCTCGGCCGCGACCGCGAGCCGCCTCGCGGTGTCGCACCGGTCCCACTTGTTGAGGACGATCACGATCGGGCTCCCCGCCGCGTCCACCCGCTCGGCGAGCCGCTGCTCCTGGTGGGTCACTCCCTCCGACGCGTCGACCACGAGCAGCGCGACGTCGGCGCGGTCGATCGCGGACAGGGAGCGCACGAGCGAGTAGTACTCGCTCCCGGAGCCGATCCGCGACTTGCGTCGGAGGCCTGCCGTGTCGATGAACCGCACGGGGCCCTCCGACGTCTCGACGAGGGTGTCGATCGCGTCGCGGGTCGTCCCGGCCACGTCGTGCACCACGCTCCGGTCGTCCCCGACGAGGCGGTTGAACAGCGTGGACTTCCCTACGTTCGGGCGGCCGACGATGGCGACCGCCGCGATCTCCCCGCGCGCGGACGCCTCGGTCCGCGGGTCGCCGTCGTCTCCCCCGACGACAGCAGCGCGCGCCTCCGGCTCGTCCGCGTCCGCCGGCTCGCTCGTCCCCGCGCGCACCAGCCGCTCGACGACGCGGTCGAGGAGGTCCCCGACCCCGCGGCCGTGGATCGCGCTCACGAGGACGGGCTCCCCGAGCCCGAGGCGGAACAGGTCCCAGGCCTCGGGCTCCTGGCGGTCCGAGTCGACCTTGTTCGCGACCACGACCACGCGTTCCGCGACATGCCGGAGCCTCGACGCGACGACGTCGTCCTCGGCGGTCGGTCCCGTCGTCGCGTCGAGGACGAACAGCACGACGTCGGCCCCCCCGACCGCTCGCAGCGCCTGCTCGGTCACCTTCTCGTCGAGCGCGTCGCCCTGATCGACGACCCCTCCCGTGTCCACCAGGACGAACGAGCGCCCGCGCCAGTCCGCCTCGAGCTCGAGTCGGTCCCGGGTCACTCCCGGGCTCTCCTCCACGATCGCGACCCGGCGGCCGACGATCCGGTTCACGAGCGTGGACTTCCCGACGTTCGGTCGACCCGCGACGACGACGACCGGGAGCGCGTCACGCGCCCCGACCGGCCCGCGAGCACCGGCCGACGGCGCGGTCGCTCCCCCCGCTCGAGGGCCGCTCGTCACCGCGTCGCTCCGACGAGGTCCGTGCGCCGCGAGCCGATCGCCCTGCGGAGCGCTGCTCCGTCCGTCTCGACGACCTCGACGTCGACGGGGAGCTCCGCCGGAGTGAGCCCGTCGAGGAAGCGGCCCTCGTTCAGGCACACGTCCGGGAGGAGGTACCTCCGTGCGGGGTCCGCGCCCGAGAGGGCCCCCACGAGGTCCGCGCCCGTGAGGAGGCCGGCGACCGCGGTCGTCCCACCGAAGAAGTCGTTCCGGACGGCGAGGACCTCGACGTCGTCGCGCCCCGCGCCCGACAAGAGGGGCGACAGCACCGCTTCACCGTACTCCCCGGTCACGACCGTCACGGGTCGTGGTCCCCGGCCGATCGGCGCCCGGACCGTCGGACCCTCGGACGGCGAGCGCCGGGGACGGTACCCGGTCGCGGGCGCCCCGTCGACGCTCTGGAAGAACCCCCCCTGAGCGGCCGACGTCCGCCTCCCGGAGGAGAAGGAGTCGCGGAAGGCCGCGACCATCCCGATCCCGTTCTCGTGCTGCGTGAGCTCCCCGTAGCTCTCGAGCGAGGGGAACGCCCGGCCCGCGAGCAGGTAGTACTCGTCGGAGGCGCGCACGAGAGGGTGGCCGAGCGCACGGACGAACCGCTCCTGCCACTCCTCGACGGCGTCGACCACCGCGGCCGCCTCGGAGGGCGTGTGCGCACGCATGGCCGCCTCCGCCGAGTAGCGGCTCACACCGAGCGGGACCGCCGCGACGGACGCGAGCTCCGGGAACCGCTCGAGGACGCCCGCCAGCGTGTCGTGCAGGACGGGACCGTCGTTCACCCCGGGGCACACGACGACCTGTCCGTGCACCTCGATCCCGTGGTCGAGGAGCGCTCGCAGCCAGCGGAGGCTCGTCGCTCCCCGCGCGTTCCGGAGCATCCGGGCCCGCACGTCGGGATCCGTCGCGTGGATCGACACGTTCAACGGGGAGATCCGGTCCGTGACGACCCGCTCGAGGTCCAGCTCCGTGAAGCGCGTGAGCGTCGTGAAGTTCCCGTACAAGAAGGAGAGCCGGTAGTCGTCGTCCTTCACGTACAGGCTCCTCCGCATTCCCTTCGGGAGCTGGTAGATGAAGCAGAACTCGCAGTGGTTGTCGCACGTGCGGATCCTGTCGAACACCGGCGAGGACACCTCGATCCCGAGCGGGTCGCCCTCGTGCTTGCGGGCGACGAGCTCCACCACGAGCCCGCCACGAGCGACCTCGATCTCGACGAGCGCCTCGTCCGCGAGCACGCGGTACTCGATGACGTCGCGGGGGACGGACCCGTTCATCGACCGGATCTCGTCACCCACCAAGACACCCGCCTCGGCCGCCGCGGACGCGGGCGCGACGGCGACGACCTGCGGAAACGGCACGGAGCCATGGTACCGCTACTACCCTGTCAGCCGTGACGGTCGACCGGGTCCTCCTCGCCGAGCCCCGAGGGTTCTGCGCGGGCGTCGAGATGGCGATAAAGGCCCTCGCCTGGATGGTGCGCGTCTTCGAGCCGCCCGTGTTCTGCTACCACGAGATCGTCCACAACCGCCTCGTGGTCGAGGCGTTCGCAGCCCAGGGCGTCGTGTTCGTCGACGACGTCCGCGACGTGCCCGCGGGCGCCCCCCTCATGCTCTCCGCCCACGGGTCCGCCCCCGAGGTCGAGGACGAGGCGGCCGCGCACGGCCGAGCCGTCGTGAACGCCGTATGCCCGCTCGTGACCAAGGTCCACCACGAGATGAAGGTGCGGACCCGCAAGGGCTACACCGTCGTGTACGTCGGGCACGCGGGCCACGAGGAGGCGATCGGGACCATGGCGGTCGCCCCGGGGGCGACCCGCCTCGTCGAGAGCGAGTCGGACGTCGACGCTCTCGCGGACCCGGGCACCCCGGTCGCCCTCCTCGCGCAGACGACCCTCCCCCACGACGAGTGGGCAGGGGTCGCCGCACGTGCGAAGGAGAGGTTCCCCGACCTCTGGATGCCCGGGCGGTCGGACCTGTGCTACGCGACGACGAACCGCCAGGCAGCGCTCCGTGCGATCGCCGGCCGCTGCGACGCCGTCGTGGTCATCGGCTCTGCGAACTCCTCGAACACCGTGTCGCTCGCGCACGTCGCCTCGGCCACGGGTTGCCCTCGGGTCATGCGGGTGAACTCCGCCTCCGAGCTCCCCGACGACCTCGCGGGAGCCGTCGGGGTCACCGCCGGGGCCTCTGCTCCGGAGTGGCTCGTGGAGGAGGTCGTCGACCGGCTCGCTCCCACGGACGGCGTCGAGATCGTGCGCACCGTCGAGGAGCAGGAGTACTTCCCTCCCCCGCCCGAGCTGCGCGACCTCCTCCGATCCGTGGCGACCGCGGCCTCGTTCGTGGTCGGCGCCCTCCCGGGAGGGGCTGCTCCCTCGGCCGACGACCGACAGGTTCCCGCCTCCCGCATGCTCGCCCAGCCCGCGTGAACGCCCGCGAGCTCGCCCGGCGCCGGGCGCTCGACGCGCTCGTCGACGACGTCGCGATCGCGGACCTCCTCGCCGTCGAGGGTGCCGTCCGCCTCGCGCCGGTGGCGGTCGTGATCGCGTCGTACAAGGAACGCGAGAACATAGGCGCCGTCGTGACCGCCATCCCGAAGAGGATCTGCGACCTCGACGTCTCGGTCGTCGTCGTCGTCGACGGGGAGGAGGACGGCACGGCCGCGATCGTGCGCGCCGCGGGCCACGTCGCCGTCGTCGCCCCCGTGAACCGCGGGCAGGGCGCCGCCCTCCGCCTCGGCTACCGGATCGCGCGGGAGCACGGTGCCACCTACGTCGTGACCGCCGACGCGGACGGACAGACGGACCCCGAGGACCTCGCGGTCGTCCTCGAGCCCGTCGTCGACGGCGAGGCCGACTTCGTGAACGGCTCCCGCAGGCTCGGTTCGACGCGCTCGACCGGGACGGTCCGCAACACCGGTGTGCTCCTGTTCGGGATGCTGATCACGCTTCTCACCGGCACGCGCGTCACGGACACGGCGAACCCCATCCGTGCCATGCGCGCCGAGCTCACCGAGCGCCTCTTGCTCGACGAGCCCCAGTACCAGGCCTCGGAGCTCCTCATCGGGGCGATCATGAGCGGCGATCGCGACGGGGAG
>JAJZBW010000141.1 GCA_021798745.1 Actinomycetes bacterium
GTCGCTCGGTGCACGCGAGCTTCGTGTGGGCCACGTCGAGGCAGATCCGCCGTCCGTAGCGCGCCGCGAACTCGGCCGTGTCCTCGGGGCCGACGAACAGGTTGCAGTAGCGCTGCCCTCCCAGGTACCAGGGATACGGAGGGAGGGTCTGTGCGATGACCTCCACGCCCTCCTCGTCGACCTCCTCGAGCGCGGCAGCGACCCGCGCGTAGAGACCGGCGATCTCCGACCCGGGGAGGGGCCGGTCCGCGGAGAACCCCCCCAGGCTCGCGACGACGAGGACGGGCGTCGCGGCGCGGAACCACGCGGCGAGCTCACGCGCCCGGTCGACGACCCGCTGGAGCTCGGAGATCGAGCGCTTCCAGTACGAGTCGTCCGCGCTCGCGAGGTTGAGTATGTGGTCTCCGGGGAACAGGTCCGGGCTGTGCACGACGAGCCCGCTGTCGACCGGCTCCGAGACGACGTCGCCGACCCGGAGATCGAGGTCGCGGTAGCTCATGTGGAACTCGAGGAAGTCCGGGTTCGAGCACGCGGCGAGCTCCCGGTAGTCGTGGTACCGGACAGGGAGCCCCCAGGGGCGCCGGAAGCGGTAGCGCCGGGGCGCCACGGATGCCCGCGCGAGGTCGCCTTCGAAGAAGAAGTCCCCCGGCTCCATGTCGCGGGTCGCGGTCCGTCCCACGAGGTCGGACCGGCGGTTCGGCTGGAGGCCGCGTCCCGGGCTCCTCACGTCGACGAGGTCGTCGGTGATCTCGGTCCCGGCCCGGATCGCGACGCGTGCGACGAGGCTCTTCGCGAGGTTGACCCGGTTCATCATCTCCCCGGGGGTGACCGAGCGGGTGACGCTCGACCCGAGGGCCTCCTCGATCTCGCGGATCTCGCGCACCATCGACACGAGCTCGTCGGGCTCGAGGCTCACCTTGTGGTCGCTTCCCTCCCACGAGCGGTCGAGCGTCACGTGCTTCTCCACGATCCGTGCGCCGCGTGCGACCGCCGCGAGGGCGACGTGGTACCCGCGCTCGTGGCCCGAGTACCCGACCGCGCAGTCTCCGATCTGCCCGAGACGGTCCATGTACCGGAGGTTCACGTCCTTGAACGGGGCCGGGTACGTCGAGTTGCAGTGCAGGAGCGCGTAGGCGGCACCCGCGGAGCGGAGGACCCCGACGGTCTCCACGATCTCCTGCTCCGTGGACATCCCGGTCGAGACGATCACGGGACGGCCCGTCTCGGCGAGGAAGGACACGAGCGCGTGGTTCGTGAGGTCGGCGGACGCGACCTTGTACGCGGGGATCCCGTACTCGTCCAGGACGCGCGCGCTCTCGAGGTCCCAGGGGGTGCACAGAGGCACGAGCCCCTGGCGCCGCGTGTAGTCGAGGACGTCGATCATCTCGTCCACGCCGAGGCTGAAGCGCCCGAGCAGGTCCAAGGTGTACTGGGGGCCGAGGTCCTCGCGGAAGTCGCCCGGCGCCCCCTCGTTCCGGTAGAGCGAGGCGAGGTCGCGCATCTGGAACTTCGCGCAGTCCGCCCCCGCGGAGGCCGCGACGTCGACGAGCTCCTTCGCGACCGCGACGCTCCCGTTGTGGTTGATCCCGATCTCGGCGACGACGAAGGTCCGCGACCGCTCCCCTATCTCGTGCCCGGCGATCCACAGCGTCCGCGTCCGCGGGCGCGCGACCGAGACGAGGCGACCCCGGTCGTCGACGATCGGGACGAGCTGGATCGCCTCGGAGAACAGGCCCTCGATGTCTGCGTGGGAGGAGCCCGACCGGGCGGACACGTACGAGGTGTTCGCGACGTCGAGAGCATGCGTGCTGAGAGGGCCACCGGGGTTCGCGAGGAGCCAGCGACGGAAGTCGCCGTCGGTGATGACGCCCGCGAGAGCGCCGGACTGCTCGATGCAGAACACGGTCCGCCGGCCGTTGCGCGCGATCTGGCGCAGGGCCTCCTCGACGGTCTCGTCGTTCGCGACCGTGTACCGGGAGAGGTCTCTCTCAACAAGCATGGTTGCTCCGTAGCCACTGGTCGGCGAGCCAGAAGTCGTGCTCGCAGTCGACGTCGATCCCTTCCTCTCGGGTCATGACGTACATGACCGTCCTCCCGCATATCCGGTTGCCGGTCGCCCGCAGCCCCGCGACGGAGGTGATGACGACGCTCCCGTTCTCCCGGTAGCGGCGCGCTTCGGGCGGGACGCTCTGGAGGCGTGGCCGGCGTCCCGTGTCATAGAGGGCACGCGGCGCGTCGGGCGGCCCGCTCCACTGCAGGGGGCTCACCTCGGTCACGCTCACGAGGCTGTCCGCTCCGAGCTCGCGGTAGCGGGCGACGGCGGCGTCGATCGTCCCGTCGCGCCGGATCGGAGAGGTCGGCGGGAGGAGCACGACGTGCTCGGCCTCCGAGGCGCCGGGAGTGGCGGCGAGCGCGTGCAGGAGCACCGGCTCCGTCGGCGCCTCGTCGGTCGCGAGCTCCGCGGGGCGCAGGAAGGGGACCTCGGCTCCCGCCCGGACGGCGAGCGCGGCGATCTCGTCGCTGTCGGTGCTGACGACGAGCCGCATGGGGGTCGCGCAGCGCGCGACGTGCGCGATGGTCCACTCGACGAGGGGGCGGCCGGCGAGCGGCCTCCGGTTCTTCCCGGGGACCCGCGTCGAGCCGCCCCGGGCCGGGACGACGGCGAGGAACGGCGTGCCACCGGGCACGATCACCGCCGCGCCTCCACGAGGTCGGCGATCCTCGACGCGGGACGCGTGGCGGGCACGCGCACGCGTGTGGGCTCGTTCGCCCCGAACGGCGACATCTCGTAGCGCGACCAGAGCGACTCCACCCACGCGGGAGGACGGACGCACGCCGCGAACGCCTCGAGGCCCCCGGCTGCCGCCTCGAGGATCCCCGTGGAGAAGATCCCGACGACGGGTCCCTCCTCCTCGACGAGCGGGACCGCCGCGGAGCCGACCGTCACGCCGCTCCGTCTCCAGCGCTCGTGGTGGAGGAGGCTCCCCGCGTCCTGCTCGGCGGGATGGGGCCGGTACAGGACCTCCCGAGAGCGCGAGATCTCGCTCACCGTCCGGACGGTCACCTCGCGGTCGAGCTCGGCGCCGTGGAGCTGACCGAGGAAGCAGACACGGTCGCCCGCGGCCTCCCGCGGGACGTGGCTGTGGCGGGCCGTCCAGAGGAGCTCGCTCCCGACGACGTCGACCTCGACGTCGTCACGGCCCGCGATCCAGAAGGCCGCGTCCGAGTCGGACCATGCGAGGAGCACGCCGCCGGCGGGCAGCGGCGGCGCGTACGGCGTGACGACACCGTGCTGGACGACCATGAAGCACGCGCCCGCACGCCGTGCGACCTGCCACGCGGCGGCACCTGCGCCGACCGCGTGGGACATCGCGAGCACGACGGCGGGGACGATCGGCTCCCTGAGCCCGCCCCCGTCCGAGGCGACCGGGCGCACTCCCCGTCCCGCGAGCGCGTCCGCGAGGCCGCCGGGGGCGAGCAGTGCCGTGGGGACTCCTCGCGAGGCGAGCACGTCCGCCGGTCCGAGAAGGGCGGCGGCCCGGGTCGGAGCGAGGTCGTCGAGCGCGACGAGCACGGGGCAGCCCTCGAGAGGAGCGCCCGCGTAGGTGAAGAGCCGGTACTCCTCCCGGGGCGCCGCCGCGCGCCGGACGCCGTCCCCGCCGGTCGAGGCGCGCGCCCGCCACCCTCGCCAGCTCGCGACCGTGTCGTGCGCGAGCAGCCCGTGAGCCGTCACTGCCGCACGCGCCCGTCCGGGACCCGTCCGGGGGGGACCGCGTAGCAGATGAGGTCCCATCCCTGCTCGTTGTGCGGGCGGAGGGAGAGCGAGTAGCGCGACCAGAGCGCGCGGAGCGCGAGCGGGACGCGCCACAGATGGTCCTGCCGGTGGTACGCGGCGACCGCGAGCATCGGGTGCGTTCCCGTCACGAGCGAGGAGGCGCCCGCGAGCGCGTCGAGCTCGGCGCCCTCGATGTCCATCTTCACGAACGTCGGAGGCGTCTCCTCGAGCTCCGCGAGGTCGTCGAGGCGGACGCACTCGACCTCGATGCCTCCGACGCCGGGGCCGTCGTCGCGCAGCGACGACGAGAGAGATCCCGAGGCGCTGAACGTCACGGTCCCGGTCGTGCCCCCGACGGAGTACGGCAGCACCCGTACCCGCGAGCGGGCGCCGTCCTCGAGCGCCGCGACGCACCGCTCGAGGCGCGCACGGGTCGCCGGGTCCGGCTCCATCGCGACGTAGGCGCGGAAGCCGGGCCCACGCTCCGCGAGCCACGACCGCAGGGTGTCCCCGTCGTACGCCCCGCAGTCGAGCACCACCTCTCCCTCGAGGACGGTGGCGACGTCGGTCACGAGGTACTGGGTCCCGGGGACGGGGTGCGCGAGCCCGCCCGGGTCCCCGTCCAGCCTCCAGCGCACCTGGGAGACGTACTCCGCACGCGACGGGTCGTCGGCGAGGATCGCGAATCCACGGCGGACGTCGTCGGACTGCTCGAGGAGTCGCGAGGGAAGGTCCATCGCGTAGAACGGGAGGAGCTGCTCCGCGTGGCGCCACGCGAGCCATGCGGCGGGGACCACGCGCTCGCAGCCGAGCGAGGCGAGCTGGGCACGCGTGTCCTCGAGCCGGTGGGTGCTCCCGGCACCCCAGATCGTGACCACGAACACGGCGTCCGCGCCGTGGCGGGCCGCGGCCTGCTCCGGCGCGAGCACCGGAACCCCGTCGAGCTCGGTCCCCCAGGAGCCCGGGCGGTTGTCCGAGAAGGCGACCGGATCCACGCCCGCGGCGCGCAGACCTGCGAGCGTGCGCCTCCCGAGGCGGCCGGCGCCGAACAGGACGATCCGGTCCGGGCCCGGGCCCGAGGCGCGCTCGAACGTCGTCTGCTCCCGCTCGCGTGCGTGGCCGACCGGCTCGGAGAGGAGCTCCTCGAGCTCGTCGCCGGATCCTCGGGCCGGCCCACGAGGCGCGCCTGCCACGAGCCACGCGGGAGCGGTCATCTCTCGGCCACCTCGAGCTCCCGAGCCCCGGGCGCTCCGAGGCCGGTCGTGGGCGCGCTCGCCCCTGCGAGGAGCTCGGCGAGCACGTCTCTCGGGAGGAGCGGCGCGAGGTCCTCGATCGGGCGGGAGCTCATCCCGCCGTCTGCACGGGCCTCGCTCACCTGTGCGGGCTCCCTGCGCTCGTCGAGGGGAGACGGCACCTCGCAGAGCACGGGGCCGGGCGACTCGAGCACCGCGCGCATCTGCACGGCGAGCGGCGCTCGCCCGTCGAGCCGCACGAACGGGAGCCCGTAGGCGCCCGCGAGACGCTCCAGGGCAGGGAGGGTCACCCCGCTCGACGCGTCCGCACCGAGAAGGCGGCCGAACCAGCGCTGCTGGGAGGCCCGGATCGACGCGTACCCCCCGTTCTCGAGCACGAAGACCTTCACGGGGAGCGAGAGCCGGCGCACCGTCTCGAGCTCCTGGAGGTTGAGCTGGAACCCGCCGTCGCCGTCGACGCAGACCGTGCGGCGCCGGCCCGAGGCGAGGCACGCGCCGATCGCGGCGGGCAGTCCGTAGCCCATGGCCCCGAGCGCCGTCGTGAAGGTCGCGCGCTGTCCGGTGCGGAGCCGGAGCGCGAGCAGGAATATCTCGAGCGCGAGGCCCGAGCTGCACGGCGCGAGGACGTCGTCGTCCGCGAGGAGCGCGGACAGCGTCTCCGCGAAGTGGTAGGTGGACACGCGGTCGTCCGGGAGGCGGTGCTCGGGGAGCACGACGGGGAACCCCGCCACGAGCGCGCGGCAGCGGGCGACCCACTCCTGCCGGTCGCGCACGGGCCGGACCGCGGCCTCGCGCGCGAGCGCGCGCAGGAACTCGCCCGCGTCCGCGCATATCCCGACGTCGATCGCTCCGTCGAGCTTCGCGATCTCCGCGGGGTCGACGTCGACCACGAGCTTGCGGGCGCCCCTCGCGAAGTCCGCCGGGTCGTATCCGGTCGTCACGAGGTCGAGCCGCGCCCCGACGGCGAGGAGGAGGTCGCTCGCCTGCAGCAGGATGTTCGTCCCCCTGTTCGCGAGCGGGCCCGGGCTCCCGGCGTGCAGCGGGTGGTCGACCCCGACCGTGCCCATCGCGGGCCACGTCGTGAGGACCGGGACCCCGAGGGCGGCGACGACGTCGAGGAGCTCGCGCTCTGCTCCCGCGAGTCGCACTCCCGCTCCGACGAGCACGACCGGGCGCTCGCTCTCCTCGAGGACGTCGAGCACGATCGCAGCGGCGCGCCCCGTCGCGGCCGTGTCGAAGGTCGCGAGGTCGCCCAGCTCCCCGGGATCGAACCCGACGAGCTCGCCGGGCAGCACGAGCGCGCCCTGGACGTCGAGAGGGATCTCGAGCCACACGGGCCCGGGACGGCCCGTCGTGGCGAGGTGGAGAGCACGCTCGAGGTGGTATCGTACCTGTTCGGGGTCGAGGACGAGAGCCGTGTACTTCGTGATGGACCGGACGATCGCCCCGAGCCCGAGTTCCTGCACGCCTCGCTGGCGGACCCCCGTGCTCCCGACGAGATCGGCTCGCTTGGCCTGTCCGGAGATCACGAGCATCGGGGTCGAGTCGAGCCACGCTCCCGCCACGCCCGTGACCGCGTTCGTGCCCCCGGGCCCCGCGGTGACGAGCGCGAGGGGGAGCTCGCCCGAGGACTTCGTGTACGCCTCCGCGGCGATCGCGACGGCCTGCTCGTGCAGCATGCACACGACCTCCAGGCCCGCCTCCGCTCCGACGGCGTCGTCGAGGTGCATCGCACCGCCGCCCGTGACCGTGAACGCGTGCCGGACGCCGCGCCGGACGAGCTCGCGCATGATCCAGTCGGCCACCCGGACCGGCGCGCCCGAACCGGCGGCCGTGTGGGTTCCCATGGCGTCCTCCTCTGCCCGCGGCGACGGGCGATCTCGCCCGCACGCCGCACTCCTCCGATGTCGCCCTATCCGGTGGCGCAACACCGACGCCCCATCCGTTGGGCGCCCACGGGGCAAAGCTCCTGCCACGCTCGACTACGGGGTCGCCTAACGTCCGCGTGGCGCAGGAGTTGAGCTGCCGGGCACGAGGCGTCGCCGGCCGCGCCCCGATCAGGCGCGGCGGTGCGCGGCGATCGCCTCGCGCATGCCCTGGTTGGCGGCCAGCGCGGCGAGATGCAGTTCCGGGTAGCCTCCGGGCAGCCAAAGCGCGTCGCAGCCGGGCAGCGCCGCATCGCGCAGCGGCGAAA
>JAJZBW010000142.1 GCA_021798745.1 Actinomycetes bacterium
GGCGCCGGCGCGCAGGAGGGACGCGGCCCGCGCCCGGGCGCGACGACGGGCCGGCCGGGGCGACGCCCGACCGGCCCGAGACGCCGAGGTCAGGCCTGGAGGATGGCCTCGGCCTCGATCTCGATCCTCACGACCTTCGAGACCATGACCCCTCCGGTCTCGAGCGCCATGTTGAAGGTCATCCCGAACTCCTCGCGGTCGATCTCGGTCGTCGCGCTGAACCCGATCCGGGTGCCGCCGTACGGGTCCCCCGTCGCTCCGTTGAACTCGACGTCGAGCACCACGGGGCGGGTCACTCCGTGGATCGTGAGGTCCCCCTCGACCTTCCAGTCGGCGCCACCCGCCGGGAGGACGCGGGACGTGGCAAAGGTCATGGACGGGAACTTCTCCGCGTCGAAGAAGTCCGGCGAGCGGAGGTGCCCGTCGCGCTGCTCGTCCCGGGTGTCGACCGAGGAGACGTCCACGGTCGCGCTCACGCTCGACTCGGTCGGGTCCTCCGCGACGGTGATCGTGCCCTCGAAGGCGTGGAAGCTTCCCCGGACCTTCGCGACCATGAGGTGACGCGCGACGAACGTGACGCTCGAGTGCGCGACGTCGAGCGCGTAGGTTCCCGGGGCGGGAACGGCCGACCCGTTGACGGTTCTCGTGAGCTCTGCCATCTCTCGTCCTCCTGGTCCGCGGCGCGCGACCGCACGCCGATCCGTCCGTGCGCTCCTCACGGGGCCCGCGGGCCGGTCGCTCCCGGCTCGTGCCTGCCGTCCGTTCGGTGCAAGTTGATAATACCACACAACTATTGTGTCCGCAAGCACCAGGGGGCCGGGACAGGTACACTACGCGTGTGGACGATCCCGTGGACCTCCATCCGGTGGACGCGATGGACGCGATGGACGCGGTGCACGCGGTGCGCCGGATGGCGCCGGTCGGAGGGACGGCGGACGGGGGCGCGTGCGCGCCCCTCGGGGGCGGGGCGCGCGACGGGCACGACCCGATCACGCTCGTCGGGCTCGTGCTGGAGACCGCGAGCGGGCTGCGCAAGGTGCTCACCCCGGGGCTCGAGTGCGAGGTGGGCGTCGGGGGCCAGTCCTTCGAGATCCTCGTCCGGCTCGGGAGGAGCCCGCTCGGTCGGCTCCGGATGAGCGACCTCGCGGCGCAGACGACCCTCACCCCGAGCGGGCTCACGCGTGCGGTCGACCGGCTCGTCGAGGTCGGGCTCGTCGAGCGCGAGGTGTGCCCGAGCGACCGGAGGGGCGCGTTCGCGCGGCTCACGGACCTCGGGCTGCGACGGGTTCGCGAGGCGCTGTGCCGCCACGAGCGCGACGTCGCGCACCTCCTCGAGGGTGTGCTCGACGACGCGGAGCAGGCCGAGCTCGTCTCCCTGCTCCGTCGCCTCCGGGACCAGGTCCACCCCCACGCCTCGCTCGTGAGCGACCCGGAGGCCGCGACGCGCTGAGGACGCCGCTCCGCGTCTCGAGCCGGGCGCCGGGTAGGTGCGCGGCCGCGGCCGGAAGGTAGCGTGCGGTCCGGCAGACACGTCGACGGAGGTCGTCATGGGACTCAACAGCTTCGGGACGAGCGCGAGGCTCGCGGTCGGGGACGACAGCTACACGATCCACCGGCTCGACGCGCTCGCGGGCTCCTACGACCTCGGCCGTCTCCCGTACTCGATGAAGGTGCTCCTCGAGAACCTCCTCCGCAACGAGGACGGGGTGAACGTGCGCGCGGAGGACGTCGAGGCGCTCGCGAGCTACGCGACCGTCGGGCCGGGGAGCAGGGAGATCGCGTTCTCGCCCGCGAGGATCCTGCTCCAGGACTTCACCGGGGTTCCGTGCGTCGTCGACCTCGCGGCGCTGCGCGACGCGGTCGAGGGGCTCGGGGGGGCGCCGGAGAGCGTGAACCCCCAGGTCCCCGTCGACCTCGTGATCGACCACTCGCTCATCACCGAGGTGAGCGCGCGCCCCGACGCGGTGGACGTGAACTCCGAGATCGAGTTCCGGAGGAACGTCGAGCGCTACCGCTTCCTCCGTTGGGGCCAGCAGGCGTTCTCGAACTTCCGGGTCGTGCCCCCGGGCACGGGGATCTGCCACCAGGTGAACCTCGAGCTCCTCTCCCAGGTCGTGTTCCGGGACGGGAGCGGCAACGCGTACCCGGACACGCTCGTCGGGACCGACTCGCACACCCCGATGGTCAACGGGCTCGGGATCGTCGCGTGGGGCGTCGGGGGGATCGAGGCCGAGGCCGCGATGCTCGGCCAGCCGATACCGCTCCTCATCCCGAGCGTCGTCGGGCTCCGCCTCGACGGCGAGCTCCCCGAGGGGACGACGGCGACGGACCTCGTGCTCTCGATCGCGCAGCTGCTCCGCCGGCACGGGGTCGTGGGAAAGTTCGTCGAGGTGTTCGGGCCGGGCGTCGCGAGCGTGCCCGTCGAGAACCGGGCGACCATCGGGAACATGTCCCCCGAGTACGGCTCGACCGTGACCATCTTCCCGGTCGACGACGACACGCTCCGCTACCTCCTCCTCACGGGACGCCCGAGGGAGCTCGTGTCGCTCGTGGAGGCGTACGCGAAGGAGCAGGGGCTCTGGTTCGAGCCGGACGCGGTGCCCGCGTACTCCGAGACGCTCGCGCTCGACCTCTCGAGCGTCGTCCCGAGCCTCGCCGGGCCGTCGCGACCCCAGGACCGGGTCCCGCTCGACCGGTCGAAGGAGATGTACCGCGAGGCGCTCGCCTCCTCTCCCGCGGCGGGAGGGAGCTCCCCCGCGGACGTCGTGCTCGCGACGGCCGAGCGGTTCGAGCTCGACGACGGGAAGGTCGTCGTCGCGGCGATCACGAGCTGCACGAACACCTCGAACCCCCAGGTGATGATCGCGGCGGGGCTCCTCGCGAAGCGGGCGGTCGAGAAGGGCCTCACCGCGAAGCCGTGGGTGAAGACCTCGCTCGCTCCGGGCTCGCGGGTCGTCGTCGACTACTACGAGCGCGCGGGGCTCATGCGCGACCTCGAGAAGCTCGGGTTCGGGCTCGTCGGGTTCGGCTGCACGACCTGCATCGGGAACTCCGGGCCCCTCGCCCCGGAGATCTCCTCCGCGATCGGCGAGCACGGGCTCTCGTGCGTGTCGGTCCTCTCGGGGAACCGGAACTTCGAGGGGCGCGTCCACCCCGACGTCCGGATGAACTACCTCGCCTCGCCCCCTCTCGTCGTCGCGTACGCGATCGCCGGGACCATGGACATCGACCTGTACCGCGAGCCGCTCGGGACCGACCCGGACGGCTCCCCGGTGTTCCTCCGCGACATCTGGCCCACCACGGCCGAGGTCCTCGAGGTCACGGCCTCGGCGCTCGACGCGCGGATGTTCTCCGAGGACTACGCGAGCGTCTCGCTCGGGGACACCCGGTGGCAGGGGCTCGAGACCGCGACGGGCGACCGGTACGCGTGGGACCAGTCGACCTACGTGCGCCACCCTCCGTTCCTCGACGGCGCGGGACCCGAGCCGAGCCCGACGACCGACGTCGTCGGGGCCCGGGCGCTCGCGGTCCTCGGGGACAGCATCACGACCGACCACATCTCCCCCGCAGGGTCCATACGCCCGACGAGCCCCGCGGGGCAGTGGCTCCTCGCCCACGGGGTCGAGCCCGAGGACTTCAACTCCCTCGGCGCCCGCCGCGGGAACCACGAGGTCATGATGCGGGGGACCTTCGCCAACCTCCGCATCCGCAACCGGCTCGTCCCCGGCGTCGAGGGGGGCTACTCCGTCCACCTCCCCGACGGAGAGCAGGGGACCATGTACGACGTCGCGATGCGCTACGCGGACGAGAGCGTCCCTCTCGTGATCCTCGCCGGCAAGGAGTACGGGTCGGGCTCCTCCCGGGACTGGGCCGCGAAGGGGACGGCCCTTCTCGGGGTGCGTGCCGTGCTCGCGGAGAGCTTCGAGAGGATCCACCGGTCGAACCTCATCGGGATGGGGGTCGCCCCGCTGCAGTTCCTCGAGGGCGACGTCGCCTCGCACGGCCTCACGGGGACCGAGCTGTTCTCCGTCACGGGGATCGCGGGCGTCGCGCCGGAGGAGCTCATCGGGCGGCACGTCACCGTCCGCGCGGACGACGTCGAGCTCACGGCCCTGCTCAGGATCGACACCCGGACCGAGGCGGAGTACTTCGTGGCCGGGGGGATCCTCCCGTTCGTCGCGCGCAAGCTCGCACGCACCTAGGGGCGCCGCGCACCGTCAGCCCGCGTGGACGAGCCTCCCCAGGCCGACGTGGCCCATCCAGCCCTCGAGCACGATCGTCAGCCACGGGAGCCGGTCGAGGACGAGGAGCACGCCGAAGGCCGCGAGGAGCGCGCTCGAGGCGACGGTGAGGTGGACCGAGTGGCCCTTCACCCACCGGATCGCCCCGGTCAGCCGGCCGAGCGCGCAGCCGACCGCGAGGAACGGGACGCCGAGGCCCGCGCTGTACACGGCGAGCAGGAGCGCACCCTGCCCGATCCCCCGGTCGGCGGACGCGACGACGAGGACCGAGGAGAGGACCGGACCGATGCACGGGGTCCACCCGAACCCGAACGCGACCCCCGCGACCGGGGCGTAGAAGGGGCCGAAGCGCGACGCGCTCGGGTGGAACCGGGCCTCCCGGTAGAGGAACGGGGCGCGGAGCACGAGCGACCCGACGAGGAAGAGCGCCATCGCGACGACCACGACGCCCGAGACCCGCGCAAGGAGGACCTTGTCGCGGGTGAGCGCCCCCCCGACGGCCGTGGCACCCATCCCGAGCAGCACGAACACCGCGCCGAACCCCACGACGAACAGGGAGGTGTCGCGCGCGATCCGAGCGATCTGGTGGCGCGCCCCGGCCTCCGCCTCCGAGAGGTCGAGGCCCGTCACCATCGAGAGGTACGCGGGGACGACGGGGAGCACGCACGGAGAGACGAACGACGCGACTCCCCCGCCGAACGCGACCACGTAGCTGACGCCCGCCGCGCTCACCACCTCGAGAACCCCTCCCGTCTGCGACCTCCCCGCCGCGCGGCCCGGGCCGTCCGCGCGGGCGGACGGGGCGCGCACGGGGGGACGAGACAGCCTCGCGCGCGGCCGGGGTCGCGTGGGAGCGCGACGAAACCCCAGCGTGGCAGGGATCCTTGCTTCGCGCGCGCCCCCGGGGCATTGTCGACCTGTGAGGAGCGGTCCGTGGCGCTGAGCGAACGCGAGATCGCGATGCTCGACTTCGAGCGGGGGTGGTGGCTCGAGGAGGGCGGGGAGCCGAAGCACGTGGCGCTCCGTCGGTGCCTCGACGTGTCCGCCACGACGTTCCGCGCCGGGCTCGACCGGCTCATCGACTCCCCCGACGCCCTCGCCTACGACCCCCTCCTCGTGCGCAGGCTCCGGCGCGCCCGCGACGAGAGACGGCGCGCCCGGTTCGTCGGCGAGGCGCCCCGAGAGCGCCGGCCGCGCTGAGCGGGGAGGGCGCGCCTCTCGCCCGCGCGAGGAGCGCGCGAGAGGCGCGGGCGATCGTCGAGGCGCTCGCGCGAGAGCCCGCGCGCACGTGCGTGGTCACGGACTTCGACGGGACGATCGCCCCGATCGTCGGCGACCCGGGGGCGGCGCGCCCGCTCCCCGGGGCACTCGACGCGCTCCACGACCTCGCGCACAGGTACGCGACGGTCGCCGTGGTCTCCGGGAGGCCCGCGTCCTTCCTCGTGCAGGTCCTCGGGATCGGCGACGGGCGGAGCGCGCTCGTCGCGTACGGCTCCTACGGCGCCGAGCGGATCGACCCCGACGGGAGCGTGACGGCGCCCGCCCCCGACGCGGGCGCCGAGGCCGCGGTCGCGCGTGCGGCAGACGATCTCGAGGCACGCTCGGGGCCGGGTGTCGAGGTCGAGCGAAAGAGGTGGTCCGTCGCCGTCCACTGGCGCAACGCCCCCCGGCTCGCGGCCGCGAGCGCCGGGATCGCGTCGCACGTCGCGACGAGCGCGGGGCTCGACCTGCGCGAGGCGCGCATGGCCGTCGAGCTCGTCCTTCCCGGCGCCCCGGACAAGGGGTCGGCGGTCGGGGCGCTCTGCGAGGGAGCGCACGCGGCGTGCTACCTCGGTGACGACTCGGGCGACCTCCCCGCGTTCGCCGCGCTCGCCGCGCTCAGGAGAGACCGGTGCGCGTACACCGCGAGCATCGCGGTCGCGAGCGACGAGGTTCCCGAGCGGCTCGTCGCGGCCGCCGACCTTCTCCTCGACGGGCCGGGAGCGGCCGTCGCGTTCCTCGCGGCCCTCGCCCACGCCTCCCCTCGCGACTGAGCGGGACCGTCCGAGGGGACGCAGCCCGCGGGACCGCCCGTCAGCGCGCCGTCGCTCGGCGGGCGGCGCGGGCGACGTCGGAGAACCACCGTGCAGGGGGGCGGGCGGACGCGATCGTCGCGAGAGACGCCGCGCGCCCCCGGCGCTCGTCGGCAGGCATCTCGAGCGCCCTCGCCAGCACGGCGGCCGTCGAGCGCACGTCGAAGGGGTGCACCTCGAGCGCGCCCCCGGAGAGCTCCGCGAACGCGCCCGCCTCGCGTGAGAGCGCGAGCGCGCCGGCGCGCCGGTTCACGACGGGGCCCTCCTTCGCGACGAGGTTCATCCCGTCGCGGATGGGGTTCACGAGGAGCACGTCGTAGCTGCAGAGCGCGGCGACGGACGCCTCGAAGTCGTCCGCGACCTCGAGCACGACCGGGGCGTGGCCGGCCGTCGCGAACCGCTCGTTCACGCGGGCGGCGACGCGCTCGACCTCCTCCCGGTACTCGCGGTACTCGGGCATCTCCGACCTCGAGGGGTAGGTGCGCGCGATGAACGTCACCGAGTCCCTGTAGCGCGGCACGTCCTCCAGGAGCTCCTCGAAGGCGAGGAACCCGCGGACGATGTTCTTCGACGGCTCGACCCGGTCGCTCCGGAACACGAGGGACCGCCCGCCGAGCTCGTCGAGGAGGGCCTCGCGGCGGGCCGCGCACGCGCGCGACGACGCGACCTCGGAGAGCCCCGAGGAGTCCGTGCCGAGCGCGGCGGCGAACACCTCCGGGGGGTCGACGCCGACCGCGGCCGCGCAGGAGAGGAACCGACGCGCCCACCGGTCGGTGTGGAAGCCGCAGGCGCCGAAGCTCGCGAGCCCCCCGACGAGCTCCCGGGCGACCGCGTCGGGGAGGAGCCGCAGCTCAGATCGGAA
>JAJZBW010000143.1 GCA_021798745.1 Actinomycetes bacterium
CGCTGCGTCACGGTGCCGCCGGCGGGGCGAGCCCGGGGGCGCCGGAGCGCGTCGCCGTGACGACCTGGGTGATGCCCCCGCTCAGGCGGCGGTGGGACGCGGACAGGAACCCGGCACCCGAGACGATCGCGAGAAGCTCGTCGCGCGGCGGGAGGTACTCGACGGAGCGGGGCAGGTAGCGGTACGCGTCCCCGTCGGAGATCGCCGCCCCGAGTCTCGGGACGACCGACGTGAACCACAGGTGGTGCCCGGCTCGCAGGAGGACCGACTGCGGGGTGTCGACGTCGAGGAGGGCGATCCGCCCTCCTGGGCGGAGCACCCGCGCGCACTCGGCGAGCACGCGGGCGAGGTCGGCGAAGTTGCGCACCGCGAACCCGCTCACGATCCCGTCGAACGAGCCGGAGCGGAACGGGAGCTCCTCCGCGTCCGCCTGCAGCAGGGGTGCGCCTCCGGGGCGCGCTGCGGCGAGCATGCCGATGGAGAGGTCGACGCCGACGCTCCGGTGGCCGCCGGCCCGGAGCTCTCGGGCGAGGTCGCCCGTCCCGCAGGCGAGGTCGAGCACGGTCGACCCGGGAGCGAGCCGGAGCATCCGGATCGCGTGCCTCCGCCACCCTCGGTCGAGGCCGAAGGTCATGAGGCGGTTCACGAGGTCGTAGCGGGGGGCGATCGTGTCGAACATGGACCGGACCATCTCGGACTTCGCCGCGCCGCGGGGAAGAGGGTCCCCTGCGCGGGGCGCGGCAGAGGGGGCGCGTCGCGCCCCGGGCGGGCGCTCACGAGTGGTCAGCGGAACCAGGTCTTGTAGTACGAGCGGCTCTGGGGGTGGAGGAGGAGCGCGACGAGCGCGACCTCGAACAAGAGCGTGAGCAGCCCGCCCCCGACGTAGCCGGCGAACAGGAGGCCGAACGGGATGAGAGACGCGAGGACCGCGAGCCAGTAGCCCCACTTCTTCTCGTTCGCGACCCCGACGCCGCCGAAGACCTCGACGAGCACGAGCACGAGCTCGAAGCGCCCGACGCCTCCGGAGAGGAGCCCGAACACGAGCCCGAGGAGCGCGTTCCAGTAGAGGAGGGCGACGGCGATCTGGAGGGTCTGCGGCTGGTGCGAAGGGAACCACCGGCGCTCGGTCATGCTCGTGCTCGCCACGTCGGACATTCTGACAGCTCGCGCGCCGGGCGGCGACGCGCCCCTCCGGTCACGCGGGAGCGCCCGCCTGGAGCGACCGCGACGGGTCCCGAGGGGCGCGTCGTGCGGTCGCGACGCCGAGCGTCAGAACGGCGCCCGCGGCGACGCAGGCGCAGTAGAGGTAGAACCAGCTCGTGAAGCCGGCGCCGACCGTCACCTGCGCGCTCGCGGCCGCGGCAGCGCCAATCCCGAACGCGGCGGGCGACGGGGCGCTCTGCGCGAGGGCGGACACGATCTGGGAGAACAGCACGAGGGTCGAGCCGGCGAGGAGCCCCGATCCGACGGCGCCGAGGTCGCGCGAGCCGAGGTAGGCGTAGAGCGCGACCGCGACGACGGCGACCATCGCGAGGAGGTCCCCCGCGATCGCGAGCCCGGGGTTCGCGAACACGTTCCCGGCGGTCACGGTCTGGTGCGCGCCCGTCGCGGCGGACGCGATCGAGTAGGAGTCCCACGGCGGGGCGAACAGGACGGCGGCTCCGATCGCGACGGCGACGCCGAGCATCGCGAGCCCCCCGACACGGCGCGGCGCGCGTCGGGAGGGGCCGGCGGATGCCGCGGCCCGCGCGGCGCGCTCGTGCGAGACGAGGGCGACGGTGAACGCCGCGCTGCACGCGAGCCACGCGGCGAGCGAGAGGTAGATCCCCGGGCCGGTCGCCCCTGCGGGCTGGCCCGGCGCGCTCCCGAGGTCCGCGACGAGCAGACCGAGGGTCACCGCTCCCGCACCGGTCCCGAGCGCGGCCCCGATGCGCGCGACGCGGCCGCCCCCGAGGAGGAGCACGGCGGAGGCCGCCCAGGTCGCGAGGACGACGACGTGGGGCCAGAGCCCGTCGGGCTGGGACGCGAGGCTCGCGCCCCCGAGGTAGGCGGGGAACAGCCCGATCGCACCGAGCGCAACGCCCACGACGGCCACCGCGGCACCTGCGTACCCGACCGCGTCGAGGTCCGCACGCGGCGAGCGGGTCGACGAGCGTCCGACCCGGGGCGAGCCCTCCTCCCGGAGCGCTCCGCCCGGAGCCTCGCCGGGCCCGGACAGGGCGAGCGCAGGTGGGGCGGCCGCGGCGGCGTCCAGTGCCGTGAGGCGTCGCCACGCGAGGTTCCATCCGTCGCGACCCGGGGGGAAGTGGTCGATCACCGGCGGCCCGGGGAGCGCGAGGTCGACGAGCGCGAACCCGTCGGCGTCGCGGGCGATCCCGTAGCGCCGCCCGCGTGTCGTGATCGTGAGCTCGCCCGCTGCGGACTGCATGGCTCCTCCTTCGCGTGACCTGCGGGGCCGCCCGAGCGGGGGCGGCCCTCGAGAGGTCTACCCCCGCGAGTTTGGAGGATCCTGTGCGGGCGCCGTGGACATGCTGGTTGCGCGCGGGGCGCTCGCCGGTGGTCCCGGGCTCAGGTCGCGGTCGGCGCGCCCGGGCTCGCGGCGAGCTGCCCACACGCGGCGTCGATGTCCCGGCCCCTTGTGCGGCGGACCGTGACGTTCACGCCGAAGGTCGTGAGCTGGTCACGGAACGCGCGGACCCCCTGCGGCGAGGTCCCCGTCGCGAGGTACCCGGGCGTCGGGTTGAGCGGGATGAGGTTCACGTGGGCGCGCAGCCTCCTCGCGATCGCCGCGAGCTCTGACGCGTCGCTCGCGCGGTCGTTCACCCCGTCGATGAGCGCCCACTCGAGCGAGATCCTCCGCCCGGTCTCGCGCCCGTAGTGCTCGCACGCCGCGACGAGCTGGGCGAGCGGGTACCGCCGCGCGATCGGGACGAGCGAGGCGCGCAGCCCGTCGTTCGCTCCGTGGAGGGAGACGGCGAGGTTCACCTGCAGGTCCTCGGACGCGAGCCGGCGGATCGCGGGCGCGATCCCGACGGTCGAGACGGTCACGTGGCGAGCGCCGATCCCGAGGTCGGCGACGAGGCGACGGATCGCGGACAGGACGTTGGAGTAGTTCGCGAGCGGCTCGCCCATTCCCATGAGGACGACGTTGTCGAGCCGTCGGCCGCGCGTGCGAGAGGCCCGCGACGCGAGGACGACCTGCTCGACGATCTCGCCGACCCCGAGGTGGCGCCGGAACCCCCCCTGCCCGGTCGCGCAGAACGAGCACGCCATGGCGCACCCCGCCTGGGAGGACACGCACACCGTCGAGTGCCTCGGGTGGTGCATGAGCACGGTCTCCACGCGTGCGTCGTCCGCGAGGCGAAGGAGCCACTTCTCGGTGAGCCCGGAGTCCGCGGTCACGAGCCGCTCGACCCGCAGCGCCGGTGCGAGCTCCGGGGCGCTCGCGAGGCGGTCGCGGACGGGACGGGGGAGGACGGCGATCTCCGCGGGCTCGGCGAGTTGGCGGTAGAGGCCGTCCCACAGCTGGTCGGACCGAAAGCGCGGGAGGTCGGCGAGCAGCGACCCCACCTCGGCGCGGGTGAGGTCGTAGCGGCTCACGGGACCCGTGCGCCCACGTCGCCCACGTAGGCCTGGTCCCGGTGGTCGACGGCGAACCCGATGGACCGGTAGAGGTGCACGGCACCGTGGTCGGAGGCGTCGACGTAGAGGACGACCTCGCAGAGCCCGAGAGCGGCGAGGTGGTCGAGCCCCGCGAGCAGGACGGAGCGACCGAGCCCGCGCGACTGGGAGGCGGGGTCGACCCCGAGGACGTAGACCTCCCCGACCCCGCGCTCGTCATCGTGGACCTTGGTCCAGCAGAACGCGTCGAGCCGCCCGTCGGTCTCGTGGAGGAGGAAGTCCGCCGCGTCGTACCAGGGCTGGCGCTCGCGCTCCTCGAGGGTCGCGGCGCTCCACGCGCCTTGCTCGGGGTGCCCGTGGAAGGCGCGGTTGTTCACCTCGAGCCAGCTCGCCTCGTCCGAGCCGACGACGAACGGGCGAACGGGCGCCCGCGGCGAGCGGGCGAGCTCCTCGCCGAGCGGGAGGTCGCGGCGCATCTGGTAGAGCTCGCGTCCGCGCTCGAGCCCGACCGCACGCGCGATCGCGTCCTGTGTCGGCCCGGGCTTCGGGACCCAGAGGTGCACGTGACCTCCGCCTTCGTCCGCGATCTCGGCGAGGACGGCGCGAAGAAGGTCCGTCGCGACGCGCTCGTGCTCGTCTCGCGCGGACGGGTGGACCGCGTACTCGACGCCCCAGCTGTCGACCCCCCGGCTCAGCTGCGCGTAGCCGAGGAGACGGCTCGAGTCCGGGGTGCGTGCGACGAACCCCGCGAACCCGGACCTCCCGCCCTGGACGAGGTCGATCCACTTGTGCTCCCCGAGCGGGGGATGCCCGTCCGCGGCCTCCGCCGCGCGGAGGAGCGACGCGACGGCGGCGATGTCCTCCTCGCCCATCCGTCGCTTCACCTCGACCTCGTGCACCCGAGCGAGGCTAACGGGTCCTCGCGGCGACCGACCCCGGAGCGGGTCGCCCCGGGGATCACGACCTCGGTGCCGTTACGATGCGCCGATGGCCCGAGCCCGTTCGTCACGCGGCCGCGCTCGCGAGGTCGCGGCGCGGCTCGCGGGCCGCTACCCCGGGGACGCCCGCGCGCTCTGCGCGCTCCGCAACGACGGCCCCTACGAGCTCCTTGCCGCGACGATCCTGTCCGCGCAGTGCACCGACGAGCGCGTGAACCGCGTGACCCCCGCGCTGTTCGCGAGGTTCCCCTCCGTCGAGGACCTCGCGGTCGCGGACCCCGGGGTCGTCGAGGAGATCGTGCGGTCGACCGGGTTCTTCCGCTCGAAGGCGGCGAGCCTCGTCGCGATGGCAGGGGCGGTCGTCGAGCGGTTCCACGGCGAGGTGCCGGACGCGCTCGAGGACCTCGTGACGCTCCCCGGAGTCGGGCGAAAGACGGCGAACGTCGTGCGCTCCGTCGCGTTCGGGCTCCCCGGCCTTCCCGTCGACACCCACGTCGGGCGCCTGAGCCGGCGGCTCGGGCTCACGAGCGAGAGCGACCCCGTGAAGGTCGAGGCCGACCTCTGCGCGGTGCTCCCCGCCCCGGAGTGGGGCGAGTTCAGCGTCCGGCTCATCCTCCACGGGCGCGAGACCTGCCGGGCGCGTCGCCCCGCCTGCGGGTCCTGCCTCCTCGCGGACCTCTGCCCGTCGTCGTCCCTCGCGTCGTCGCAGGTGCCGCGTCCCGCGACGCGCCGGCCGCCGGCCGACGGGGCGCCCGAGCGATAGCCTCGGAGCGGAGCCGGTTCCCGCCAGACGGTTCCGCGGCGGTCCGGGCACTTCCGCCGCCCGTTCCGCTGGCCGACGGCGCCCTCCGGGGCGCCGTCGGCCGCGTCGGGGGCCCGGGCGGAGCCGAAGGCACGCCCCGCGGTCCGGGCGGGCCCCGGGGGGCGCGACGGCGCGGGGCCGCGGCCGGCGGGCCCGCCGCGCTAGCGGTGCGGGCCCGCGAGCCGCTCGATCCGCCTCCGGGCGGTCGCGAGCGAGCGCTCGACCCCGTAGAGCTCGGCGGCGACGTCGTCCTCGTGGACGGCGAGGGCCGAGTCCGCGAGCGCCGTGACCCGCACGGTCAGCTCGTCGAGGAGGGACGCGAGCGAGGAGAGCTCGGAGGTCGAGGGCGGCACGGCCCAATCATCGCGGACGGGCGCACGGACGTGCGCCCCCGTCCGGGCTCTCGCAGGAGGGTCCCGGGCCTTGGGTACGCTTCGGCGGATGCTGAAGACACTCGACCTGCGCGGGGTCCCGGACTCGGAGCCCCTCGACCTCCCTCGTCCGGACCTCGGAGCCGAGGGGCCGGTGGAGGACGTCCGGGCGATCCTCGCCGACGTGCGCGCCCGGGGGGACGCGGCGGTGCGCGACCTCACGAGCCGATTCGACGGCGTGGAGCTCGCGGAGCTGCGGGTCGCGCCCGAGGAGCTCGACGACGCGCTCGGACGTCTCGACCCGGAGCTCCGCGAGGCGCTCGTCGCGGCGAGGGACGCGGTCGAGTCGTTCCACCGGCACCGCGCGCCGCTCCCGGAGAGGTACGAGAGGGACGGGATCTCCGTCGACCACATCGAGGTCCCCGTCGACCGCGCCGGGGTGTACGCGCCCGGGGGCCGGGCGAAGTACCCCTCGAGCGTCCTCATGACGGCCGTTCCCGCGAGGGTGGCCGGAGTCGGATCGGTCGTGTGCTGCGTCCCTCCGGGACCGGACGGGTCGCTCCCGGTCGAGATCCTCGCGGCCGCGGCGCTCGCGGGAGTCGACGAGGTCTACCGGATCGGCGGCGCCCAGGCGATCGCGGCGATGGCCTACGGGACGGAGTCCGTCGGGAAGGTCGACGTGATCGTCGGGCCGGGGAGCAAGTGGGTGTCGATCGCCCAGCGCGAGGTGCGGGGCGTCGTCGGAGTTCCCGCAGCGTTCGCGGGACCGTCGGAGGTCGTCGTGGTCGCCGACGAGTCCGCGCCGCCGAGCTGGGCCGCGATCGACGTCGCCGTGCAGGCCGAGCACGGTCCGGACGGGCTCGCGTGGCTCGTGACGTGGTCCGAGGATGCCGCACGCGAGATCGCGGACGCGCTCGAGAGGATCGTGGAGCGCTCGCCACGGCGCGAGGAGACGACGTCGACGCTCGCGTCGGGCGGCCACGTCGTGCTCGTCGACGGGCCGGCCCAGGCGATGCGCGTCGCGAACGAGATCGCGCCCGAGCACCTCGAGCTGCTCGTCGTCGACCCGGACGCGCTCCTCCGCCTCGTGCGGCACGCGGGAGCGGTGTTCCTCGGCCCTCTCGCGCCCGCGTCCGTCGGGGACTACATGGCGGGGCCGAGCCACGTGCTCCCGACCTTCGCGACGGCCCGCTTCGCGAGCGTGCTCGGCGTCGAGGACTTCGTCCGGCGCGTCCACGCGGTCCGCGTCGACCGGCGGGGCATCCAGCAGGTCGCCCGGCACGTGGCTGCGATAGCGGACGCCGAGGGGCTCCCGGCTCACGCGGAGTCCGTCCGGCTCCGGCTCGGCGAGGCGACGTGGAGCGCTCCGTGACGGCCGCCGAGGGCGGTCGGGGGCCTCTCGCACCGCGGGGCCCGTCCGTGTCGCGCGGCC
>JAJZBW010000144.1 GCA_021798745.1 Actinomycetes bacterium
GGCGGCGGCAGCGGCGACCGGGGCCGCAGGGCGCGGCGAGGGCGTGGCCGAGGTGTGCGCGGCGGCGCGCCGTGCGGCGGTCGATGCGCTCTGGAGGACACCCGAGCAGCTTCCCGTCCTCGCCCAGGCGGGAGTCGTCGACGCGGGCGGGGCGGGTCTCGTGCTCCTCCTCGACGGCCTCCTCGCCGCCGTGGGGGAGGTCGCACCTCCCGCGGAGCTCGAGCTTCCCGACTCGGTGCGCGCCGCCGTCGCGACCGGCGGGGCCGGGACGGGCCCCGTCGGGCAGCCCTCGCCAGGCGTCCACGAGCTGAGATTCGAGGTCATGTACCTGCTCGAGGCTCCCGACGAGGCCGTCGAGCCGTTCAAGCAGGTCTGGGCCGGAGTGGGCGACTCGATCGTCGTGGTCGGGGGCGACGGCCTGTGGAACTGCCACATCCACACCGACGACATCGGAGCGGCGATCGAGGCCGCTCTCGACGTCGGCCGGCCGCGGGACATCCGGGTCACGGACCTCGCGGACCAGGTCGAGGAGGAGCACTGGGTCCGCCAGGCCGGGCCTCCGGAGGTGCCCGACGGCCCGCCGCCGGTCACGTCCGTCGTGGCGGTCGCGACCGGCGACGGGATCAGTCGCATATTCCGGTCGCTCGGGGTCGAGTCCGTCGTGGCGGGCGGTCAGTCCATGAACCCCTCGACCGCCGAGATACTCGCGGCGATCGAGTCCGCACGGGGCGACGAGGTGGTCCTGCTCCCGAACAACTCGAACATCCGACCGGTCGCGGAGCAGGCCGCCGCCGTGTCGACGAAGAAGGTGCGGGTCGTGGGGACCCGTGGGATCCCCGAGGGGTTCGCAGCGCTCCTCGAGTACGACCCGCAAGCCTCCGGGGACGAGAACGCGGACGAGATGGGCGCCGCGGCGGCGCGCGTCGTCGCGGGAGAGGTCACGCGCGCCGTGCGTGCGAGCGACAGCCCGGCCGGCCCGATCACGGCGGGGGACTTCATCGGGCTCTCGCGGTCGGGGGTCGTGTCGGTCGGAGGGACCCTCGCGGACGCGACGTGCGCGCTCCTCGAGGCGCTCCTGGAGCCGAGCCACGAGATCGTGACGCTCATCGAGGGGGACGGCGCGACTCCGGCCCAGGTTCGACGGGTGACCGAGTGGATGCACGCCGAGCACCCGGGCGTCACCGTCGAGCTCCACCCGGGAGGGCAGCCCCTGTACCCGTTCCTCGTGTCGATCGAGTGACCGCGCGCCTCGCGCGTCTGGACGAGATCCCCGTCGGCGAGCTGCGCGGCGTGGGGCCGAAGAAGGCCCTCGCGCTCGCCACGCTCGGGGTGAGGTCGCTTCTCGACCTCGTGATGCTCTACCCGCGCCGCTACGACGACCGGAGCGCGGTCGCGCGGATCGCGGACCTCGACGAGGGAGACGAGGCGTCCGTGCACGCAGAGGTGTCCCGGTGCTCGTCCCGGCGGGTGCGCGGTGGGCGCTCGATGGTCGAGGCGACGCTCGACGACGGCTCGGGCGCAGTGGCCGTCGCGAGCTTCTTCAACCAGCCCTGGCGGTCCTCGCAGCTCACCCCCGGGACCCTCGTCGTCGTGCACGGCCGGATGTCGCGGTTCCGGGGCCGGCTCGGGTTCACGAACCCCCGGGTCGACGTCGTCGGACGGGCGCCGAGCGCGCGTGCGGAGCCGGCGCGTCCCGACGCCGGGGACGTCGTCGAGGACGAGGGGGCCGGGGCGGGGCGGGAGGGAGCGCCTCCGGAGCCGTCGGGCACGGCGACTCGCCAGACCGGCCGGATAGTGCCCGTGTACCCGCAGTCCGAGCGGTCGAGGCTCGCGTCCTACGAGGTCGAGGGATACGTGGCGGCCGCGCTGGACAGGGCGTGTCGCGAGGGAGCCCTCGAGGACCCGCTCTCCGAGGCGCGTCGCCGCGAGCTCGACCTCGTGAGCCGTCCGGAGGCGTTCCGGGAGATCCACTCCCCGACGGACGACGCGTCCCGCGAGAGGGCGCGGAGGCGGCTCGCGTTCGACGAGCTCTGGAGGCTCCAGGTCGCGCTCGTCCTGCGGAAGAGGGCGGCCGCCGCGGCGGCGCGGGGCATCCGTCACCCGGTCGACGGCCGCCTCGTGGGTGCGTTCGTCTCGCGCCTTCCGTTCCCGCTCACGGGCGCCCAGGAGCGGGCGGTCGCGCAGGTGGCGCATGACCTGGCGGGCCACCACCCGATGAGCCGGCTCCTCCAGGGCGACGTGGGGTCGGGAAAGACGGTGGTCGCGCTCGCGACCCTGCTGTACGGGGTCGAGGGTGGGCACCAAGGGGCGCTCATGGTCCCGACGGAGGTGCTCGCCGAGCAGCACGCGATCGCCGCGCGCCGCCTTCTCGACGGTCTCGAGGTGGACGACGGACGACGCGTCACGAGAAGACGCCCGCTGTCGGTCGAGCTCCTCACGAGCCGGACGCCCGCGGGCGAGCGCGCACGGATCACGGCGGCCCTCGCTGCGGGAGAGGTGGACGTCCTCGTCGGCACCCACGCCCTGTTGACCGACGACGTCCGGTTCGCGGCGCTCGGTGTCGTCGTCGTCGACGAGCAGCACCGCTTCGGGGTGGACCAGCGGGCGGCGCTGCGCGAGAAGGGCGAGGGCGCCCACGATCCCGACCTGCTCGTCATGACCGCGACCCCGATCCCCCGCACGGCGGCGATGACCGTCTACGGGGACCTCGACCTCACGGTGCTCGACGAGCTGCCTTCCGGCCGCGAGCCGGTCGCGACGCGCTGGCTCGTATCCCCGGGTCGCGAGCGCTCCGCGTGGGAGGCCGTGAGGCGGGCGGTCGCGCGGGGAGAGCAGGCGTACGTCGTGTGCCCGCTCGTCCGCCCCGGGGGCGGTCCCGAGGAGACGGGTGACCCCGACGAGAGGGGCGACGAGGCGGACCTGGTCGAGCCCGACACGACGGAAGGGCAGCTCGAGTGGACCGAGGCGCTCGGTGGGCCCGGAGCCCGACCCTCGCCCACGGACCCGTCGCGGGTGCTCCGCTCCGCAGTTGACGAGCACGAGCGGCTCGCGTCGGGCGAGCTCGCCGGGGCCCGTGTCGGGCTCCTCCACGGTCAGCTCCGTCCCGCCGAGAAGGACGCGGCCATGCGCGCGTTCCGCGAGGGGAGCACGGACGTGCTCGTCGCGACGACCGTCGTGGAGGTCGGTCTCGACGTGCCGGGCGCGACGGTCATGGTCGTGGAGGACGCCGACCGGTTCGGAATGGCCCAGCTCCACCAGCTTCGCGGCCGCGTCGGGCGCGGCGCCGCGGCGTCGTCGTGCTTCCTGCTCGCGCCCCGGCTGGGTGGCGCCGCCGCGGCGCGGATACGCGCGCTCGAGTCCACGACCGACGGGTTCGAGCTCGCGGAGGTCGACCTCGGCCTTCGTGGCGAGGGAACGGTGCTCGGCGCCCGTCAGCGCGGGCGGAACGACCTCCGGCTCGCGTCGCTCCGGAGGGACCGAGACCTCGTCGACCTCGCGAGGGCGCTCGCGCAGTCCGTCCTCGACGAGGACCCCGGGCTCGAGAGGCACCCGTCGTTCGCACAGGAGCTCCGGCTGTTCGTCGGCGACGAGGAGGCGCGGTACCTCTTCCGGAGCTGAGCGCCTCGCTGCGGGCGCGGTGCACGGCGCGCGCGGCGGGGAGAGGTAGTTTGCGCGGGTGCGAGTCATCGCCGGCGAGGCCCGGGGCCGTCCTCTCCGGTCTCCGGCGACTCCGGGCGTCCGGCCGACGTCGGACCGGGTGCGCGAGGCGATGTTCGACGTCCTGGGTTCGCTCGGCGTCGTCGACGGGGCAGACGTGCTCGACGCGTTCGCCGGGTCGGGGGCGCTCGGCATCGAGGCGCTCTCCCGAGGGGCGCGATCGGTGACCTTCGTCGACTCGAGCCGCGACGCGGTGCGCTCCGTGGAGGACAACCTCGAGCGCGTGGGCTTCTCGGGTCGACGGGAGGTCCGGGTGGTGCGCATGGACGTGCTCGCGTTCCTCGCGAGCTCGGTCGCCTCCTACGACGTCGCCCTGCTCGACCCGCCCTACCGGTTCGACGCCTGGGAGGACGTGCTCGCGACGATCGACGCACGAGTCGTGGTCGCCGAGTCGCGCGCCCCCGTGGACGTCCCCGACCGGTTCGAGCTCCACCGGGTCTATCGCTACGGCGGTACGCTCGTGACCGTGGCGAGCGAGTCGGGACGGCCTGCGTCGGCCCGTGGCGGCCGCACGGCGCCCGAGGGGTCGTCGTGACGACGGCGCTCTTCCCGGGCTCGTTCGACCCGTTCCACAACGGGCACCTCGAGGTCGTCGAGCGGGCGGTCCACCACTTCGACGAGGTCGTCGTCGCGGTCATACGCAACCCCCAGAAGGCCGAGCCGCTGTTCTCCGCGGCCGAGCGCGAGGAGATGATCGTCGAGAGCGTCGGTCACCACGGGAACGTCCGCACGGTCTCGATGGCGACGCTCGTGGTCGACGTCGCCCGCGACGTCGGCGCGGACATCATCGTGAAGGGCCTGCGCGCGGTGTCGGACTTCGAGAACGAGCTCCAGATGGCGCAGATGAACCGCGAGCTCTCGGGGATCGACACGCTGTTCATCCCGACCGCCTCGAGCCGGTCGTTCATCGCGTCGCGGCTCATCCGCGAGATCGCGCGCTACGGAGGGGACGTGAGCGCGTTCGTCCCCGACGCGGTCGTGCGACGGATGAAGGGGGTGCAGCGGTGACGGACAGAACGGGTGAGACGCCCGAGCCGGAGTACCCGGAGACCCGTGCGCTCGAGAGCGTCCTCGACGAGCTCGTGTCGGTCGTCGACAAGGCGAAGTCGATGCCGCTCTCGTCGTCGGCCATCATCTCCCGGGACGAGGTGCTCGGGATGCTCGAGGCGGCGAGGTCGAGCCTGCCCGTCGAGCTGCAGCGGGCGCGACGCGTGCTGCAGGACCGGGACGAGATCCTCGCTGGCGCGGAGCGCGAGGGGGCGGAGCTCATCGACGAGGCACGCGCCCAGGCGGCCCATCTCGTCCAGAGGACCGAGGTCGTCCGCCAGGCCCGGCACTACGCGGAGCGGATCGTCGGAGACGCCCAGTCCGAGGCCCGCAAGATCCGGCACGAGGCGGACGACTACGTCGACCGCAAGCTCGCTAACTTCGAGATCGTGCTCGACCGGACGATGCGCACGGTGCAGGCGGGCCGCGAGCGCCTCACCGTCGTTCCCGAGGACGACGACGGCGAGCCGGGGCTCGCGGGCGACCTCGACGCCGGCCGGGCCGAGGAGGGGTTCTTCGACCAGGACAGGCCGTGAGCGCGTCGGCTCCCTCCGCGCGGCGGCGCGCGCGGGACGGGCCGTTCGTGGTGCCCGTCGCCGCTCTCCTCAGAGAGCCCGGCGCGCGACGCTGCGTGGACGTGGAGGCAGAGATGCCCGGCCTCGAGGTCAGCGGGTCCCGGGTTCCCGAGGGCTCGCCCGTGCGAGCGTCGGTGCTCCTCGAATCGGTGCACGGGGGGATCCTCGTGTCCGGGACGGTCTCGGCGGGCTGGACGGGGGCGTGCCGGAGGTGCCTCGAGGACGCGAGCGGTGCGCTGTCGGTACCGGTCCGCGAGCTCTGTGTCGAGGGCGGCGACGTCGAGACGACGTACGCGCTCGTGGGGGACGAGCTGGACCTCGAGCCGATCGCCCACGACGCGTGTATCCTCGAGCTGCCGCTCGCGCCCCTCTGCAGGGAGGGCTGTCTCGGGCTCTGCCCCGAGTGCGGCGCCGACCGCAATCGCGAGCGGTGCTCGTGCGGGCCCGCACCGGACCCCCGGTGGGGGCCGCTCGTGGCGCTCGCGGGAGAGGCGCCGCAGGCTCGTGCGGCGCGCAGCGCCGTCGGCCCCGGTCGGGGCCCCGGCGAGACCACGGAGTAGGAAGACCACGATGGCCGTCCCGAAGAAGAAGACCTCGAAGTCGAAGAGCAGGAGCCGGCGGGCGTCCGCCTGGTCGCTCGCGAGCCCGGCCCAGAGCCGGTGCCCGCAGTGCCAGCACGCGAAGCTCCCGCACGTCGTCTGCCCGAACTGCGGCTGGTACAAGGGCCGCCAGGCGATCGAGGTCGACTGACGCTTCCCGTCGCAGTCGACGCAATGGGGGGCGACCGGGCCCCCGGTGAGATCGTCGCGGGAGCGCGCGAGGCCAGCGAGACGCTCGGTATCCCCGTCGTCCTCGTCGGCCCCCGCGACGGGTCGCTCGGCGACGTCGGCGATCTCGAGGTGCTCGCCGCGAGCGAGGTCATCGCCATGGACGAGGACGCGGGGCGCGCGGTCCGGACGAAGAAGGACTCGACGCTCGTGCGCGCCGCGGAGGCCGTGCGGGACGGCCGCGCGTCCGCGATGGTGAGCGCAGGGAACACGGGCGCGACGATGGCGAGCGCGCTCTTGCGAATGGGACGGCTGCCCGGCGTCGCGCGCCCCGCGATCGCGACGCCGATCCCGGTGGTCGGGGGCAGCCCGACGATCCTCACCGACGCGGGCGCGAACGCGGAGTGCCGCCCCGAGTGGCTCGTGCAGTTCGCCCAGATGGCCGCTGCGTACGTCGCCGCCCGCTACGAGATCTCCGACCCCTCGGTCGCGCTCTTGTCGATCGGGGAGGAGGAGACGAAGGGCAACGAGCTCGTGAAGTGCGCCCACGAGCTCTTCGCGGGCGGCGTGGGCGTGCGCTTCGTCGGCAACGTCGAAGGACGGGACCTCATGTCGGGGTGCGCGGACGTCGTCGTGGCCGACGGGTTCACGGGAAACGTCGCGCTGAAGGCCCTCGAGGGTGCGCTTCGCACCTTCATGTCGATACTCGGGAAGGCGATCGGGTCGACGCCCGAGACGCGTGCCGCCGGGGACGTGCTCGTCCCGGCCCTCCTCCCGTACGCGGCGGCGGTGGACCCGGACGAGACCGGCGGCGCGATGCTCCTCGGGGTCGACGGGGTGTGCATCATCAGCCACGGGAGCTCCTCCGCGAGGGCGATCGTGAACGCGGTGAAGCTCGCCCACGAGATGGCCGAGAAGGACCTCGTCGGGCATGTGCGGGCGGCGCTCGGCACCGCCGCCTCCCGCGCCGTCTAGCAGCGCGCGCACCGGGACGGCCGGGCGGGGAGACCGCCGCCGC
>JAJZBW010000145.1 GCA_021798745.1 Actinomycetes bacterium
AGCCCGTCGAGCGCGCCGCCGCCGACGACGGTCGGCCGAGCCGCGACGACCGTGCCGGGGACGTCGGGCGCGTCGGCCACGGCGCCCGACTCGACGACGACGGCACCGACCACCACGACGACGACGATCCCTCTGTCGACCACCACGACGACGCTTCCCGTCGCCGTGCCCGTCGGGGGGACGCGTCCGGGCGGCGGGTACGGGTACCTCGGGAGCATCCGGAGGGTCCCGGTCGTGGCGATCCCGGACGGCTCCCTCGTCCCGCCCCCGACGGCGGGCAGCGCTCCCGGGCCGGCGCCCGGCTCGGTTCTCGTCGCGTTCCGGCAGTTCGGCTCGGGCCCGGACCTGCTCCTCGTCGCGGGCGAGCACACGACGCTCACCTCCTGGGACCCCCAGCTCCTCGGAGAGCTGGCCCAGCACTACACGGTGACGGTCTTCGACTACCCCGGGACGGGCTTCTCCGGTCCGGACCCCGCCGCGACGACGGTCGCGGACGTGGCGGACGTCGCGGCGGGGCTCTCACAGGCGCTCGGGCTCGTCTCCCCGGTCGTCCTCGGATGGGGGCTCGGAGGTCAGGTCGCGCTCGCGCTCGCCGAGAGGCACCCGGGCGTCGCGAGCCGGCTCGTCCTCGTGGACAGCGGTCCGGGGGGACTCGGGGCGACGCGCCCGTCGGCGGCTGTCTCGTCCGCGATGGCGTCCAGCATGCAGACCGATCTCCAGATCGCGTCGCTCATGTTCCCGCCGACCGCCACCGCGTCGATCGACGGGTGGCTCGCGCGCGTCGCGAAGGTGCCACGGGACGACCTCGTGGCCTCGGCGGTGCACGACGAGGCAGTCCTGCAGGCGAGCGCGTGGGCGGACGCGTCCCTCGAGGCGGGGCTGGGCGCGCTCGCCGTCCCCGTCCTCGTGGTCGTCGGGTCGCTCGACGAGGTCTTCCCCCCCGCGAACGACCTGGTGCTGCTCGAGGACCTGCGAGACGCCCGCGACCTGGTGCTGCCCGGGGCGGGCTACGCCGCGATGTTCCAGGACGCGCCGCAGTTCGTCGCCGCGCTCGAGACGTTCACGGGCTGACGTCCGCCTGCGCCGTCACGCGCGGGCGTCGAGGCCGGCTCCGGGACCCGGACCCGCCGTCGGGCCACCCGAGACGGCGAGCACGGCCTTCGCGACGTGCGCGGGATCGACCGTCGCGCCGGACCCGGTCGTGACGTACGGGGGGAACAGGCTCGCGAGCTCCTTGGCGGTTATGGGCCCCGCGAGCTGTCCGAGCTGGCGTGCCGCGGCGATCACGGACATGAACTGCGCGGCCGCCCCGCCGCTCCCCGCGTAGTCCGCGCCGCGCACGACGGTGCCGTCCGGCGAGATCTCGACTCCGGTCGCCGCCGCGATGAGCGCCCGGTCGCCCGGGGTCAGCGAGCTCAGCACGCTGCTCGACACGCCGCTCGTCCCCGCCGGGCGCTTCGCGCTCGAATCGCGCGCGCCCGCTGCCGTTGGAGTGGGGACGAGAGGGCTCGACGGGGCGGGGCGCAGGACGCCCGAGATGGACGAGATGCTCACGAGGCTCCGCCTCCGTTCTCCCGCTCGGCAGTCCGTTGCCGAGAGCCAGGGCCCCTAACGGCAGCGCCGCGCCCGCGATTTAGCGATCTCCCCGCGGCGTCACCCGCGACGGGTCGCGCGCGTGTCAGCCGATCCCACGGAGCATCGCGTTCCAGTAGAAGGCGGGCAGGCCGTATCGCTTGAGGAGCCACATGTCGTAGCGCTCCCGGGTCGTGTCGACGAAGGGAACGGTCGGGTGCGGGGTGAGGCTGTAGTCGAACTCCGCGAGGAGCATCTTGCCGCGAGCGGTCGTGAACGGGCAGGCCGCGTACCCGTCGTAACGGGCCGCGGGCTCGCGGCCGCGGAGCACGGAGAGGACGTTGTCTACGACGACGGGTGCCTGCGCGCGGATGGCTGCGCCCGTCTTGGACGTCGGGGCGTCGCACACGTCGCCGAGGGCGAACACCTCCGGGTACGCGACGTGCTGGAGGCTGTGGCGGTCGACGGGCACCCACCCGAGCGCGCTCGGGCCCGCGAGGGGGCTCTCCCGCACGAACAGGGGGGCCCGCTGCCGAGGCGCGACCCAGAGGAGGTCGTAGTCGAGGGTCGTCCGGGATGCGCCGTCCGACCCCGCGGTCTCGAAGGTGGCGGTCCTCGCCGCTGCGTCGACCTCGACGAGCTCGGTCGAGAAGCGCGTCTCGATGTTGTAGCGCTCGACGACGCGGGACAGGACGCGCGCGAACTCGGGGACCCCGAATATCCCCCCCGCGCCCGACGCGTACACGACCTCCGACGAGTCGAGCACGCCCCGCCTGCGCCACTCGTCGCACGCGAGATATGCAGCCTTCTGCGGAGCACCCGGGCACTTGATGGGCGACGACGGAGCGCTGAAGACCGCGCGGCCCCCGCGGAAGCGACGGACGAGCTCGGCGGTCTTCGGCGCGAGCTCGTAGATGTAGTTCGTCGTCCCGTGTGCGCTCGCGAACGCCTCGTCGAGCCCGGGGACGGACGCGACGTCCATCTCGAGCCCCGGGCACACGACGAGGACCTCGTAGGAGAGGAGCGCCCCACCCCGCGTCGCGACGAGGCGTTCCTCCGGGTCGATCTCCGTCGCTGCATCTCGCACCCACGACACGCCCTGCGGGACGACGCTCGCCTGGGCGCGCCGCGTCCGGTCCGCGCGCACGACCCCACCGCCGACGAGGGTCCACAGGGGCTGGTAGTAGTGCCAGATCGCGGGGTCCACGAGCGCGACGTCGTCCTCGCCGGCCCGGCGGAGGCGGGCGGCGACGCTCACCCCCGCGCTCCCGCCGCCGACGACGACGACTCGGTGGTGGACGCTCCTCGTGCCGGTAGATTCATGACTCATATGGTCAACAATACAAACGTTGACCAATCAAGTCAACTTTTGCCTGGTACAGTGGCCACCCAGTCGATGCGCGCGACAGACCCGTTCCTCGTCATGGCCAAGCCCGTCGGGCCCGTGTGCAACCTCGACTGCGGCTACTGCTACTACCTGGGGAAGAAGGAGCTCTTCCCGGCGGACGAGCCGTACCGGATGCGCCCCGAGACGCTCGAGGCGCTCGTGCGCGCCGTCTTCGCGGCGAGCCCTGGCCCGCTGGTGCACTTCGTCTGGCACGGGGGCGAGCCGACGCTCGCGGGGGTCGGCTTCTACCGACGGGCCGTGGAGCTCGAGGAGCGGTTCGCTCCCGAAGGATGGACGTGCCTGAACAGCCTCCAGACGAACGGGACGCTCCTCGACGACGCGTGGGGGTCCTTCCTCGCCGGGAACGGGTTCCGGGTGGGTCTCAGCATCGACGGCCCCGCCCCGCTCCACGACGCCGGCCGGCCGGACCGACGAGGAAGGGCGACGCACGCGCGCGCCCTCCGGGGGCTGCAGGTCCTGCGGGACAACGGGATAGAGCCGGACGTGCTGTGCGCGCTGCACGCAGGCAACGTCGCGCACCCCGTCGAGACCTACCGCCACTTCCTCGAGCTCGGTGTGAGCTGGCTCCAGTTCCTCCCGGTCGTGCGCCAGCTCGCCTCCGGAGGCGTGGACCCGTGGTCGGTCGGGCCTCTCGAGATGGGCGAGTTCCTCTGCACGGTGTTCGACGAGTGGGTCCGTCACGATGTCGCGCGCATCGGTGTGCAGAACTTCCTCGAGCCGTTCCTCGTCGCGAGCGGTCGTCGCGCCAACCTCTGCGTGATGGCCGAGACGTGCGGGACGGCGCTCGCGATCGAGCACGACGGGTCGGTCTACTCCTGCGACCACTTCGTCCGCCCGTCCCACCGGATCGGATCGGTCGTGGTGGACGACCTCGGCGAGCTCGTCGAGTCCCCGGCCCAGCGGGCGTTCGGGGCGGCGAAGCGCGACCTCCCGGCGGCGTGCTCGGAGTGCCCGGTGCTCGCGTTCTGCAACGGAGGCTGCCCGAAGGACCGCGTCGCCGCACCGGGCGGAGAGCCGGGACTCAGCTATCTCTGCCCGGGGTACCTGCGCTTCTACGGGCACGTCCGTCCCCAGCTCGAGCGGATGGCCGTTCTCGCGCGGACCGGGCGCCCGGTCGCAGGGATCATGGAGGAGCTCGAGCGCGCCGAGGTCGACGAGCGGCGCCGGTGGCGCTCGGCGCCGCGGAACGGAGCGTGCCCGTGCGGCAGCGGGCTGAAGTTCAAGCATTGCTGCCTCGCCCTCCGGCGTGACTAGGTGGAGACGAGGGGCGGGCGGGACGTGCTCCCCACGCGTCGGGACGGCACGCGTGGCACCCTCGTCGGGCGCCCGCGCCCCGAGGGACGGCGCCCCGGCGGCGGCGCCCCGGCGGCGACGCTCACATCCACCGGCGGAGGCTCTTCGCGGACGCAGCGTCCCACGCGGCGGGCCATCGCGAGCGCAGCCTCGTGCGTCGCGCGTCCTCGGCGGCGACGAGTTCGGCGACGAGGCGATCCCGCTCGCCGTCGCCCGCGTCGCGCCCGCCGGGCGGGAAGGACGTCGCGAAGTACGACCGCGCGACGACCGAGTCCTGGTGGTCGCCGAGAAGGGTCTGGAGATCCGCGACGGCCGCCGCGAATCGCGCCGCGCCGGAACCGGCGACGGGAGCCACGGCTTCGGCAGCGTACCGACAGCGCTTTGCGAGTATCCGCACGCGGTGCAGGTCGGCGTCCGAGGGAGAGTCACCGAGGGAGGCGGCGGCTGCCGCGAGCCGTCGCCACGGCCGGCGCGCGACGGCCCGCACGACGTCCGCTCCCGGCGCCTGCGCGGAGCGCGAACGGGGGCGGATCGGAGGAGAGGACGCGAGCGACACGAGCGCGTCGAGGAGCCGGACGTAGCGAGCGTCGCGCATCCCCGCGAGGAGACGGCCGCGCGCCGCGACCGCGTCCTGGTCGAGCCGGCTCCGGACGGCCGACGCGTCGCGCCCGGCGTCGCGCGGGAGCCTCGCGAGGTCGGAGGCCAGCCGCCCGCGGAGCACGTCGACGTCGCGTAGCGCGCCCACGAGGGACCCGAGCCAGCGGAGCTCGGGCACGAGGGACGCGAGCCGGGCGGCGTCGAGGAGCGGCGCGAAGCTACGGATGTCCGACCGGAGGCGGCGTGTCGCGACCCGGAAGTCGTGGACCTCCTCCTCGTCGTCGCCGATCCTGACGCCCGGGTCGTGGCGGGCGATCGCCGCGACGGAGCGCGCCAACGCGTGGCGGACGAGCTCGGCCGCGGTCGCGTCGCGGGCGACGTCGGGCACGACGACGTCGGCCGGGAGCAGGGCCGGGTCGCCGAGCGCGCGGACGAGCTTCGGGAGGGGCCGGCCCGCGCGACATCCGGCTCCGACGAGGCGGGCGACGACGGCCGCGACGAGCTCGCGCGCACCGTCGTCGGCGTCGACGAGCTCGAGCTCGACCTCCCGGAAGGTGTGGTCCGCCGAGCCGACGCAGCTCGCGCGCACGGTGTCGTCCGCGACGTCCGCGAGCCTCTCGTCGCCGGGCCCGACGAGAGAGAGTTGCCGCCGAAGGGTCTCGAGTCGCGCGACGCGCCCGATCGGGTCGTGCCGGCGGATCGCGAGCACGAGGTCGGACACGAGGTCCGGCACTCGGGCCTCGGACCCGTCGACGCTCACCTCGCGTCGCGAGATCGTGCTCGGGTCCGCCCCGGCCGGGAGCTTGACGGTCCAGCGCGGTCCGCGCCCCTCCCCGGAGCGGTGCCGGACGGTGCACCCGGCGCGGGCGAGGCGGAGGTCGGGCGTGTCGTAGTAGGTCGCGACGAGCCGCTGGTCGGGCCCCGCGGTGGCGCGTACTCCGGGGAGCACGCCGGAGAGGTCGGGCAGGACGAGCGCGAGCGGGGCGACGAGCTTGGCCTCGCGCTCGACCGCCACGCTCCACGGGCCGACCGTCACGTTCCCATCGTATGCAAGCTCGTGCTCCGAACGGCCCGCGCCGGGTTGCAGGTGGGGTGGCGAGGGGCGATGCTCGCGCGGTGGACGATCCCGGCGGCGTCGCCTACGTGCCACCTGGGTTCGCGATGAGCGGGGTCTCGGCACGGGCGATGCTGTCGCGGGCGCGGGCCGTGGACCTCGTGACGTGGTCGCGCGGGTCCATGCGAGCGTCGTTCGTCCCCGTCGTGCACGAGCCCGCTTCCGGCTCGTTCGGATCTCTCGTGGGCCATGTCGCGCGAGCGAACGCCCAATGGCGGGCGGCCGACGGAGCGGACGCGCTCGTCGTCGTCCACGGGCCTGACGCGTACGTGTCGCCCTCGTGGTACGCGTCGAAGAAGGACCACGGGCGGGTCGTGCCGACGTGGAACTACTCGGCCGTCTACGCGACCGGGAGACTGGTCGTCCACGACGACCCCGACTGGGTCGAGTCCGTCGTGAGGAGGCTCACCGAGGCCCACGAAGGCGGCCGGGCCCGCCCGTGGTCGGTGGACGACGCGCCGCGCGACTACCTCGAGGCACAGCTGCGTGCGGTGGTCGGGGTCGAGGTCGTCGTCGCACGCGTCGAGGGCAAGGCGAAGTGGAGCCAGAACCGGTCCGGACCGGACTCATCGGGCGTGCTCGACGGCCTGGAGGAGGACGGCGAGCTCGACGCCGCGCGCGAGATGCGGCGAGTCGTGACGGAGCGCTAGGAGCGAGCCCGGGACACGACCTCTCGGAGCGAGACCCGCCGGCCCGTGCGAAGGATCGCCCGCCGGTAGACGCGCGCGGCGAGCCTCGCGGTCGCGACCGTCCCCGCCACGGACACGACGACCGAGAGGGCGAACTCCCACCAGCTCACGGCCCCGAGCCCGACGAGCACGGGCATCGCGAACGGAGCGGTCGGAGGCAGGTAGGCGAGAACCGTCACGAGCGGCGACGCGTGCCCCGAGCTCGCGGCGACGAGCCCGACGACGTACCCGAGGATGATCGGGAGGCTCAGGGGGAACGTGAGGCTCTGGAGCTGGTCCTGGCGCTCGGCCATCGACCCCGCAGCCGCGTAGACCCAGCTGTAGAAGGAGTAGCCGAGCAGGAGCCACACGAGGTCGCTCGCGAGCGCGAGCGGCGCGGTGCCCTTGAGG
>JAJZBW010000146.1 GCA_021798745.1 Actinomycetes bacterium
GGGTCCCCCCGCCGCCCCGGCGCGACGCGGGCGCTCACTGTGCCCTCGCGACCTGCCGGCCGAAGAGGCCGGCAGGTCGGATGGAGAGCACCACGACGAGTGCCGCGAAGAACACCGCCGTCGCCCATATCGGCGACCACACCACCGCGACGACGTCCTCCACGACGAGCATGAACACCGCGGCGCCGAGCGCCCCGCCCATGCTCCCGAGGCCGCCGAGGATCACGATCGCGAGGAGCCGGGATATGAGGTCGTAGCTCGACGAGGCGTTGAACGCGTTCGTCGCGCCGAACACCATGCCTCCTGCCGCGGTCACGGCCACTCCTATCCCGAAGCTGACGGTCGACACGCGCCGCACGTCGATCCCGACGAGCCGAGCCGCGTTCCGGTCCTGCAGGGAGGCTCGGACGCTCGCACCGAACCGCGTCCGGTAGAGCAGCGCGTAGAGGGCGGCGAGGAGCACGACGGCCATCACGAATCCGAACAGGTAGATGTACGGAAGGTAGAACCCCAAGAGGTGCACCGATCGGTCGACGTACCAGGCGTGGATCTGCACGTAGTTCACCGTGAACGACATGTTGAGCACGCCCTCGATGATGATCGAGACCGCGTACGTCACGAGGATGGACATCGCGGTGCGATCTCCCTCCTTCAGCCGACGCACGAAGCCCCACTCGACCCCGACTCCGACGATGAAGAGCGCAGGGATCGTGATGAGGAGCCCGACGAACGGGTCGATCCCGAGGTGCACCGAGAGCGCGTAGCTCAGGTAGGCACCGAGGATCACGAAGATCCCCTGGGCGATGTTGATGATGTCCATCACCCCGAAGATCAGCGTGAGCCCCGCCGCCATCAGCGCGTACACGCCCCCGGTGAGCACCCCGTCGATTATCGCCTCGACGACCGATGACCCCATGGGATCAGCTGCCCCAGTTCGCCTTCGGGAACTGGGCCTTCACGGAGTTCGGGTCGGACGTCGGGAGCACCTGGACGAACTTGCCGCTCTGCCACTGGAACGCGAACGCCGCCGCTGCGCCGTTCTCTCCGAGGGCGTCGAACTTCACCGGTCCCTGCACGCTCGCGAACGTGTGGTTCGAGTGCATGTAGGCGATGAGCTTCGAGTTGTTGAGCGTCTTCGTCGCGGTCACCGCCTGCGCGACGACCTGGCCGACCGAGTACGCCTCCGCCACGTCGGAGTTGATCCCGGAGGCGTTGCCGCCGTACTTCTTGATGTACTCGGAGACCATCTTCCTGCTCGACGCGTTCGCGTACCCCGGGTACCAGCCGTTCGGGACCATGACACCGTTCGTGTTCGAGGCCCCGACCGCCTTCACGAACGCCGCGCCCTGGTCCGGGCCGCCCGTCGCGATGAACGCCTTCGGGTTGTAGTGCTGCTGCGCGAACGCCTGGATGAACGAGGACACCGTCGGGACGTCGACCGAGCCGAGGACGACCACCTGCGCGTGCGACGCGGCGACCGCGTCCGCGATGGGCGTGTAGTCGGTCACCTCGGCCGGGAAGACCTTCGAGTAGACCGTCTTCACGCCGGCTGCCTGCAGGATCTTCTCTGCGGGCGGGAGCTGCGGCTCGGTGAACGGGTCGTTCGAGGTCGGGTAGGCGGCGGTCTTCGGGCGCACGCTCGCCGGCATCGAGGCGATCCACTTCGCGAACTGCACCAGGTTGTCGGCGACCGGGAGGCTCACGTCGAACACGTTGTGGAGCCCGTTCGCGAACACCGCGGGCGCGCCGCCCGCCCCCTCGACGAGCGCGTACCCGAACCGGTTCGCGATCTTCGAGGCCGGGACCGTGAGCAACGTCGAGAACGGGCCGAACAGCAGGCTCACGTGGTCGATCGAGATGAGCTTCTGGTAGTTCGTCACGACCTGCGTCGGGCTCGACGCGTCGGAGACGATGTCGAGCTTGACCGGCCGGCCGAGCAGACCCCCGGCGCGGTTGACGTCGTTCGCCCAGAGCTCGTAGCCGCGCTGGAACGCCTGGCCGTCGGCAGAGAAGTCACCGGACAGCGAGAGCGAGATGCCGATCGTGATCGGCTGCGCCGCCCTCGGCGTCGCGTGGTCCGACGCGCCGGCTGTCCCGGCGACGATCCCCCCGGCGAGTGCCCCCGCCGCGACGAGCGAGCTCAGGCCAGTGGCCGTGAGCCTCCTTCGTGAGATCCCCCCATGCATCGTGTCGCATCTCCTTGTCGTCGTGCCCGAAGGCGCCTCTCCGGGTTCCCTGGTTCGTATAGACCGGTCCGTGCCCCGGAAGACGGGCCGGTGGCTCGTGTCCGCTACGTCGTCGCGCCCGCCGAGAGCCCGTCGGCGACCGCGGTCTCCTCGCTCGTGAGCCCGAGCCCCGCGGCGCGGGCCGTGACGAGCAGGAGCGATGCGAAGTCGTCGTCCCCCAGGCCTTCTCCGATCCCCGCCTGGACGATCTCGTGCACGAGCGCCGCGACGGGCATCGACACGCCCGACTCGCGTGCCGCGGCGAGCCCGAGGTCGAAGTCCTTTCGCAGCAGCTTCGTCGTGAACGTCGGCGTGAAGTCGAGGTTCACGAGGGCGGGGCTCTTGTATCTCGTGAAGAGCGAGCCCATGACCGAGTCGTTCACGAACGCGAGGAGGTCCTGGCGCCTGACGCCGCCCTTCTCCGCGAGCACGAGGATCTCCGTGAGCGACTGGATCACGACCCCGAGGAGCAGGTTGTGGCAGATCTTCACGAGCCGCGCCACCTCGCCTCCTCCGACGTAGGTCACTCCACGGCCGATCATCGCGAGATACGGCTCGGCGACCTCGAACGCCTCGCGCGGCCCGGACACCGCCATCGTGAGCTTCCCCCCTGCGACCACCTTCGGGTTGCCGCTCACCGGGGCCGCGAGGAAGGCCGCGCCACGAGCCTCGAGGAGCGCGCGAGCGTCCGCGGAGGCCTCCGTGGACACCGTCGAGCAGTCGACCACGACCGACGGGACCGAGCCTCCGGACAGCAGCCCGGCCTCGGAGTCGAGCACCGCGAGAAGGTCCTCCGAGGACCCGACCGTGACGAACACGATGTCGCGCGTCGCGAGGTCTGCCGGGGAGTCGACGGGCTTGGCCCCCGCGCCCACGAGCGCGTCGAGCTTCGCACGCGTCCGGTTGTACGCGGCGAGATCGCAGCCCTGGTCGAGGAGCCGCAGCGCCATGGCGGTGCCCATTCGTCCCGCCCCCACCCAGCCGATGGTCCGATCGACCGCAGACACTCGTCCCCCCTCTGCCGCCACAATCGATTGCAACGCTCGCGCCGCTTCCTTCCTCTGTCAAGCGAGCGGCGCGAGCGTGCCCGGGCACACGCCCCCACGTGCCCGGCGGCCGCTCCGGGAGGGACCCGGCGCGGAGCGCTTGTCGACGCCGCACACGTGTGCAACCATGCTGCGCCGGCGGTCGCCACCGCGCCGCCGCGCCGAGACACCCGCGGGCGGTCCCCTCGGGGCGTGCCCGTCGAGCTCGGGAGGTGGAGCGTGCCGGACGAGAGGCTCGAGTCCGCGATCGCGAACTGGGCGCCACGGCTCACCGCGAACGGCGTCGACGCGAGCGACGTCGCCGAGGTCGCCTCTTCGGTCGAGCGCTGGAGCGATTGGTGCGCAGCGTGGAGCCGGATCGGATCCCGCCACGAGACGCTCGGGCACGAGGCGCTCGTCGAGGGACGGGGACGCTCGGCCGGTGAGCACCTCTCACAGGCCGCGACCGCCTTCCACTTCGGGAGGTTCCTGTTCGTCCACGACCTCTTCCAGGCCCGTGCGGCGCACGAGCGCTCCGTCAGGTGCCTCACGGAGGCGCTCGCGCACCTCGACCCTCCGGGCGAGCGCCACGTCGTGGAGTTCGACAGCGCCCACCTGTACGGCATCCTGCGCCGACCCGCCGGGCCGCCACGCCCCGTCGTCGTGCTCGTCCCGGGCCTCGACTCGACGAAGGAGGAGCTCCGCCTCGTGGAGCGCTCGTTCCTCGACCGCGGGCTCGCGACATTCGCTCTCGACGGACCGGGCCAGGGAGAGGCCGAGTACGCGCTCGCGATCCGTCACGACTGGGAGGTCCCGGGGACCGCGGTCATCGACTACCTCGAGGGGTGCGACGGAGTCGACGCGGGCCGGATCGGGGTCTGGGGCGTGAGCCTCGGCGGCTACTACGCGCCGCGCGTCGCGGCCGGGGACGGACGCGTCCGCGCGTGCGTCTCGCTCGCCGGCCCCTACTCGCTCGGTCCGTCGTGGGACGCCCTTCCGGGCCTCACCCGCGACGCGTTCGCCGTGCGCTCCCACGCGTCCTCTCCCGAGGAGGCACGGGACCGGGCGTTCGCGCTCGACCTCGCGGGGATCGCCCCGCGCATCGCCTGCCCCCTGCTCGTCGTGTTCGGGATGAGGGACCGGCTCTTCCCCGCAGAGGGTGCGCGGCGGCTCGCCGCGGAGGCCTCCGGCCCGACACGCCTCCTGCTCCTCGACGACGGCAACCACGGGTGTGCGAACGTCGTGTACCGGCATCGGCCGCTCAGCGCGGACTGGATGGCCGCGCAGCTCGCCCGCTGACCGGTGGGAGGCACGAGCGACGGCCGAGGGACCGCGGACCGGCACGTGCTCCCGCCTCTCCGACACGAACGGCGTCTCGCCGGTCGCACGCCGCGGAGCACCCACGCCGGTAGCGTCGGCGCATGAACCGCGCGGCCGGCTCCCCGCCCTCCGCGGGGGAACTGGTCGAGCGAGCACGCCGGATCGCCGACGAGGTCCTCCTCCCCCAGGCGGGCACAGTGGACCGAGCAGGCGACTTCCCGTCCCGTCAGCTCGACGAGATCGCAGCCGCGGGCCTCTACGGGATCCTCGCCCCTGCGACGCACGGCGGGCTCGAGTCCGACCCCCGCACCTTCGCGCGCGTCCTCGAGGAGCTCGCGAGCGGATGCCTCACGACGGCGTTCGTGTGGGGCCAGCACCACAACGCGGTCCGGGCGGTCGCCGCGGCCGAGCCGGGCCTTCGCGACGCGTGGCTCCCCGGCCTCGCGAGCGGGGCGCGTCGTGCCGGCGTCGCCTTCGCCGCGTTGCGCCGCCCGGGCCCGCCGCTCCTGCGCGCGACCCTCGACGGCGACGACCTCGTGCTCGACGGGATCGCCCCGTTCGTCACCGGGTGGAGCCACGTCGACGTGGTCCACGTCGCCGCGCGGACAGAAGAGGACGACGTCGTCTGGTCGCTCGTCGACGCGCTCCCCGCCGCGTCGCTCGACGCGTCGGAAGTCGAGCTGGCGGCGCTCGGCGCGAGCTCGACGGCCACGGTCCGCTTCTCGAGCCACCGGGTCCCCCGGGGTCGCGTGACGCTCGTCGAGCCGCTCGCGACCTGGCGCGAGCGGGATCGCCGCAGCCTCCGGACGAACGGCGCTCTCGCGCTCGGCGTCGCGTCCCGGTGCGCCCGGATCCTCGGCTCGCAGCGCCTCGCCGATGCAGTCGGCCGTGGCCGCGACGCGCTCGCGACTGTGCGTGACGAGGACGTCCCGCGCGCGCGAGCAGAGGCCGCACGTCTCGCGATGCGCGCCGCGACCGAGCTCGTCGTCGCGCGCGGGAGCCGGGCGGTCGCGGTCGGGGACGACGCCCCTCGGCTCGTCCGTGAGGCGATGTTCCTCCTCGTCTTCGGACAGACCGACCAGATCCGTGCGGAGCAGCTCGCGCTCGCTGCGCTCGACGACTGAGCGGGGCGACGCCGCGGATCCTGAGCGCGCCACGGGACGCGGCGCGCGCCCGGCGACCGGGCGCGGGGCGCGGCGCCCGAGCCGTCACGCGACCCCCATCAGGTCGTGCACGGCACCGCGGACCATGCGTGCGAGATCGTCGGGCGGGACGTCCGCGAACGCCTCCCCGGCGCCCACGATCGCACCCATCACCGCGCCGAACGAGCAGGCCATTCGGACTCGGAGCGGGACCGGTATGGTGGGTGACCGGAGGACCGCGAGCATCTGCTCCTGGAGGCCGGCGTGGTCGTGCTCGTTGCCCCGGGCGTGCTGGATGCGCTCGAGCGCCTTCTCGTTCCGGAGGTGGAGCTGGAAGAGCTTCCTGTTGCCGAGCACCTCGGCGGCCTCGCGCGGCGACGTCTTGCCATACCCGAGCTCCGCGAGCAGGTCGAGAGCCACGTCGAGCATTCGGTCCCGGGTGCCGCCGCGGGGACGGCCCCGTCGGCGCGGCTCGCGGACTGCCGGACCTGGCGTGCCCTCTCCGTGCCTTCGATCTTGCTTGACGGCCGGCAAGCTCGTACGTGTGGCACGGGGAAGACGACCGCCGTGCGGATCCTCACGACCCTGACGCTGCCCGACGCCGGTCGTGCGCGCGTCGCGGCCACGACGTCGCGACGCGAGGGCGCGCACGGTCGAGCTGCTGAAGCGATTCGACCTCCTCGACGCCGCGGACCGCGTCCCCACCGGCTTCTCGGGGGGAATGAGACGCCGGCTCGACCTCTCGGCGAGCCTCGTCGTCGCCCCGCCGGTGCTCCTTCTCGGCGAGCCGACGACCGGGCTCGACCCGACGAGCCGCATCGAGGTGTGGCGGGTGATCCGCGACCTCGTCGCCGAGGGCACGACGCTCCTGCTCACGACCCCGTACCTCGCGGACGCAGACGAGCTCGCGGACCGCATCGCCGTCATCACCCGCGGCGAGGTCGTCGCCGAGGGCACGTCCGTCGAGCTGAGGCGCCGGACCGGAGGAGCCCACCTCACAGTGACGCTCACCGACCACCACGCCGGCGGCGGAGGAGCGGCCGGAGGTGTGATCGCGCCGTTCGTCGACGGTGCGGTCGAGGTCGGCGAGGGTGCTCGCGTGCTCTCCGGCGCGGATTCGACCCGGTCCGGGCTCGTGGCGGACGTCGCCACCGGGGCGATCGACCGGTTCGGTACGCTCCCTATCTGGCGTCCAGCGGTGCTCGTCGGCCGCCCGATCTCCGACCTCCTCTCCGCGTGTCCGTGGCCATGAGAAAGTCCCCACTGGTGGCCAGATGACGGGCCCACTGGTGGCCAGCAAAAGTCCCCACTG
>JAJZBW010000004.1 GCA_021798745.1 Actinomycetes bacterium
TCAGCGAGCGGTCGCCCCCGCCGCGTCGAGCCGGGCGCGGGCGCGCTGGGCGGCCGCGGCGGGATCGTCGGGTGCGAGCATCGCGAGCATCGTCGCCCCGCCGTGCTCGGCGGCCCGCTGCGCACCGTCCTGTCCCGCCGGAGTGGACGGAGCGGTCCCGTGGTCGGAGGCTCCGGCGGACTCCGCTCGCTCGAGCGCCCGCCGGGCACGCTCGACGTCGACCCCGCTCCCGAGCTCCGCGACCCCTGCGAGGATCTCGAGCGCGTTCGCGTCCTGGTCGAAGTGGACGAAGCCGCCGTGCACGGCGACCCGCACGACGGCACCCTCGTCGGCGCCGCCCTCGGTCGTGAGCCGGACGACGGTGATCCCCGCGCCTCCGACGAAGTCCTCGTGGTGCGCGAGGAACGCGATCTCCCCCCCGTCGGTGCGCATCGAGGCTTCGGACACCTCGCCCGAGTACAGGACGCGCTCGGGCGTCACGAGCTCGACGTGGAAGGGCGTCGCCATCGGGGCTCCTTAGCTCTCGTGAGGTCTCGTTCCGTGACGCGCCCGCTCAGGAGCCCGCGAGCTGCTTTGCCTTCGCGTGGACCTCGTCGACGCCCCCGACGTTGAGGAACGCCTGCTCGGGGACGTCGTCGAGCTCGCCCCCGATGAGGGCCTCGAAGCTCCGCACGGTCTCGTCGATCGGGACGTACACGCCGGGGGTGCCCGTGAACACCTCGGCCACGAAGAACGGCTGGGAGAGGAACCGCTGGATCTTGCGGGCCCGGGCGACCGTGAGCCGGTCCTCCTCGGAGAGCTCGTCGAGGCCGAGGATCGCGATGATGTCCTGGAGCTCACGGAAGCGCTGGAGGACCCGCTTCACGGCCTGCGCGCACCCGTAGTGCCGGTCGCCCACGACCTCGGGGGCCAAGATGTTGCTCGTCGAGGCGAGCGGGTCGACGGCCGGGTAGATCCCGAGCGCGGCGATCTGGCGGGACAGCTCGGTCGTCGCGTCGAGGTGCGTGAAGGTCGTGAACGGAGCCGGGTCCGTGTAGTCGTCCGCGGGGACGTACACGGCCTGGAGCGAGGTGATCGACCTCCCCTTCGTCGAGGTGATCCGCTCCTGGAGCTGGCCCATCTCGCTCGCGAGGGTCGGCTGGTAGCCGACGGCCGACGGCATGCGCCCGAGGAGCGTCGACACCTCCGAGCCCGCCTGGACGAACCGGAACACGTTGTCCACGAAGAGCAGGACGTCCTGGTTCTGGACGTCGCGGAAGTACTCCGCCATCGTGAGAGCCGACAGCGCGACGCGCAGGCGCACCCCCGGGGGCTCGTCCATCTGGCCGTACACGAGCGCGCACTTCTCGATGACGCCGGACTCCTGCATCTCGAGCCAGAGGTCCGTCCCCTCGCGCGTCCGCTCCCCGACGCCCGCGAACACGGACACCCCGCCGTGCTGCTGGGCGACCCGGTGGATCATCTCCTGGATGAGAACGGTCTTCCCGACGCCGGCACCCCCGAACAGGCCGATCTTGCCCCCCTGGACGTAGGGCTCGAGGAGGTCGATCACCTTGATGCCCGTCTCGAGGACCTGGCGGCGCGGCTCGAGGTCGGCGAACTGCGGCGGGTTCCGGTGGATCTCCCACCGGTCGGCGACCTGGCCGATGTCGTCGGTGTCGAGCGGGGTCCCGACCACGTTGAACACGTGCCCGAGGACCGCGTCCCCGACGGGGACGGTGATGCCCCGTCCGGTGTTCCTCGCGACGGCGCCGCGCTCGAGCCCGTCGGTCGAGCGGAGGCAGATGCACCGGACGCGCCCCTCGCCGATCTGCTGCGCGACCTCGGCGACGATCACGGTCTTCTGCCCCTCGAGCTCGAGGTCGATCTCGAGCGCGACGTTGATCTCGGGCAGCGCGTGCGGAGGGAACTCGACGTCGACGACCGGCCCGGCGATCGCGACGACCCGACCGTTCTCGACGGCCTTCGTCGCGCCGGTGCTGTGGGCCTCTGTGGTGGTCATGCGCTCTGCTCCTCGGTGTGCTCGGCGTCGATGTCGACGTAGCCGGCGGGGCCGGCCTGGCGGAGCGCCTCCGCCCCGCCGACGATCTCCATGATCTCGGTCGTGACCGCGTCCTGACGGACGCGGTTCATCACCCGGCGGAGGGTCGTGATGAACTCCTCCGCGTTCTCCGTCGCCGCGGCCATCGCGCGCTGGCGTGCCGTGTGCTCGGACGCGGACGCCTCGAGGAGCGCCTGGTACAAGACGGCCTCCGCGTACTGCGGCACGAGCAGCTCGAGGAGCTCCTCCGGGGCGGGCTCGAAGTCGTAGAAGCCGGGCGCAGCGGCGGCGTCCGCGGGCGCCTCCGCGTCCGGGCGCGACCGGTCGGAGCGGCGCGCGTCGGAGGGGACGAGAGGGAGAACCTGGCGGGTGACGACGCTCTGCACGCCTGCCGAGTGGAAGCGCCACGAGACGAGCTGCACGAGGTCGACCTCCCCCGCGAGGAACGGTGCGACGACCTCGGACGCGACCGCCCGCGCGTCCCCGAACGTCGGCCGGTCGGTCATCTGGGAGAACGATCGGTCCACCAGCCGCCCCCGGAAGCGGAAGTAGGCCGGAGCCTTCCGTCCGACGGTCACGAGCGTGTACCGCCTTCCCTCGGCCTCTCCCGCGCGGACGATCCGCTCGGCCGTGCGGAGCGCGATCGAGTTGTACCCGCCGCAGAGGCCGCGGTCCGCGACGACGAGCACGAGAAGGACGCTCCGGACCTCCTCGGGGGTCCCGACGAGCCGGCCCGCCCCCGTCGCGTCCGCCGCGACCGTCGCGAGGACGCGCTCCATCCCCGCCACGTACGGGCGCGCCCCGGAGATCCGGCCCTGGGCGCGCACGATCTGGGAGGCCGCTATCAGCTCGAAGGCACGTGTGATCTTCTTCGTCGACTCGACGGTCCGGATCCGCCGGCGGAGCTCGCGCTCCTGTCCCCCTGCCATCGCTCAGGCCGCTCCGTCCTCGCTCGCCTCGGCCGGGCCTGCTCCCGAGGAGAACGCGGACTTCACCTCGGCGATCGCCGCCACGAGAGCGGCCTCGTCCGGCAGGGTCCCCTTGTCCCGGATCTGCTGGAGCATCTCGGGGTGCGCGGCACGCACGTGCGCGCGGAGGGCGGACTCGAAGCGCGTGACGTCCTCGACCGCGATGTCGTCGACGTGGCCGCGGACGCCCGCGAAGATGACGACGACCTGCTCCTCGACCGGCATCGGGTCGTTGAGCCCCTGCTTGAGGAGCTCGGTGAGCCGGTAGCCGCGGTCGAGCTGCGCCTGGGAGGCCTTGTCCAGCTCGGACCCGAAGGTCGCGAACGCCTCGAGGTCGCGGAACTGGGCGAGGTCGATCTTGAGGGACCCGACCACGGACTTCATCGCCTTGATCTGGGCGGCCCCCCCGACGCGGGAGACCGAGTTCCCGATGTTCATCGCGGGCCGGACCCCGGAGTTGAACAGGTCCGTCTCGAGGAAGATCTGCCCGTCGGTGATCGAGATCACGTTCGTCGGGATGTACGCGGAGATGTCGCCCGCCTTCGTCTCGATGACGGGAAGCGCGGTGAGCGAGCCCCCGCCGCGCTCGTCGGAGAGCTTCGCGGCGCGCTCGAGGAGCCTGCTGTGGAGGTAGAAGACGTCGCCCGGGTACGCCTCGCGGCCCGGGGGCCGTCGCAGCAGGAGCGAGATCTGACGGTAGGCGTCGGCCTGCTTCGAGAGGTCGTCGTACACGACGAGAGCGTGCTCGCCGTTCTCCATCCAGTGCTGCCCCATCGCGCACCCCGCGTACGGTGCGAGGTACTGGAACGGGGCCGGCTCCGACGCCGCCGCGGAGACGACGACCGTGTACTCGAGCGCCCCGTACTCGGCGAGCGTCGACACGATCTGCGCGACGGTCGAGCCCTTCTGGCCGATCGCGACGTAGATGCACTTCACGCCCTTGCCGCGCTGGTTGATGATCGTGTCGACCGCGATCGTCGTCTTCCCGGTCTTGCGGTCGCCGATGATGAGCTCGCGCTGGCCGCGCCCGATCGGGGTGATCGCGTCGATCACCTTGATCCCGGTCTGGAGCGGCTCGGTGACCGGCTGGCGGTTCACGATCCCCGGCGCCTGGATCTCGACCCGCCGGAGCGTCGTGGTGCCGAGCTGGCCGTTCCCGTCGATGGGCTCCCCGAGGGGGTTCACGACGCGCCCGAGGAGCGCGTCGCCCACCGGGACCGAGAGGATCGTCCCGGTCGAGCGCACGACCTGACCCTCGTCGAGCCCGTCGACCTCCCCGAGCACGACCGCGCCGATGGACTCCTCGTCGAGGTTGAGCGCGAGCCCGACGACCCCGTTCTCGAACTCGAGAAGCTCGTTCACGGACGCGTGCGGGAGCCCGGTGACCCGGGCGATGCCGTCGCCGACCTCGGCGATGCGCCCGACCTGCTCCGCGGCCACGTCCTGGCGCATCCCGCTCACGTGGCGGTCGAGGGCGGCCGCGATCTCCGCGGCGTCGAAGGTCAGCTCTGCCATGGGGACTCTCCCTTGTGGATCGGTCAGCTCAGCTGCGCGAGCTGGTCGCGGAGCCGTTCGAATCGGAGGCGCACGGTGCCGTCGATGACGAGGTCGCCGACGGACACGAGTATCCCGCCGACGACGGACGGGTCGACGAGCACGCGGACCTCGACGACGCGGTCGACGAGGCGGCCGAGGGCGGAGGCGAGCCGATCCCGCTCCCCCTCGTCGAGAGCGACGGCCGAGCGCACCTCGGCGACCCGTCGCCCGCGCTCGCGCGCCGCGACCTCGACGAGCCACTCGAAGGTGCCGACGAGGTCGCGCGTCCGCCCCGCGCGGAGCACGTAGCGCGCGAGCCGAAGCGTCGCACGGGTGACCCTCGAGGCGAGGAGGTCCCCGAGGACCTCCGAACGCCGCACGTACTCGACGTTCGGGTCCGCGAGGACCCGCCGGAGGTCGCCGTGCTCGTCGAGCAGCCGTGCGAGAGAGAAGAGCTCGTCCTCGACGCGGTCGATCTCCGCGCGGTCCGGGAGCTCCTGGAACACGCGCTCCGCGTAGCCGCGCAGCCTCTCGCGCGCCGCCGCACGCCCGGCCGGCGGGTCGACGACGGCGGCGCCCGGAGCGCGCGCCGCGGCCTCCCCGACCCCGACGAGCGCCCCGATCGTCGGACCGAGCTCGCTCGGGCGCTCGTAGTAGACGCAGAACCGCACGAGCTCGCCGGCCTCGGGCGAGACCCTCCCCGCGAGCAGGTCCGCGACGACCGCGCGGCGAACGGACGGCTCGACGGTCGAGTCGCCGAGAACCTGGCGCAGGTCGCTGTGCTCGACGAGCACCTCGCCGAAGGCCGCGAGCTCCGCGGGGACGTCGCGCGAGCGGCCCGCGGCCGCGGCGCTCTCGAAGGTCGCGGCCGCGTAGCCGCGGACGAGGTCACGCACGCTCAGACCGCCTCGGACTCGGCGGCGTCGATGGCCTGCGCGATCAGGTGGTGGTGCGTCGCCGGGTCGAGCTCCGCCTCGACGACCGCCTCGGCGGCCGCCACGACGAGAGCGGCGATCCGGGCGCTCACCTCGTCACGAGCCTGCGCCCGCGCGAGCTCGACCTCGACGGCCGCCCGAGCGACGAGGCGCGCGCGCTCCTCGTCCGCCCGGCGTCGCCCGTCCTCGACGAGCTGCGCCGCGCTCTCCCGGGCCTGCGCGACGATTGCCTCGGCCTCGGAGCGCGCCGACTCGAGCTCGCCGCGCCGCGCCGCGACGAGCCGGTCGGACGCCGCACGAGCCTCGTCCCCGGCCGCGAGCTGGGAGCGGATGGCCGCCTCCTGGCGGTTCATCGCGGCGCGCAGCGGAGGGAGGACCTTCCTCACGACGAACAGCACGACGAGCGCGAGCCCGACGAGCTCGAGCACGTAGGAGAGCCCGAAGTTGTCGACGGCCGCGAGCACGGCGCTCACCGCTCCTCCTCGCCGTGGCCCGCAGAGCGCGCTCGGGAGACGACGGCCTCGATGATCCCCTGGTGCCGGTCGCCGTCGACCGGCGACCCGACGACTCCCGCGGCCGCGGCGACGGCGAGCTCGCCCATGCGCGCGAGGAGGGCCTCCTCGACGCTCCGGCGCTCGGCCTCTATCCGGGGCCGGGCCTCGGCGAGCAGGGCCGCGTGCTGCGCGAGCCCCTCCGCCCGGGCGGACTCGTGGAGCGCGGCGGCCTCGGACCCGGCTCGCTCCACGACCGCACGCGCCTCGGCACGTGCGGCCTCGAGCACCTGCCGCCGCTCGCCCGCGAGACGCTCCGCCTCGGCGTGCCCCTCGTCGCTCGCGTCCATCGCCGCGCGCACCGTCCGGGCGCGCTCGTCCATCGCCCCGCGAAGCGGGGGGAGGATGAACTTCGCGACGACCCCGAGGACGACCACGAAGAGCAGGAGCTCGGCGAAGAACGTCCCGTTCGGTACGAGGAAGATCGAGGCGGTCGTCACGGCGTGGGCCAGCGGGTCGCCCGGGGCACCGACGGGCATCGCGTCTCGCTACTTCTTGTAGAGGACGAAGACGAACAGGGCCATGAACACGAGGTTGATGAAGTACATGGCCTCGACGAGCCCGACGATGATGAACATGATCGTGAACAGCCGACCCTGCGCCTCGGGCTGTCGCGCGACTCCCGCGATCGTCTGGCTGCCCGCGAGCCCGTCGCCGATGGCCGCGCCGATGGCACCGCCGCCGAGCGCGAGCCCGCCGCCGACCATCGCGCCGGCGAGCTGGATCGCCTGCTGGGTGGTGTCTGCCATGAGTGTTTCTCCTGTGGGCTAGGTGGTCGAAGACGGATCGCTGCGGCTGTCCGGGGCGCGGTGGTGGCGACCGGTCAGTGCCCGCCCGCGACGGCGGACTCGAAGTAGAGGATCGTGAGGAGGGCGAAGATGAACGCCTGCACGGGACCGACGAACAGTCCGTCGAACAGCTTCCACACCACGTCGAGAACGGGGATCGGGGCGATGAGCTTGGCGGGGAGCAGGTCCGCGATCAGCACGAGCATGAGCCCGCCCGAGAAGATGTTCCCGAAGAGCCGGAGCGTGAGCGTGATGGGCTTCGTGATCTCCTCGATCACGTTGATCGGGAACAGCGCAGGGAACGGGCGGAAGTAGTGCCCGATGTAGCTCTTCAGCCCCTTCGTCCGGATCCACGTCGCGTGGACGAGGATGATCACGAACACCGCCATGGCCGCAGGGAAGTTCACGTCGCTCGTGGGGGGCGGGAGGTACTGCGGGTTGTGACCCGTCGGGAGGAACTCGAGCGCGTTCGCGACGAGGATGAGGAGGAACAAGGTGAGCGCGAGAGGCACGATGGGCCGGCCCGCGTCCCCCATCGAGGACTCGACCTGGCTCTCGACACCGTGCACGATCGTCTCGAACGCGAGCTGGAGCTTGCCGGGCACTCCGGAGGTCACCTTCGCCCGCACCGCGAACCCGATCCCGATGACGATCAGCCCCGCGACGACGGTCGAGAAGATGTCGTCGACGTTGAAGGTCATCCCGAGGAAGTGGCGCGTGATGTGGTCCCCGACGGGGATCGTGACGGCGAGCACGGGGGCGCTCATGCGCTCAGCCCCGCCGCGCCCTGCTTCAGGATCGACCGCACGAGGCTCGCGATGAGGAGGAAGTAGAACACCGCGATGCCTCCGGCCGCGCCGAACCCGACCTGGATCGAGGCGAGGAGGAGCCCGATCACGACGACGGTCGTGATCCCGAGCCGCGCGAGCGTCTGCGAGGCGAGCACGCGCTTCGGGTTCGCGACGGCGCGCTCGTTCACCCGTGCGACCGACGCGGTCACGAGCCGGATGTTCACGAGCCCGAGCGCGAGCCCGACGCACGCGCCGAGGCCGACGAGGGCGTGGCCGAGAAGTGCGCTCAGCCCGAGTGCGACGACACCGACGCCGATGCCGGCGAGCACCGTCCTCCGGAGAAGGCGCGTGATCTCGGGCAGCGGAAGTTGCTCGAACAGGGCAGCGAGTCTGTCCATCTCTCGTCTCGATGACGCTCGGCGCGTCCGCTCCCCGTCGAGACGGGGCCGGCGGCGCTGCAGGCTCCTACAGGTACCTCTTGATCTTCACGTAGCTGGCCGCCGCGGCGGCGACCAACCCTAGCCCCAGACCCGCGAACGTCACCACCGAGCCCGAGCCGGTCGCAGAGCCTAGCCAGTATCCGCCTCCGACACCGAGTGCGATGCACCCGGCGACGGTCGCTCCGAGACCGATCAGGTCCGTGGCTTTCGGACCAGAGCTCGGGTCCTCCGCCACGAGCGGCCTACTCTCCCACCTCGCCGCCGTCGCCGGCAAGACGAGGGGAGCCGAGCGCGTCCCCCCGGCCGCTGGCCGCGTCCCGCGGACGCCCTCGGCCGCGTCGGTGCAGGTGACGGCGGTGTGCCCGGCGGCGGGGTGCGGTGAGGTCGCGCTCGCCCGCGACCGCGACGCCTGCCGCGCCGCTCACGACGACCGTGATGGGAGCGCCCGGGCCCCCGCCCGCCCGACCCGGCTCGCCGACCCGGGCCGCTCCCCCCGGCTCGGAGGGCCCGAGGGGCTGCGCGCGGCGTCCGGGTCGGAACACCGTGTAGAGCCCGACCACGAGGGACGACACCGCGAACGGGACGACGACGTTCGCTCGCGAGTCGAACACGGGAACGAGGGCGAACGCAGAGAGGAGGGCCGTCCACGCCCACAGGATGAGAACGGCCCGACGGTGCCCGTGCCCGAGGCGCACGAGCCGGTGGTGGAGGTGCCCGAGGTCGCGCTCCGCGACGCCCGTGCGACGGACCGTGCGACGGACGATCGCGAACGCCGTGTCCACGATCGGAACCCCGAGGATGAAGAACGGGATGAACAACGGGGCGAACCGGAAGAACGTGAGCCCGCTCACGTCGTGCTGCCCGGCGACCGTCGGACCGCCTGCCGAGTTCGTCGTGCGCCCCCCGATGACCATCGTCGCCGCGGCCATCAAGAGCCCGAGGAACAGTGCTCCGCTGTCTCCCATGAAGACGCGCGCGGGGTGGAAGTTGTGCGGGAGGAACCCGACGCACAGCCCGCACGCGATCGCAGCGGTGAGAGGTCCGAGCTCGTTCGTCCCCGCCGTGAGGTCCCCGAGGTGCACGAGCTGCAGCCCGTAGACGCAGAGCGCGCCCGACGCGATCCCGACGATCCCCGCAGCGAGGCCGTCGAGCCCGTCGATGAGGTTCACCGCGTTCGCCATCCCGACGACCCACAGCGCGGTCACGAGGGGGAGCACCGAGGGCGTGAGCGCGATGATCCCCGACACGAACGGGATCTTGAACCAGTACATCGTGACGCCGAGGAACACGAGGATCATGGCCGCGAGGACCTGGCCCGCGACCTTCGCGGGCGCAGAGATGTTCCGGACGTCGTCGACGAACCCGACCCCGAAGGTCACCACGGCCGCGAGCACGAGCCCGAGCGGCTCGGAGGAGCCCGTGAAGATCCCCTGGAGGCCCGCGAGGCGCGAGGCGACGGCCATGGCGACGACGAACGCGACGACCATCGCCGCCCCGCCGATCGTCGGGGTGGGTCGGACGTGGACCTTCGCCTCGCCGGGCGCCGCGACGGCCCCGATCCGGAACGCGACCCTCCGCAGCGGGAAGGTGAGGACGAACGTCGTGACTGCGGCGACCGCGAAGACGATGGCGTAGTCGCCGTACGCGATCACCGAACGGCGCTCGCTCGCTCGCTCGCCGGGTACGGGTCGAACCGCGCGCAGAGCTCGGTGACCTCGGACCGCACCTGCGCGACGACCCGCTCGTCCGAACGCCCGCGCAGCACCCGCGCGAGGAGCGCGCCGACCGCGCGCATCTCGTCCTCGCCCATCCCCGCGGTCGTCTCCGCGGGCGTGCCGAGGCGGAGCCCGCTCGTCACGAACGGCGAGCGCGGGTCGTCGGGGATCTGGTTCCTGTTGCACGTGATCCCCGCACGGTCGAGGACCTCCTGGGCCTCCTTGCCCGTGAGCTCGGGGTCGAACGCGCGGAGGTCGACGAGGACCTGGTGGTTCTCGGTCCCCCCGGAGACGAGCCGGAAGCCCTCGTCGGCGAGCGAGGCGGCGAGCGCCGCGGCGTTGCCCACGACCTGGGCCGCGTAGCGCGCGAACTCGGGCCGCGCCGCCTCGCCGAACGCGACGGCCTTCGCCGCGATCACGTGCTCGAGGGGACCTCCCTGCAGACCGGGGAAGACCGCGGCGTCGACGGCCCGAGCGTGCTCCTCCCCACAGAGGATCGCCCCGCCGCGCGGACCCCGGAGGGTCTTGTGGGTCGTGAGGGTGACGACGTCCGCGATCCCGACTGGGCTCGGGTGCGCACCGCCCGCGATGAGACCCGCCGGGTGGGCGGCGTCGAACATGAACAGGGCACCGACCTCGTCCGCGATCTCCCGGAACGGCCGCGGGTCGATGACCCGCGAGTACGCGGTCGTGCCCGCGACGAGGAGCCTCGGACGCTCCGTGCGCGCGAGGTCGCGGAGCTGGTCGAAGTCGATCCTCTCGCCGGACCCGTCGTCCGCGGCCGGGGTCACCCCGTAGGAGACGAAGCGGTAGCTCTTTCCCGTGATGCTCACGGGGGAGCCGTGCGTGAGGTGCCCGCCCTGGTCGAGCCGCATCGCGAGGATCGTGTCCCCGGGCTCCACGAGCGCGAGGTACGCCGCGAGGTTCGCGGACGCCCCCGCGTGGGGCTGCACGTTCGCGTGCGCGGCGCCGAACAGCGTCCTCGCGCGCTCACGCGCGAGGCTCTCGACCTCGTCCGCGAACACGTTCCCCCCGTAGTACCGGCGGCCCGGGTAGCCCTCGGAGTACTTGTTCGTGAGCACCGACGCCGTCGCCGCGAGCACGGCGCGGGACGTGAAGTTCTCCGAGGCGATGAGCTGCACGGTCGAGCGCTGCCTCTCGAGCTCGGAGGCGAGGATCGCAGCGACCTCGGGGTCACCGGCGAGAGCGTCGTCGGCGTCGGGGCTGTTCACGTGGCCTCCTCGAGTGTCGCGATCTTGTCTACCCGCCGCTTGTGCCTCCCGCCGAGGAATCTCGCCGCGAGGAACGCGGCGAGCGCGTCCGCCGCGACGACCGGGCCGACGACCCGGGAGCCGAAGCACACGACGTTCGCGTCGTTGTGACCGCGGGCGAGGCGAGCAGAGCTCACGTCGTGCACCACGGCCGCGCGCACCCCGGGGACCTTGTTCGCCGCGATCGCGATCCCGATCCCCGTCCCGCACACGCACACCCCGAGATCCGCCTCCCCGCGCGCGACGGCACGCCCGACGGCAGCCCCGAAGTCCGGGTAGTCGACCGGCTCCTCCCCGTCGGTCCCGAGGTCGGCAACGTCGTGCCCTGCGCCCGCGAGCTGGCCGACGAGCTGCTGCTTCATCGCGAAGCCGGCGTGGTCCGATCCGGCCGCGATCCGCACGGCAGGCGATTCTAACGGCTGGAGGGTGGAGCGTCCCTGGCGACGCCTGTTGCCTCACGTCAAATCCTCCGGGAACGATGATTCGTTGCCTCACGTAAAAGCTCCGGACGATCCGTCTTCACGAAGGCGCGGTTGACGGCCCGCTGCGGTGCGGCGGTCTTCGCGAGCGCGAGGCGTTCGAGCTGGCCACAGAGCCGGGCGATCTCTCGTTGCAGCTCGCCCGGGTGGAGGCCGTTGCGGCTCCGGGTGAGGGCGGCGCGCTTCGCCGGGCTGAGCACCCCGGAGGCGAGCACCCGCTCGTAGGGCGTCTTTGCGGCGTCGTGGCGCTTGAGGACCTTCGCGCCGACCCGGGTGCGGCTGACGAGCTTCTGCTGCGCGAGGAGCAGGTTCGTGAACCGGCCGTCGAGCGCGAAGATCCTGTTCAAGAGCGCGAGCTCGGCCGGGCTGTCGAAGCGCAGGTAGCCGACGAGCTCGCGGACGTGGGTCCAGTTCTTCTGCTCGACGTACGCGCCGTCGTTCTTGTTGCCGGGGCGGCTCCTCGTGAAGGTGATCTTCTTCGCGACGCAGTAGTCGAAGAGGTCGGCGTTGATGAACTCCGAGCCGTTGTCCGAGTCGATGCCGAGGATGGGGAAGGGGAAGTGCTCCGACGCGTGGTCGATCGCGGCGAGGACGTGGACGGCCGCCTTGTTCGGGACCGAGCGGTTCACCGTCCAGCCGGTCGCGACGTCGGTCATCGTGAGGGTGAAGCAGAGCTCGCCGAAGCTGTTGCCACCCTCGTGGCCGACGAGGTCGATCTCCACGAACCCGGGGACGGCTTCGTCCCACTCCGACCAGGTGCGGATCGGGATCTGAGACTTGAGGAGCGAGCCGGGCTTGGTGTGGCTCCGGCCCCGGAACTGCGCGAGGACCTTCGCGCCCTGGAGCCGGCGGTCGATCGTCGCCGCGCTCATCCTCACGAGCAGCTCGGCCTCGTCGTCGCTGAGCTCGAGCTCGCCGTCACGGCGGAGCAGCGGGACGAGGACGGCGAGCATCGGCGCGAGGCGCTTGCCGGCCGGGGCCCGGGCGACCCGCCAGCACAGCTCGAGGGCGGAGACGACTCGGGTCGAGTACACGGGCGTACGCGCGCTGCGCACCGACACGACGCGCAGCTCGCCGGCGTCGCGCAGCTTCGCCCTCGCGTAGTCCCGGTGCCAGCCGGTGAGCTCGACGAGCTGGTCGAGGAGCGCGCTCTTCTCCGACCGGGACCCGCGCCGATACGCCGCGGCCATCTTGTTCGTGACCGCGCGTCGCTCGCCCATCGAAAGCTCCATCGATCTGGCGTAGCCGAGCCCTCACCCAGGCGGAGGTATTACGTGAGGCAACGAACCCGGCTACGCGGAGGTTTCTGATGAGTCAACGCGCGACGGGGCGCGCGCGCGGCCGCGACGGTTAGCATCGCCCGGTGGAACGCGTCGTCGTGGTCGAGGACCTCCACAAGTCCTACGGCGCCCTCGAGGCCGTCCGGGGCGTGTCGTTCACGGTCGAGCGCGGCGAGGTGTTCGCGCTGCTCGGACCCAACGGAGCCGGGAAGACGACGACCGTCGAGATCCTCGAGGGCTTCCGCAGCCGCGACCGCGGCCGGGTGTCGGTCCTCGGGCACGACCCGGCGAGCCGGTCGCGTGCGATGCGCGAGCGAGTCGGGATCGTCCTCCAGGAGCTGGCGGTCGAGCCGATGCTCACGGTCCGCGAGGTGCTCACGCGCACCGCGGGCTACTACCCGGACCCGCGCCCCGTCGACGAGGTCGTCGAGCTCGTCGGGCTCGCGGAGAAGGCACGGGCACGCGTGAAGACCCTCTCGGGGGGCCAGCAGCGCCGGCTCGACCTCGGGATGGGGATCATCGGGCGCCCCGAGCTCGTGTTCCTCGACGAGCCGACGACAGGGTTCGACCCGTCGGCGCGCCGTGGGGCGTGGGACCTCGTCCGGACCCTCACCGAGGGAGGGACGACGGTGATCCTCACGACCCACTACATGGACGAGGCCGAGGCCCTCGCGGACGAGGTCGCGGTCGTGGCCGCAGGCCGGATCGTCGGGTCCGGCCCGCCGGACGCGCTCGGTGGGCGCGACGAGGGGGCCGTCACGATCCGGTTCCGGCTCCCCGACGTCCCGGGGACCCCCGAGCTGCCTGCGGCGCTCGCCAGGATGTGCACCACGAGGTCCGTCGCGACGGACCCGGTCGAGATCACGACGGACGACGAGGTGCGCGTGCTCCACGACCTCACGACGTGGTCGATCGACTCGGGGGTCCCGCTCGCGGGGCTCGCGCTCGAGCGCTCGACCCTCGAGGACGTCTACCTCCGGCTCACCGGATCCGAGCACGGAGCGTCGCAGCCCGGTCGTCAGTCGTGAGCAGGAACGCGACGACCCGCGAGGCGGCGCCGGCCGGCCGGCCGCGAGCGGCCCGGCTCCTCCTCCAGCAGCTCCGGTACGAGCAGCTCGCGTTCTGGAGGAACCCCTTCGGCGCGGGATTCACGATCGGGTTCTCCGTCGTGTTCCTCGTTCTCCTCGCGGCGACGGGTGGGTCGTCTCGCTCCTCGACGCTCGGCGGGATCCGCCTCGTCCAGTACTACGTCCCGGGCTTCGCCGCGTACGGGGTGATGTCCGCCTGCTTCAACACCCTCGGGATCCAGCTCGTGGTCCGGCGCGAGACGGGCCTGCTGAAGCGTCTCCGCCTGAGCCCGCTCCCGACGTGGGCACTTCTCGGAGGGGTGCTCCTCAACTCCTTCGTCGTCGCGGTCCTCCAGGTCGTCGTGCTCCTCGGGATCGGGCGCCTCGGGTACCACGTCGTGCTCCCCCACGCCTGGGGGCCGCTTCTCGTCGCGATCGTCGCAGGGGTCGTGTGCTTCACCGCCCTCGGGGTCGCGATATCCGCGGTCATCCCGAACCAGGAGGCCGCGGGTCCGATCATCTCGATCATCTACTTCGTGCTGCTGTTCCTCTCCGGCCTGTGGTACCCGCTCCAGCCGGGCTCCGCGCTGGCGCGCGTGTCGGGGTGGTTCCCCGTCCGCCGGCTCATCGTCGCGGTGTTCGCGCCCTTCGACCTCCGCCCGGGGTCCTCGCCGTGGTCGTGGAACGACATCGGGGTCCTCGCCGCGTGGGGGGTCGTCGCGGCGGTGTTCGCGCTCCGCCGATTCCGGTTCGAGCCGCGCCGATCCTGAGCGCCTCCCCCGCCGCTGTCCTCGGAGCGTCGCGACCGCAGGGCCCGAGGGCCCCGTGGGGAGCTCCGCTCAGCGGCTCGCCGCTCCGAGCACCTCGAGGACCTCGCGGAGAGGCACGGGCCCCGACCGAAGGAGCCGCGCGCCGCTCTCCCGGTCGAGCGAGACGACCGTCGACGGAGCTCCCGAGCAGCTCCCCCCGTCGAGCACGGGGAGCGCGGCGCCGAACACGACGCGGACCTCGTCCGCGGACGTGCACGGAGGACCGCCGTGGCGGTTCGCGCTCGTGACCGCGAGCGGGCCGACGAGCCCGCAGAGCGAGCGGACCGATCCGTGCGCGGGGCAGCGAACCCCGACCGTCGCCCCGTCGCCCCCGAGCTCGAGGCGGGCGCCCGCCGCGCGGGGCGCGACGACCGTGAGGGGGCCCGGCCAGAACGACCGGGCGAGCGCGGCGAGCGCGGCGTGCGAGGCGCGCTCGACGAGGAGCGCCGCCTGCTCGAGGTCCGCGACGAGCACGGGGAGCGCGACCGACTCGGGGCGCCCTTTCAGCGCGAACACCCTCTCGGCCGCGCGCGGGTCGGACGCGTCCGCGGCGAGCCCGTAGACGGTGTCGGTCGGGAGCGCGACGACCCCGCCGGAGCGGAGCACGACGGCGAGCTCCTCGAGCCCGCTCCCCGGCCCGGGGCCCTCGGCGACCGGGGCGCTCACCACTCGGCGACGAGCACGCGGTCCCGGCCCGCGAGGTCCTTCTCGACCTGGACGCGCCGCGCCCCGGCGGCCCGAGCGAGGGCGGACGCGGCCTCGGCCTGGTGCGGCGCGATCTCGACGACGAGCGCCCCTCCGGGCGCGAGCACCCGGGGCGCCCCCGCGACGACCGCCTCGATCGCCTCGAGCCCGGTCGGACCGGCCACGAGCGCGTCGTACGGGTCGTGGTCGCGCACGACCGGGTCGAGGTCGGCCCACTCGCCGTCGGCGAGGTAGGGGGGGTTCGAGACCACGCAGTCCACGAGCCCGTGGAGGAAGTCGGCGACCCCGAGGTACCAGTCTCCGACGAGGAAGCGCCCGCGGAGGGCCGGGACGCCGAGGCGCTCCGCGTTCTCACGTGCGAGGTCGACCGCGTCGCCCGAGACGTCGACGCCGACGACCTCCACGTCGTCGGACTCCGCGAGGATCGCGCACGCGATCGCCCCGGAGCCCGTCCCGAGGTCGACCGCGACGAGCGGGACGGGGAGGTCCTCCTCGCCCGGGGGGGGAGGGCCGCTCGCCGCGACGGCGAGCTCGAGCCCCTCGCGGCGGCGCTCGAGCTCCGCGAGCGCGTACCCCGCGACGACCTCGGTCTCGGGACGCGGGACGAGGGCGCGGCCGTCGACGGCGAGCTCGACGGTCCGGAAGGACCAGTGGCCGATCACGTGCTGGAGCGGCTCTCCCGCGCGGCGGCGACCGACGAGCGACGCGAGCCGGACGGCCGCGTCCGCGGGAGCCGGCTCGTCGAGGGCGGTCACGAGCGCCGCGGCGCTCATCCCCGACACCTCCTCGACGAGGCGCCGCGCCTCGTCCTCGTCCGACAGCTCGCGCGACGCGGCCGACCGGAGCGAGCGCCAGGTCGCGGCCCTCTCGTCGGGGGCCTCGGGGCCGGTCACCTCGCCCCTCCCCGCCCCTGAGCGAGGAGCTGTCGGGTCCGCTCGTCCGAGACGAGCGCGTCGACGATCTCGTCGAGCTCTCCCGCGAGCACGCGGTCGAGCTTGTGGAGGGTGAGGCCGACCCGGTGGTCGGTCACGCGGTTCTCCTTGAAGTTGTACGTCCGGACCTTGTCCGCCCGTCCGCCCCCCTTCACCTGGTCGCGCCGCTGGCGCGACTGCTCCTCGGCGACCTTGTCCTGCTCGAGCTTGAGGAGGCGCGAGCGGAGGACGCGCAGCGCCTTCGCACGGTTCTGGATCTGGCTCTTCTCGTCCTGCATGGCCACGACGACCCCCGTCGGGAGGTGGGTGACGCGCACCGCGGAGTCCGTCGTGTTCACCGACTGGCCGCCGGGCCCGGTCGAACGGTAGACGTCGACCTTCAGGTCGTTGGGGTCGATCTCCACCTCGACCTCGTCGGCCTCCGGGAGGACGGTCACCGCTGCCGAGGAGGTGTGGACGCGACCCTGGGACTCGGTGACCGGGACGCGCTGGACGCGGTGCGGGCCGGCCTCGTGCTTCAGCCGCTGCCACGCGTCGTCGCCCTTCACGAGGAACGTGACCTCGTCGATCCCCCCGAGGTCCGACGCCTGGGAGTCGAGCACCTCGACGCGCCATCCGCGGGTGTCCGCGTACCGGACGTACATCTGGAAGAGGTCCTTCGCGAACAGGTTCGCCTCCTCGCCCCCCTCCGCGCCGCGGATCGAGACGATGACGTTCCTCCCGTCGTTCGGGTCCTTCGGGAGGAGCTGCTCGCGGAGCTCCTCCTCGAGGGCGGCGAGCCGGGACTCGGCGAGGTCGAGCTCGTCGCGGGCGAGCTCGCGCTCGTCACCGCTCGTGTCCGCGAGCATCTCACGGGCGACCGCGAGGTCCTCGGCGGCCGCGCGCACGTCCCTCACGACGCGCACGATCCCCTCGAGCTCCTTGTGACGCCGCGACAGGGCGAGGAACCGCGCGCGGTCCCCGGCGACCCCGGGCGCGGCGAGCTCGGTCAGGACCTGCTCGTACTCGCGCTCGAACTCCCCGAGCCGATCGTGTTCGTCCACGCGGTCACGCTAGCGGCGCGGCCGGAGGGGGGCAGCTGGCCGCGGCCCCCGGCGACGCGGCACGGATCAGCGCCGGGCCACCCCGCGCTTGCCGTAGCGGCGCTCGAACCGCTCGACGCGCCCACCGGTGTCGACGAGCTTCTGCTTGCCCGTGTAGAAGGGGTGGCACTCGTTGCAGAGCTCGACGTGGAGCTCGGGCTTGGTCGAGCGCGTCGTGAACTCGTTGCCGCACGAGCAGCGGACCGTGGCGGTGACGTAGCTGGGGTGGATGTCGGTCTTCATGGAGCCTCCATGTTACGCGTGCGCCGACGCGGCCCGCGCCGGGCCGGGTCCGTCCGACGGGGCCCCGGACGGCCCCGCCCGTCAGGCCGAGCCGACGGGAGCCTTCGCGATCTCTGCGAGGAACTCGTCGTTCGATCGGGTCGTGCGGATCTTGTCGATGAGGAGCTCGAGGCCGGCCGCCCCGCTCCCCTCGTTGCTCAGCGCGTTGAGCACGCGGCGGAGCTTCCAGACCTGCTGGAGCTGGGAGCGGTCGAACAGGAGCTCCTCGTGCCGGGTCGAGCTCGCGTTCACGTCGATAGCGGGGTAGAGGCGGCGCTCGGCGAGCTTTCGGTCGAGGCGCAGCTCCATGTTGCCCGTGCCCTTGAACTCCTCGAAGATGACCTCGTCCATCTTCGACCCGGTCTCGACGAGCGCGGTCGCGAGGATCGTGAGGGAGCCCCCCTCCTCGATGTTGCGCGCCGCACCGAAGAACCGCTTCGGGGGGTACAGCGCGCCAGAGTCGACCCCTCCCGACATGATCCGGCCCGTGGCGGGCTGCGCGAGGTTGTAGGCGCGGGCGAGCCGGGTGATCCCGTCCAGGATTATCACGACGTCCCGGCCGAGCTCGACGAGCCGCTTCGCCCGCTCGATCGTGAGCTCCGCGACGGCGGTGTGCTCGTCCGCGGGCCGGTCGAAGGTCGACGCGATGACCTCGCCGCGCACGGAACGGCGCATGTCGGTGACCTCTTCGGGGCGCTCGTCCACGAGGAGCACGATGAGGTGCACGTCGGGGTTGTTCGCCTCGATGGAGTGGGCGATCTGCTTCATGATCGTCGTCTTGCCCGCCTTCGGGGGCGAGACGATCATCCCGCGCTGTCCCTTCCCGATGGGCGAGATCAGGTCGACGATGCGCGCCGTGAGGTTCGCGGGGTCGCCCGCCTGCTCGAGCCGGAGGGTCTCGTCGGGGAACAGCGGCGTGAGGTCCTCGAAGCGCCTGCGCTGACGGGCCTCCTCGGGGGACAGCCCCCCGACCGAGTCGATCCGGAGAAGAGCCGGGTACTTCTCGCTCGGGCCCGCCGGGCGGCAGGCGCCCTCGATCGCGTCCCCCTTGCGGAGCGCGAACTTGCGGGCCTGGCTCACCGAGACGTAGACGTCCCGGCTGCTCGCGAGGTACCCGCTCGTGCGGAGGAACCCGTAGCCCTCCTCGCGGAGGTCGAGGAGCCCCTTGACGGGGACGAGCTCACCCTGCCAGGTTCCCTCCTGCCCGCCCGGGCTCTCGCCGCGCTCCCGGTCCCGCCCGCGCCGGCGCCGTCCGCGCCGGTTGCCGACGTCCACGACGCCGTTTCCCTGGGGTGCGGCGCCGGGCGCGTAGGCGGGACGCGGCTCGCGCGCGGCGGGACGGCCCTCCCCCTCGCCCGGGCGCTCCTCGCGTCGCGCCGGGACTGTCGTCTCCCGCGTCTCGGTCGCGACGCCCACCCCGACCGGCGCGCGCTGCTCCTCGGTCTCCCCCGCTCCGCCCCGGGAGGCCGGGGCGCCGGTCCCGACCGTCGCCTCCGGGGCGGCAGCCGGCGCGGCGGACGACGCCTCCTCGCCCGACGGGGCGGACCGCGAGCTGCCCTCCCCGGGTCCTGGCCGCTCCGCGGAGGCGGCCGTCCGGCGTCCGACCGCCCGGGGCGAGCGCCTCGGCCTCGCGGTCGCCGCCTCCGGCTCCCCGGACACTGCGGCCGGGTGCTCCGCGGGGGCCGCGGCCTCGCCGAGGTCCGGGTCGGCGGCGGAGGGGAGGGCGCTCGTTCCGTTCGTCCCGCCCGTGCGCGGGCCGTGCCCGTTCGAGGACCCCGCGGCAGCGGGGGCGTCCTCGGCGACGGGGACCCCGGACGCCGTGAGGATGAGGTCGATGATGTCCGCCTTTCGCGAGCGCGACGCCGGCTTCAGCGACATCGCGGACGCGATGGCGTGGAGCTCGTCCCGCTCCTTGCGTTCGAGGATGGAGCGCTCGAGCTGCTCTCCTGCCATCGGCGTGTGCTCCTGTGCTCGTGGGTGCTCTCGGTTCGAGAGCTCGTCGGTCGAGGTTCCTGCCCGGATCGCCGGCGCGTGGCTCCTCCGGTGGCGGCGCACGGCGCTCGCCACCTCGAGGGACGGGCGCAGGTGCCCGGCTCCCCGACCCGGGAGGAGAGGCAGCCGGACGGGCTCGGCCCGCCCGGCCGTCCACGTCGCGGGCCGGTCACTGCGAGAGAGTGCGACGGGCTGCGATCTCGGACCTGCTTCGGGATCAGCCTACCGCTCCGCCTAGGCCTCCCAGCGGCAGCGCGCGGGACGACGTCCGGGAAGCGGTGCTACAGACAGTGTAACGACTCCTGCGACCTGCGGCAACACGCCCCGTGCGACGGGGTCCCCGGCGGTGGCCGCCCGCCGTCGAGGAGCAGGACCCGGTGCGCGCCGGGTCAGAGACCGAGCGCGGACACGACGGACCCGAAGGTCGCGTCGACCGCGTCCGGGACCGTGACCTGGCTGATCGCGAGGTCCGGGTCCTTCAGCCCGTGCCCGGTGAGCACGCACACGACGGTCGACCGCGCGGGGACACCGACCTTCAGGAGCCCCGCGACGGACGCTGCGGAGGCGGCCTCGCAGAACACGGACTCCTCGGTCGCGAGGAACCGGTAGGCGGCGAGTATCTCCTCGTCGGTCACGGCCGTGATCCCCCCTCCCGACTCGGAGGCGGCCGCGGTCGCCCCGTACCAGGAGGCGGGGTTCCCGATCCGGATCGCGGTCGCGATCGTCTCCGGGTGCTCGACCGGGTGGCCCTCGACGATCGGGGCCGCCCCGGCGGCCTGGAACCCGAGCATGCGGGGGAGGCGCGTCGAGCGGCCCGCCTCCCGGTACTCGCAGTAGCCCTTCCAGTAGGCGGTGATGTTCCCCGCGTTCCCGACGGGTATGCAGTGGACGTCCGGGGCGTCCCCGAGCACGTCGACGATCTCGAACGCCCCGGACTTCTGCCCCTCGATCCGGAAGGGGTTCACGGAGTTCACGACGACGATCGGGGCGCGCGTCGGCAGCTCGCGCACGATGTCGAGGGCGACGTCGAAGTTCCCCCGGACCTGGAGCACCCGCGCCCCGTGGACGAGCGCCTGGGCGAGCTTTCCGAGCGCGATGTGCCCCTCGGGGATGAGCACCGCGCACGTCATCCCCGCTCTCGCCGCGTACGCGGCCGCCGACGCGGACGTGTTCCCGGTGGAGGCGCACACGACGGCCTTCGCACCCTCCTCGAGCGCCTTGGAGATCGCGAGGGTCATCCCTCGGTCCTTGAACGACCCGGTCGGGTTCGCACCCTCGATCTTCAGCAGCACACGGGCGCCGACCCGCTCGGAGAGCCTCGGCGCGGGAAGGAGCGGGGTGTTGCCCTCGTGGAGCGTGACGACCGGAGTCGCGTCCCCGACGGGGAGGAACTCCCGGTAGCGACGGACCACCCCCTCCCACTGCCGGGCCCCGGTCTCGCCCGGCTCGGCGAGGCTGAGCCCCGCGAACCCCGTCGCACGGTCGTCGCCCACGTGTCTGTCCGCCCTCTCCCGGTGGCCTCAGCGGTCCGGGCCGACGACCCGGAGGAGCTGCCCGATCCGCTCGACCTCCGCGACGTCGCGCAGCCCCGCGAGCGTCGCCTGGACGTCCGCCTCGCGGGCGCGGTGCGTGATGAGCACGAGCCGTGCCTCGGTCCCGAGGCCGACCTGCTCCATGGATCGGATCGACACGCCGTTCGCCCCGAACACCGACGCGACGGACGCGAGCACGCCCGGCTGGTCGAGGACGTCGATCGTGAGGTAGTACTGCGCCTCGAGCTCGTCGATCGGGCGCACCTCGACGGGCGAGCGCGCGGGGAGCCACACGGCGCCTCCCCCCACCAGCCCGCGCGCCGCGTCGACGAGGTCGCCGAGGACCGCGCTCGCCGTCGGTCGGCCTCCCGCGCCGCGGCCGTAGAGCATGAGGTCCCCGACGGCGTCCCCCTCCACGAACACGGCGTTGAACGGCCCGCGGACCCCCGCCAGAGGATGGTCCCGCGGGACCATCGCGGGGTGGACCCGGACGGCCACGGCCGGGTCTCCCGGTCCGTCGGGCCCGACGCGCTCGGCGACCGCCAGGAGCTTCACCTCGTAGCCGAGCCGGTGGGCGAAGTCGATGTCGTCCACATCGATCGACTCGATCCCCTCGCGGTACACGTCGCCCGCGACGACGTCGGCGTCGAAGGCGATGCTCGCGAGGATGGCGGCCTTCGCGGAGGCGTCGTGCCCCTCTACGTCCGCCGTGGGGTCACGCTCCGCGTACCCGAGGCTCTGTGCCTCCCGGAGGGCCTCGCCGTAGGCGATCCGCTCGTCGCTCATCCGCGAGAGCACGTAGTTCGTCGTCCCGTTCACGATCCCCGTGACCCGCCGGACGCGCTCGCCCGCGAGGGACTCCCGGAGGGCGCGCACGAGGGGGATGCCCCCCGCGACCGCCGCCTCGAACAACAGGTCCCGGCCGCACTCCCGGGCCACCGAGTAGAGCTCGGCCCCGAAGTTCGCGAGCAGCTCCTTGTTCGCGGTCACGACCGGCTTGCCGCTCCTCAACGCGTCGACGATGAGCGTGCGTGCGGGCTCGATCCCCCCGATGAGCTCGACGACGACGTCGACGTCGGGATCGGTCGCGACGGAGTGCGCGTCGTGCGTGAGCCGGTCCGCGTGGAGCGACGCGACGCGCGGCTTCGCGACGTTGCGGACGGCGACTCGCGTGACCACGAGCCGCACGCCCGTTCGCGCCGCGATCCCGTCGGCGTCCTCGTCCAGGATCTCGACGAGCGCCCCGCCGACGTTCCCGCACCCGAGCACCCCGACGCGCACGGAGGGGGCCACGCTCGCGTCCCGCCGGCCCGTGTCCTCGATCACGGGCACAAGGTAGCTCCCTGCCGTCGGCACCGTCTCAGGGCTCCAGGCGGAGCAGGTCCTCGACGGTCTCCCTGCGCACGACGACGGTCGCAGAGCCCCCCTCCACGAACACGACCGCGGGACGGGGGACCCTGTTGTAGTTGGAGGACATCGAGAACCCGTACGCGCCCGTCACCGGCGTCGCGAGGACGTCCCCGACCGCGACGTCGGCCGGAAGGCGGGCCTCCGCGACGAGCACGTCCCCGGACTCGCAGTGCTTGCCCACGACCCGCGCCGCGAACGGTCGCTCGGCGTCCGTCGACCGCGGGAGGAACGCCTCGTAGCCGCTTCCGTAGAGCACGGGACGCGGGTTGTCGCTCATCCCGCCGTCGACGGCCACGTACGTCCGGATCCCCGGGAGCTCCTTCACCGTGCCGATCCGGTAGCACGTGATCGCCGCCGTCGCGACGACCGACCGCCCGGGCTCGGCGGTCACCGAGACCTCCGGGTCGAGGCCCGCCTCGCTGCACGCCGAGCGCAGGAACGCCGCCCAGGAGGAGATCGTCGGGGCCTCCTCCCCCGCGACGTACGCGACCCCGAGGCCGCCCCCGACGCACAGCTCCGCGAGCTCGTGGCGCTCGACGAACGGGACGAGCGCGGCGACGGCCCTCTCGTAGGCGTCGAGCCGGAAGATCTGGCTCCCGATGTGCGCGTGGACCCCGACGAGCTCGACGCCCCCCGTCGCCGCGAGGGTCGACGCCGCCCGGTCCGCCGCACCGGACGCGAGCGAGAACCCGAACTTCGAGTCCTCCTGCCCCGTCATCACGTACTCGTGCGTGTGCGCCTCGACCCCCGGGGTGACGCGCACGAGGACCTTCTGGGGGCTCCCGTCGGGTCGCTCCCGGGAGCCGGCGAGCCGCGCGACGCGCTCGAGCTCGTCGAAGGAGTCGACGACGACGCGCCCGACGCCCGCCCCCCAGGCGGTCTCGAGCTCGTCGTCCGACTTGTTGTTCCCGTGGAGGACGACCCGCTCGGGAGGCGCCCCCGCGGCGAGCACCGTCGCGAGCTCCCCGGCCGTGGACACGTCGAGGGACATTCCCGCGCCGATCGCGACGCGCGCCATCTCCTTGCACAAGAAGGCCTTCGTCGCGTACGCGACCCCGGGACCGAACGCCGCGACCGCCTCCGCGCACCGGTCGCGTAGCTGCGCCGCGTCGTACACGAACAGCGGCGTCCCGAGCTCCTCGACGAGGTCGAGCACGTCCACCCCTCCGAGCGACAGACGGCCGCCGCGCCCGACGGACGCGCTGTCGGGCAACAGGTGCCGTGCGACCGGCCGCTCGCTCGGGAGAGGGACGAGCCCGTTCGCCTCGCCACCGGAGTCGGGTCGTGTCGGGCCGATCGCCATGCCGGGACGAGGATGGCCGAGACGCGGCTACCATGCAAGGCGCACCCGCAGCCCGCCCGGCCGGGTCGTCCCCGTCGCTCGGCGGGTGGCCGGGCGACGTGGGTCCCGACGGGCGCGGCACGCCCCCGTAGCTCAGGGGATAGAGCACCGGCCTCCGGAGCCGGGGGCGCAGGTTCGAATCCTGCCGGGGGCACGGACCAGTCCTCCGCGCGCACCTGGGCGCCTGCCGCGCACCTGGGCGCCTGCCAGCGCATCGTCAGCGCGATCGTAGAGCGTGACTGTGACATCGACGGCGCTGTCGGCCGGTTGGAACACGATGTCGAGCTGCAGCGCGTCGAACAGGGCCCGTAGTTCGCGCTGTGGCGCCGTGTCGAGCGAGCTGGCGAGGATCGGCAGCCGGTCGAGCAGCGGGGCGACGTCGGCCAACGTGGGCGCCTCTGTCGCCGACTCCCGGGCGAGTGCCACCAGTCGCTCGCGCTGCTCGGCGATGGCGTCCTCCAGCTCGGCCACGCGCTGACCGACACGACGGCGGAGCGCGGACGTGACGTCGTCAGCTTCGAGGTTGACGAGCTGGCGGGTGAGGCGCCGTTCGAGGTCGGCGATCTCGGCCTCGACCTCCGTGGCGCGTTCCTTCGTTGGCGCGGCGTGCTCAGGCTCGGCCGCGGCATCGAGGCAGGTCCGCCAGTAGCCGGTGCGCTCGGTACCGAAGAGCGCGGTGGCGAGGAACGGCAGGAGCGCGGCGTTGAGGCGCTCCTCGTTCAGGTACACGTGCGGAGGGTGGCCAGCAGGGATGTCCTTCGCTCGTTGGTGCGAGGGTTGGCACGAGTAGTAGGTGGTCCGGCGTCGGTGGTTCCCCCACATGCGCAGCCCGCAGATCGCGCAGCGAAGGAGCCCGCGGTAGCGGTAGTCACGCTTCGCGGAGGGTCGGGCGACGGTGGCGGGCACGGCCTGGCGCGAACGCTCGTTGCCCCGGGCGCGCGCCTGCACCGCGTCGTACTCCTCCCGGCTGACGATGGCCGGGTGCGCGGGCTCTTCCGACCAGATCCAGGTCTCCGGCGGGTTGGTGCGGTTGTGGCCCTTCTTGCGGGCCCTGCGGTTCCAGACCTGGTAACCGGTGTACTTGGGGTTCCTGAGCACCTCCCAGACGCTTGAGCGGCTCCACGCACCTCGGCCGTCGCCGGAGAGACCGGGACCGGCGGCGGGTAGCGGTCCGGGTCGGCGTTGAGGCGGTCGCGGATCTGGAGCAGACCCACCCCGCCGCTCAGGTACCAGTCGTAGATGGCTCGCACGACCGGCGCGCGCACGGGGTCCAGCTCCAAGGTGCGCTTGTTGATGCCGCGGCTCGCCTTGTGGGGGTTCGGGTGGTCGTGAGTGACGAAGCGGTAGCCGTAGAGGGCGACGCCGCCGGTGTGCCAGCCCTGGCGGGTCGAGGTCTCCTGGCCCTGGCGGGACTTGACCATCAGCTCGTGGTGGTAGCCCCGAGCGATGCCGATGTTCACGTGGCGGAGCACGATGGTGCCGAAGGACTCCTCGAGCGGCTCGTCCGCCGCGCACAGCCGCACGCGGGTTTGGCGCAGCTCGTCTTCGACGCGGAAGGCGACCGAGGAGTTGCGCGAGAGGCGCGAGATCGACTCCACGATCACCCGGTCGAACCGGGCCGGTCGGCGGGCTGCGTCGGCGAGGAGGTCCTGGAGACCGCCATCGCGCGGGATCGCGATGTCGAATCCAGCCAGGCCGCCCGAGCCGCGGGCGTTGTACGCCCGGGTGCCGGACTCGATGTCGTAGTAGTGGGCGACGATCCGCCCGCCGGCCTCTTCCACCTGGCGCTCGGCGTTGGCCAGCTGGCGGGGGAAGCTGAGGGTGGGGTCCTGCTCGTCCTCGGTCGAGACCCTCCCGTACCAGGCATAACGAGGTGCTGGACCGGTGGGCGTGGTCATGGCGAGACCTCCTCGCCCTGTCCTACCTCCACCTTGCCGCGGGATGCGAGCAGGGCCGCCAGCGCCCGCCCCTGGGCGACCGCCAGTGCCCGGCCGGCCTGGCCGCTGATCAGGTGGACCTGGCAGCGGGCACCCAGGGTCGCGCCGCTGTGGTCGGGCTCGGCTGCCTCTGGCGAACGGCGGGAGCGGGACTCGGCGACCAGGGGTCGCGCCGTCATCGGGTGGAGCCCGCTGTCGCCCTCGCGAGCTGAGCGAGACGACGGCGCGGGATCTCCGCTTCCACCGGAAGCCAGATGGCGTCGGCCGGGTTGCCCGATCCGGCGACCGCCGTCTCCACCGGGAGCGTGGTGGTGCCGAGCGCTTTGCGTAGCCCCGGCTCGCGGCCAGCCTGGGCGAGCCAGAAGAGGACCGGCCGGGCGACGCCGTCGGCCTCGGCCAGGTCGCGGTAGCCGCCGAGCTCGGAGGCGACCCGGCCGAGCGGCTCACTCCCGGTGTCGTGCTCCACGAAGAACTCGGCGCGCTGGCCGTCATCCTCCCAGATCCAGTACGCGTCGGGCCGGACCAGCTCGCCCCACTCTGCGGCGCAGCGTGGCTCGGACCACCAGGCGACGAGCGCCGCGTCGGAGCGCTCACGGGCAGCCCTGTGCAGCGAGCAGAAGAAGCCGTCCACCCCGAGCGTGTGGGTCGTCCACTGACCGGCGGCCAGTGCCACCACCCGGTCGCGCAGCACCGAGGACCGCGGGACGTCCACGCCGCGCTCGGCGGCAACGAGGGCGGCGCCGAGGGGTCCGAGCGTGTAGCGCCAGGACTCCGAGCCCGTAGGTCGCAGCGGGCGGAAGCGGTCGAGGACGCCCAGGCGATAGAGGGCGACCAGGCGGTGCTGGGTGGAGACGAGGCTGGTGAAGCACAGGTCGCGGACCTGTTCGGTCGTGAGCACCCGGTGCTCCCACAGGACCCGGCAGAGGAAGCGGTCGCGCCTGGTGAGACGGCCGAAGACGTCGAGCGCAGAGACGCCGCCCCGCCGAGGAGAAGAAGCGATGGTCATGGATTGCTCCAGGAGTCGGGGTCCTCGGACGCCGGGGTGGGGAGCGCCTTGCGCTGGCGGTTCTCGCGGGGAGGCGTCGGCGTCTCAAGGACGCCGGCGGAGACGCCGGGAGAGACGCCGGACGAGACGCCCTCCGTGACGCCGGCCGGGCCGCCGTCGGTCTTGGTGCGATGACGGCGACGTCGGACGAGGAGGTCGTGGCGCCGATCGGCCTGGCTGCGCCCGGCGTTCTTCCGTGCGTGCTCCCGTGCCTCGGCAGCGCGTCCGGGCACGGCAGGCGGCATCGGCCGGGTCCGGAGCGTGAAGGCGTGAAGGTCGCGGCCTCCGACGACGAGGCGACAGGCGACCTGGTAGGCGTCGAGGTGGCTGAGGTCGTATGCCGTGAGGTACGGCTCGGTGTGGCGGGCGAGCACCCGGGCATCCTCGGGGGAGACCGAGAAGTAGACCTTGTTGCGGGCGTTCGCCGAGGCCGCTTCGAAGAGATCCTTCGGCAGCTGTCCGAGGTGCTGGTGGGCCAAGACGACCGAGAGGTGGTAGCCGCGCGCCTCGGCCAAGACGTCGTCGACGGCGGTCGGCGGCGCCAGGAAGTTCTGGCACTCGTCGACGTACAACGTGGCGTCGGGGCGGGCCACATCGTCGGCCCGGGCGGTCGCCGCCTGCCAGACCGAGGCGACGAGAAGCGCCCCCACGAGCCGGGCGGTGTCCTCGCCCAAGGTGCCCTTGGGGAGCCGGGCCAAGAGCATCCCGCCCGAGAGGACCGCCTTCACATCGAAGCTGGAGCGGGCCGAGCCGAAGAGGTCCCGGGCGAAGCGCCGGGCCAACACGGCGCGCAGCTTGTTCATGATCGGCCCGATCGCCTGGGCCTGGCCGGCCGGGGAGAGGGCGTCGTAGCCGTCCCAGAATCCCTTGAGCTCCGAGCGCTCCGGCAGCGTGGCGACGAGCGGCGCCCGGAAGCGCCGGTCCGTGAGCAGCACCGGGATGTCGGCGAGCGTGGCGCCGGGCAGGCGCCGCAGGGTGGCGCACGCCGAGCGCAGGACGTCGTCGGTCCGCGGGCCCCACCAGGCCGCGAAGATCCGGGCGAATACCGAGACCACATGGTCCACGGCGACCTCGGCGGGCTCGCCGCCCAGCACGTTCAACGCCGGCGGGGCCTCGGTCTCCTTCGGGTCGATCAGAACCACGCGGCCGAGGGACTGCTCGGGGAGCCGGGCGAGGAGGTCGTCCACGAGGTCACCCTTCGGGTCGATCACGACGACCCCGCGTCCGGCCGCCATGTCGGCGAGCGCCAGGTTGGCGAGGAGGGTCGACTTGCCCGACCCGGTGGCCCCGACCACGTGGGCGTGGTAGCGGCCGTCTTCCACCCCGAGCGCGACGGCGCGCCGGGGCCCGACCTCACTCTCGCCGATCACTCGCACCCCGGAAAGCGGGCCGGAGCCGTCAGACCGCCGCATCGTCGTCCTCCGAGCTTGCGACGCGAGCCGCTTGGACCGCTGCGAGGACTTCCGCCGGTGGCGCCACCGCTGCCGCACGCGCCTGGCGAAGTCCTGGCGCCTGCCCGTCGACCGGCAGGTGCACGAGCGCGGCAACTTCGGAGAGCCCGAGCACCTCGCCACTGCCGAGCACCCGGCGCTCGATGCGCCGCCGGCATCCCGGCTGCCGCCGAACGACGAGATGGTTGCGTCCCGCGTAGACGCCGAACGCGGCGGACAGCTCCCCGCGCACGCGCTCGCAGCCGTCGGCGCGCATGGCGGCCGCGCCCCGAGCTGGAGAGCCCGAAGCGGACCGCCACCTCGAAAGCGGGCAGGTCGCTCGCCTTTGCCACGGCGTGGCGCACGTCAGCCGAGCGCATCGGGTCGTGAGGCAACGGTCGGGCCGGGGCGCTGCGCCAGGCGGCGAGCAGACGGGGCAGGAGGGCCATTGGTCGGCCGGTCTGAAGCGACCGTGCCGCTCGTGTGAGCATCCGGATGGAGCGACCCGTCGCAGGGCGGACGGCGACTTGGACGACGGCCCGCTCGGTCCCGCCCCAGTCGGGGAGCGCCCCGAGCACGGTGCGCAGCGGATCGACCACGTGGTCGGTGCCGAGAGGGAGCCACACGGGTGCGCCGAGGCGCAGCTCCCCGACCGCGGCGACCGGGCCGAGCAGGCCCTGCACCTCGGCGTCGCGCACCTGGCACTGCGCGCCCGGCCAGGCCGAGGAGACCGCCCGGGCCACGGCGTGCACGGAAACACCGGAAGACACCCAGAAGCGCAGGCCGAGACCGTGAGCAGCGGTCTCGATCTCGAAGGCGACATGTCCGGGACGACCGAGGCGCCGGCCGGTCCCGGAGAGCACCGCGTGCAGGTTGCGCCAGAAGCCGAGCGCAGCCTTCGCCTCGACGGCAGCCGGCATGGCCACCTCGACGAGCTGGCCGCCAGCGGGCGCACGGAGGCGAGCCAGCAGTCTGACGAGCGCGGCCAGGACGACGAGCGCCACGAGCACGCCGAGGATCGGCATGGCCACCGGCGGGACAGCTCGGGCAAGGTGGACCGCGTCGTGGCCGAGGTGGTGCCACCAGGCGCCGGGGTGGGTGAGGAACCGGGTGAGGGGGCTGTTGGGGACGCTCGGTGGGGGTGCGGTGGGGACAGGGGGCATGGGCAGGGGCTTCCTCCGGTGGCCGGATCGGTGCTTCGGGGCGCCCGCGACCGCGCGAACGCATCTATAGAACAGGGGGGTCTCGCGCCAACGTCCGAGAAGGCGTCCGGATTCGAGACAGAAGAAGTCGATAACCTGGTGGAACGATGAGCGCCTACGTGACCAGGTCTCGGGCCGCCGACGAGTTGGAGCACGCGGGCCGCGCCATCGAAGCCGCCCTCGCCCGGGGCCAGGCGGCCCGGCTCGCCCCTCACCGAGCCGCGCTCATCGAGTCGCTGTGCGCCATGCGCCGCGACACCGAGCTGGCACTCCACCAGGCCGTCTATGAGGCCAACGAGGACGGCTGCTCGTGGCGGCTGCTCGCCAAGTTCACCGACATGTCGTGGCAGACCCTCCACCGCCGCTACCGGGGCCGGCCCACCAGGATGCGACCACCGGCCGAGAAGGACACCTGGCTTCGCAGTCGACGGCGGCGTGAGCGGTTCACACTGTCGGTCGGCGACGACTGGTAGCCATGACGCACGTCGCAGGTCACGGCCGGTGCCGTCGGCAGAGAGCGTCAGAGTGGGGGGTTGCCGCGACGTCGTGCAGTCCAGGCTCGGCGACCAGGGCTTCACTACCCTTGAGGTGACCGACGGTCGAGGTCGGCACTGAGGAGGGACGGGCACCGGCATGGCCGAGAGCAGGATCAACAACCACGCCGCGTTCATCTGGTCCGTCGCCGATCTGCTCCGCGGTGACTACAAGCAGTCCGAGTACGGCAAGGTCATCCTGCCGCTCACGGTGCTGCGCCGCCTCGACTGCGTGCTGGAACCGACCAAGGCGGCCGTCCTCGCCCGGGCGGCGAAGCTGCGTGGCCAGGTCGACAACGTCGAGCCGGTGCTCTGCGCCGTGGCTGGGCAGCGCTTCTACAACACCTCGCCGCTCGACCTCCCCCGTCTCCTCGACGACCCCGCCCAGGTGGCGGGAAACCTGCGGGCCTACATCGCCGGTTTCAGCTCCGGGGCCCGGGAGGTCCTCGACAAGTTCGACTTCGACGCCCAGATCACCCGTCTGGCCCGGGCCGACCTGCTCTACCTGGTGCTCTCCCGCTTCGCCGAGGTCGAACTGCACCCCGACGCTGTGTCGAACATCGAGATGGGCTACCTCTACGAGGAGCTCGTGCGGCGCTTCTCCGAGCTCTCGAACGAGACCGCGGGCGAGCACTTCACCCCCCGAGAGGTCATCCGGCTCATGGTGAACCTGCTGTTCGCCACCGACGACGACATCCTGACCGACGCAGGCGTCATCAAGACCCTCTACGACCCGGCTTGTGGGACCGGCGGGATGCTCTCGGTGGCAGAAGACCACCTGCGCATCCTCAACCCGAGCGCCCGGCTCGAGGTGTTCGGCCAGGAGCTCAACGACGAGACCTACGCCATCTGCCGCTCCGACATGATGCTGAAGGGCCAGGACGCCAGCCACATCGTGGCGGGGAACTCCTTCAGCGACGACGGCCACAAGGCGGGGCGCTTCGACTACATGCTCGCCAACCCCCCCTTCGGGGTGGAGTGGAAGAAGGTCGAAGAGACCGTCCGCGCCGAGCACGAGACCCGTGGCTTCGCCTGCCGTTTCGGGGCCGGGCTGCCCCGGATCAACGACGGCAGCTTCTTGTTCCTCCAGCACATGCTCTCCAAGATGAAGCCACCCGAGGAAGGCGGCAGCCGCCTTGCCATCGTCTTCAACGGATCGCCGCTGTTCTCAGGGGCCGCCGGATCTGGCGAGTCCGAGATCCGCCGCTGGATCATCGAGAACGACTGGCTCGAAGCCATCGTTGCGCTTCCCGACCAGCTCTTCTACAACACCGGCATCTCCACCTACTTCTGGGTGCTCACCAACCGAAAGCGCCCCGAGCGCCGGGGCAAGGTACAGCTCATCGACGCCCGCGAGCTGTGGGTGAAGATGCGCAAATCCCTCGGGGACAAGCGCAAGGAGATCTCAGCCGACCAGATTGCGGAGATCACCCGCCTCTACGCCGACTTCACCGAGGGCGAGCGAGTCAAGATCTTGCCCAACGAGTCGTTCGGATTCCAGCGCATCACCGTCGAGCGCCCGCTCCGGCTCCGCTGGGAGGTCACCGCCGAGACCGCCGAACGCCTCGCCGCCACCAAACAGTGGGCCAAGCTCGCCGCCGACCAGCGGCGCGAGCTCACCGCCAGACTTACCGAGCTGGTCGGCATCTCGACCACCGAACGCTCCGTCATGGCGACCAAGCTCGGAACACTCCCCAAGGCGATCGAGAAGCAGGTCTGGGACGCGCTCGCCACCAGCGACCCTGAAGCGCCCGTCGTCACCAACCGCAAGGGCGAGCCCGAAGCGGACCCCGACCTGCGTGACAACGAGAACGTCACCCTGCCGTCCATACCGGTCACCTGGGCAGCGGATCCCACCGAACGCCTGGCAAGCATCGAGTACCGAAGCGTCGTCGAGGACTACCTGGCCGAAGAGGTGCTGCCGTACGTCCCTGACGTCTGGGTCGACCGCACAAAGACCAAGATCGGCTACGAGATCCCCCTCACCCGTTACTTCTACAAGTACGTCCCACCACGTCCCCTTGCCGAGATCGACGCCGAGATCAAGGCCCTCGAAGCGGAGATCCAAGAGCTGCTGCGCGAGGTGACGGAGTGAGCACCTTCAGAAAAGCGCAGCTTCGCCGAATCTTCCGAGTCGTCAATGGTGGTACTCCCAACTCCGAGCCCAGCAATTGGGATGGTGATGTCCCGTGGGCGACGCCAGTAGATGTCGGCATCTTCAACGGAGGGATCATTCACGGAACCGGACGATCGCTTTCTGAGGCCGGGCTCGCGTCAGGGAGTTCTGCTGTTCCGAGCGGGTCGCTGATCCTCTCCACGAGGGCACCGATTGGCTATGTAGCGCAAGTCTCGGAACGAACGGCCTTCAATCAGGGTTGCCGCGGTCTCGTCTCGACCGAAGAACTCGACGTGCGGTATTTTCGATACCAACTTCTGGCGATGAGTGAGGTGCTACATAGCCGTGGGCAGGGGTCGACGTTTCAAGAATTGTCATCAGATGGTCTAGCCGGAAGCTCGATCTTCATTCCACGGCCGGCCGAGCAGCGCGCCATCGCCGACTACCTTGATCGGGAGACCGCCCGTATTGACGCGCTCATCGAGAAGAAGCAACACTTGCTGGGCCTGCTCGACGAGCGACGCATGGCCGTAACGGCGGATAGTGTCTCTGGGCGTTTTACCAGCAACCGGCTTGTGCCTAGCACGCTGTTATGGCTGCCATGGCGTGGTGCGAATTGGCGCGAAACCAAGCTCACGCTCGTCGCTCGCCTCGGCAGCGGCCATACCCCAAGTCGTGATCACCGGGAATGGTGGGAAGAGTGCAAGATCCCATGGGTCACGACGGGAGAGGTCGCACAGCTGCGGTCGGATCGCGTCGAGTTTCTCTACGACACCCGTGAAAAAATCAGCGAGCTGGGGGTCGCAAACTCGTCGGCCGAGGTACACCCGAAGGACACTGTCGTTCTTTGTCGAACGGCGTCAGCAGGGTATTCGGGAATCATGGGCACCGCGATGGCGACGAGTCAGGACTTCGCGACGTGGACCTGTGGGCCTCTCATCCGTCCTCGGTTCCTGCTCCTCTGCCTGAGAGCCATGCGCCAGGATCTTCTCGGCCGCCTGGCGATGGGGTCCACTCACCAGACCATCTACATGCCGGACATCGAAGCGCTCAGAGTGCCGCTCCCGGAGGTCAACGAACAAGATGCGATCGTCGATGCGGTATGGGTCCGCCTTCACAAGATCGACGCGGCGATCGATGGCTTGCATCGTCAGATCGACTTGCTCGGTGAGCACCGCCACGCACTGATCACGGCGGCCGTCACCGGCGACATGGAGATGCCGGGGGTGGCGGCGTGAAAGTCGACGAGCGGGGCTTCGAGGATGCCATCGAGGCAGCGCTGCTGGCTGGCGGCTACCTCCGGTCCGTTCCTTCGAACTTCGATCCGGTGTTGGGACTCGACACGGCGGAGCTGTTCGCGTTCATCGGCGCGACGCAGATCAGCGAGTGGGAGAGGCTGCTCGGTCGCTACGGGAACGACCCCGATGCCGCCCAGCGAGGCTTTGCCAAGCGCCTCGCCGCGGAGCTCGATGCCCGGGGCACCGTGGAGGTGCTCCGCCAGGGGGTGGTGGACCTCGGGGTGATGATCCGCCTGGCGTTCTTCCGGCCGGCCCACGGCCTCACTCCCGAGCTGCAGGAGCTGTATGCGGCGAACCGGGTGAGCGTGACGCGCCAGCTCGCCTACGAGCCGAGCTCGACCAAGACGCTCGACGTGGTGCTGTTGGTGAACGGCATCCCGACGGCCACCGCCGAGCTGAAGAACCCGCTCACGAACCAGGACGTCGAGCACGCCATCGGTCAGTACCGTCGGGACCGGGACCCGGCCAACGTCACCCTGGCCCGCCGAGCGCTCGTCCACTTCGCTGTCGACCCTGACCGGGTGGCGATGACGACGAAGCTGGCTGGCCAGGCCACGCAGTTCCTGCCGTTCAACCGTGGGCACGCCGGAGGGGCCGGTAATCCACCCGAGGCGGCAACCCACCGCACTTCATACTTGTGGGAGCGGGTGTGGGCGCGTGACGCCTGGATGGATCTCCTCGCCCGCTTCATCCATGTCGAGCGGCCGACACAGGGGGCCCCGGCTGCCCGTCGGGCGGCCGAGCGCGTCGTCTTCCCTCGCTTTCACCAGTGGGACGCCGTGCTGGCCCTCGAAGCCCACGCCCGGGCGCACGGGGCCGGGCACAGCTACCTGGTGGAGCACTCGGCAGGCTCGGGGAAGTCGAACACGATCGCCTGGACGGCGCACCGGCTCTCCTCACTCCACGACGTCAAAGACGGCAAGGTCTTCGACAAGGTGGTCGTGATCACCGACCGGGTGGTCCTCGACCGCCAGCTCCAAGACACGATCTACCAGTTCGAGCACACCCGGGGCGTGGTGGTGAAGATCGACAA
>JAJZBW010000147.1 GCA_021798745.1 Actinomycetes bacterium
TGCGCCGTGAGCGCGGGACGGGCCGCACCCGCCCGACTCGGCGAGAGCGCGCGCCGGCGCACCCCGGCCGCCCCGGCCGGGGCCGCGGCGGCCGCCGAGGAGGTCATGGCCGTCGTCGCCTCGCGCGAGCTCGCCGACGCGACGACGTGCTTCGTCGGGATCGGGATCCCGAGCACGGCCGCGAACCTCGCGCGTCGCCTCCACGCGCCTCGGCTCGTGCTCGTCTACGAGTCCGGCGCGATAGGAGCGAAGCCCTCACGGCTCCCCCTCTCGATCGGGGACGGGGAGCTCGGGGACACCGCCGACGCGCTCGTGACGGTCCCCGAGATCTTCAACTACTGGCTGCAGGGCGGACGGATCGACGTCGGGATGCTCGGAGCCGCCCAGGTCGACCGGTTCGCGAACCTCAACACGACCGTGATCGGCGACTACCGCACGCCACGGGTCCGGCTCCCCGGAGCAGGTGGCGCCCCCGAGATCGCGGCGTCGTGCGGCGAGGTCGTGGTCGTCGTGCGCCAGAGCACGTCGACCTTCGTCGACCACCTCGACTTCGTGACGACCGTCGGGCACGGCGACGGTCCGGGCGCCCGCGAGCGGCTCGGCCTGCGCGGGCGCGGGCCGTCGGTCGTCGTGACCGACCTCGGGGTTCTCCGCCCGGACCCCGAGAGCCGCGAGCTCGTGCTCGTGTCGGTCCACCCGGACGTGAGCGTGGCGGCGGTGCGCGCGGCGACGGGATGGCCGCTTCGTGTCTCACCGGACCTGTCCACGACCGCTCCCCCGAGCCCGGCCGAGCTCGCCGCCCTGCGCGCGCTCGTGGCCGGGGGAGCACGTGGGCTCTGACGCGCACGGGCGCGTCCACGCGTCCCGGGCGCGCGCGCGTTACCCTCCGACGGGCGGGAGGACGCGTGCCCCGGTGCGCGGGCGGGGAGGTGGGCAGGTGGGCGTCGACGTCGGTCCTCTCGGGCAGGTCGACCCCGCGACGCTCGACCCCCCCTACGACCACCCGCCGTACCGGTCGAGCGCGGCGCGGTCACCTCGCGAGCGCCTCCTCCTCGTCCCCGGTGCGCTCGAGTCGCGGACCGGGCCCGTGTTCGGCGACGGGCTCGTGCGACCGCTCGACCACGACCTCACGCGCCAGCACTCCGGCGTGCCCATCGGCGAGAGGATCGTCGTCGCCGGCCGCCTGTGCGACGTGGGCGGCCACCCGGTCCCCGGTCAGCTCGTCGAGGTGTGGCAGGCCAACGCCGCCGGTCGGTACTCGCACCGGGTCGACGGCCACGACGCCCCTCTCGACCCGAACTTCACCGGGTACGGCCGCTGCCTCACCGCCCCGGACGGGTCGTTCCGGTTCGTGACCGTCCGTCCCGGCGCCTACCCGTGGAGCAACCACCCGAACGCGTGGCGGCCCGCGCACGTCCACTTCTCCGTCTTCGGGCGCGCCTTCGCGGACCGGCTCGTGACCCAGATGTACTTCCCGGGCGACCCCCTCCTCGCGTTCGACCCGATCTTCAACTCCGTCGCCGACCCGTCCGCGCGCGCCCGCCTGGTCTCCTCGCTCGACCTCGACCTCGCGGACCCGGGATGGGCCATCGGGTTCCGCTTCGACCTCGTCCTCGGCGGGAGCCGGGCGACGCCCCTCGGATGAGCCCTCCCGGCCACTCCCGTCCCTCGGCCCCGTCCCTCGGCCCCGTCCCGCGGCCCCGTGCCGCGAGCGCTCTCCCGTGAGCAGCGTCGCGAGCGGCCCCGCGTCGCCCGGCGAGGAGCTCCCCCCGGCCGTGCGCCCCCGCCCCGGAGCGGGGGCGGGGGCGTGCTCGGCGGGGCCGACCCCGTGGCAGACCGTCGGGCCCTACCTCGCGATCGGCTTCGAGCCGATCGCGTCGCCCCACCGGGACGCGATCCCCGCGGGCTCGATCCGTCTCTCGGGCCGCGTGCTCGACGGCACGGGGCTCGGGCTCCCCGACGCGGTTGTGGAGACGTGGAACGACCGCCCGGCGCCCGAGCCCGCGCTCCCGGGGAGCGCCTGCTTCTCGCGATGCCTCACGGACGCGGACGGCCGGTACGAGGTCGTCACGCCCCGCCCCGTCGCGGCAACGATCGGCCCCGGTCCGGACCAGGCGCCGCACCTCGAGCTCATGGTCTTCGCCCGCGGGCTCATCCGGGCGCTCCGGACGCGCGTGTACCTCCCCGACGAGACAGGAGCGAACGAGGGCGACCCGGTCCTGCGTGCCGTCGCCGACGAGGCGCGCCGTGCGACTCTCGTCGCGACCCGCGACGGGGCCGACCGGGCCGCGTACCGCTTCGACGTCCGGATCCAGGCGAGCGGCGGTCTCCCCGAGACCGTCTTCTTCGCGTGAGCGCCCGGCGCGTGCGGTCCGGTCGCTCCGGGAGCGCTCGGACGGGGCGCAGCGGGTGAGCGACGATCGCGCGTGGCCGGACGGAGCGCTGTTCGGGTCCATCTCGACGACGCGCGAGCTGCGGGAGGCGACCTGCGACGCGGCCTGGATCCGTGCGCTCCTCGAGTTCGAGTCCGCGCTCGCCCTCTCGGAGCGCGACGCGGGGGTCGTCCCGGACGACCACGCACGGAGGATCGCGGAGACCTGTGCGCGCACGGTGATCGACCCCGCGGCGCTCGCGTCGGCCGCACGCGCCTCGGGCACACCGGTCGCACCCGTCGTCGGCGCGCTGTCCCAGGCCGTGGGCGCAGAGGCCTCCGGCTGGGTCCACTTCGGCGCGACGAGCCAGGACGCCCTCGACACGGCCGCGATGCTCGTCACGCGGCGGTGCCTCTCGATCGTCCTCCGGGACCTCGCCGGCGCCTGCCGGGCGTGCGCCGAGCACGTGTCGGCCCACGGAGGGACGATCATGACCGCCCGGACCCTCCTGCAGCCCGCGCTCCCCACGACCTTCGCGCTGAAGGCGGCCGGCTGGCTCGACGGGCTCCTCGACTCGCGGTCCGCGCTCGCCCGGGTCCGCGACGAGAGGCTCGCGGTCCAGCTCGGCGGGGCGGCGGGGACGCTCGCAGCCCTCGGCCCGTCGGGCCCGGAGGTCGTCGCGGGCGTCGCGCGCAGGCTCGGGCTCCGGGAGCCGAGGATGCCCTGGCACGCCTCGCGCGCCCGGATCGCAGAGGTCGCATCCGCGCTCGCGATCGCCTCGGGGACGGCGTCGAAGATCGCTCTCGACGTCGTCCTCCTCGCGCAGTCCGAGGTCGGCGAGGTCGCCGAGCAGCCCCGGGACGGGGCCGGGACGTCCTCCACGCTTCCCCACAAGCGGAACCCCGCGGGCGCGGTCGCGGTCGGCGCCGCGAGCCGTCGCGCCGCCGCGCTCGCCGGGCAGCTTCTCGGCGGGCTCGCCCACGAGCACGAGCGGGCGGCCGGGGCGTGGCAGTCCGAGTGGGAGTCCCTCGGAGAGCTCCTCCGGAGCGCGGGAGGAGCGGTCGCGCGCGTGGCGGAGCTCCTGTCCGCTCTCGAGGTGGACGTCGCGCGCATGCGCGCGAACCTCGACGCCACCGACCAGGTCCTCCTCGCGGAGCGCATCGCCCTCCGCCTCTCCCCGCGCCTCGGGAGGGAGGCGGCCCACGAGCTCCTCGCACGTGCGAGCCGCGCCGCCCGCGCCCCGGGCGGGTCGCTCCGCGACGCGCTGGTCGCGGACCCGGTCGCGATCGGCGCGCTCGGCGGCGAGACCGTCGACGAGCTCCTGGACCCCGCGACCTACCTCGGATCCGCGGCGGTGCTCGCGGCACGGGCGCTCGCGGACCTCGCGTCGTGCGACGCGGCCGGGGACGCGGCCGCGGCAGTGACCGACCGGGGCGATCCGTGACGACGGCCGGCCGGGCCCCCGGTCGCGTGCGAGTCGGGGGCGTCGAGCTCGCCTACCGAGACGAGGGGCCCCGCCGCGCTCCGGTCCTCGTGCTCACGGGATCGCTCGGGACGACCCACGAGATGTGGGACGAGCAGGCCGAGGCGCTCCGCGGGAGGTTCCGTGTCGTGCGATTCGACACCCGCGGGCACGGCGCCTCGGGGGCGCCCGCCGGGCCGTGGTCGGTCGCAGATCTCGGGGGAGACCTCCTCGGTCTCCTCGACGCGCTCGGGGTCGCGCACGCCTCGCTCTGCGGACTGTCTCTCGGGGGGATGGTCGCGCTCTGGGTCGCCTCCCACGCCCCGGGGCGCGTCGACCGGCTCGTCCTCGCGTGCTCCGCCCCGGAGCTCGGCCCGCCCTCGCCGTGGCTCGAGCGCGCCGCATCCGTGCGCGCCTCGGGAACCTCCTCGCTCCTGTCGACTCTCACCTCCCGCTGGTTCACGCCCGCGTTCGCGCCGCGCGGCGCGGCGGTCCTCGCACGGGTCGGCTCGATGCTCGCATCGTGCTCCGACGAGGGGTACGCGTCGTGCTGCGAGGCGATCGCGAGCACCGACCTCTCGGGGGACGTCCCGTCGGTCCGGGCCCCGACGCTCGTGCTCGCGGGATCCTCCGACCCGGTCGCTCCTCCCGCGCGTGCGCTCGCGCTCGCCGGGTCGCTCCCCGACGCGTCCCTGACGGTGATCGCCGGAGCTGCGCACCTCGCGAACCTCGAGCAGCCCGCCGCCTTCACGGCCGCCGTGCGCGCGCACCTCGAGGGGGACCTCGCGTCCGCGGGGGGCTCGAGACGGCGGGCGGTGCTCGGCGACTCCCACGTCACGGCCGCGCTCGCACGCTCCGCACCGTGGGGGGACGGCTTCCAGGACCTCGTCACCCGATACGCGTGGGGGGAGCTCTGGGGGAGCGACGCCCTCGACACGCGCACCCGGAGCGCGGTCACGATCGCCCTGCTCGCGGCGGGCGGTCGCCGCGAGGAGCTCGTCCTCCACCTCGCCGCCGCGTCCCGCAACGGGCTCGACCGGGAGGAGGTCGCGGAGGTCCTCCGCCACGTCGCCGTCTACGCCGGGCTCCCCGCCGCGAACGCGGCCTTCTCGGCGGCCGGGGAGGCGTGGTCCGCGGACGCGGAGCCGGGCGCACCGTGACCGGCACGAGCGACCGGCCGCGGCCGGGACGCGCGCACGATCGGGGCCCCGACTTCGTCCAGTCCCTCGAGCGCGGGCTCGCGGTCATCCGCGCCTTCGGTCCCGAGAGCCCGGAGCTCACGCTCACGGAGGTCGCGAAGGCGACGGGCCTCACGCGGGCGGCCGCCCGTCGCTTCCTCCTCACGCTCGTCGAGCTCGGGTACGTGCGGAACGACGGGCGCAGCTTCGCTCTCCGCCCGCGCGTCCTCGAGCTCGGCTACGCGTACCTCTCGGGGCTCAGCATCACCGACGTCGCCCAACCGCACGTCGAGGACCTCGTCGCGAGGATCCACGAGTCCTCGTCGATCTCGGTCCTCGACGGGCACGACGTCGTGTACGTCGTCCGGGTCCCGACGAAGAGGATCATGACGGTCGCGATCTCCGTCGGGACGCGCTTTCCCGCCTACTGCACCTCGATGGGACGGGTACTGCTCGCGTTCCAGAGCGACGAGGAGATCGACCGGTACCTGACCGAGGTCGAGCTCCGCCCGCTCACCCGCCAGACGGTCGTCGCCCCCGAGGCGCTGCGCGCGCTGCTCCGCGGGGTCTGCTCCCAGGGCTACGCTCTCGTCGACCAGGAGATGGAGGACGGGCTCCGCTCGATCGCGGTCCCCGTCCGGGACCCGTCCGGAGCGGTGGTCGCCGCGATGAACGTCTCGGGCCACTCCCACCGCGTGTCCATCGCGGAGATGACCGGCGAGTTCCTCCCGCTCCTTCGACAGGCGGCGGCGCGTATCGAGGACGACCTGTTCGCGCAGGGATCCCGACGCGACGGGAGCGACCCGGGCCGCTGACCGCCCCCTCGCCGTCGCCGTCCCTCGGCGGGAGGGGCGCCCGGCGGGCGCCCCCCGGCGCGGCGACCCGGCTCTCCCGCCCGGCGGTCACGGTCCGGGGCGGAGCGGCCGGGACATCACGACGAAGTCCCTCCCCTCCCTCCACCGCGGCAGGAGCGCCTCGCGCGCGTAGCCGCGGCGCGCGTAGAAGCCCTCGGCGGGGCCCCCCTCCGCGGTCCGCAGTCGCACCCGGTCGCACCCCTTCTCGGACGCGAGGCGCTCGACGTGCTCGAGGAGCCGGCTCCCGACGCCCTCTCCTCGCGCCTCGGCGCCGACGAGGAGACGAGAGAGCTCGCACGTCCCTCCCCGGATCTCCCCGGTCGCGACCCCTACGAGACCGCCCGCGCCGCGCGGGGGACGCGAACGGGCGACGACCGCGAAGGGCTCGTCCCGACGCCACCGTGGCCCGTAGGCCGCGCGCCCGTGCTCGGCCCAGCGCGAGTCGACCCACGCCGCGCTCTCGAGGTCGAGGTGGGCGGCGACCGCCAGCTCGACCTCGAGCCCGCCGCGCCCGCGCACCGAGGTCCCCCCGAGCGCAGGCGCCGCGACTCGGAGCCACGGGCGCTCGGGGAGCGCGAGGTCCTGCTCGAGGAGGTGGAGGTGGGTGAAGACCGTCTCGCGCTCGAAACGTCCGAGCGCGACGAGACAGGCGCGGGCGAGGTCGTCGCCCGCGTGGGACGAGAGCGTGACGTGCGGGACGAACGGCCTCTCCGGGCGCGAGGGCGGCGGGGCGAGCGGCCCCGATCCCGCGGCGGCCCGGAGCGCGTCGAGCTCTCCGTCGGCTCCCGTGACCGCGAGGTACACGACCGGGCGCTCCGGAGCGAACGTCGCGACGGGCCCGATCGTCGCGGCGAACGGGCGTGCGGGCGACGCGGCGCTCTCGACGACGCGGACGGCCGTCCCGAGCTCGTCGTCCGCGACGTTCACGGGCGGCACGAGCGTGACGTGCGGGGCGATCCGACCGGGCCTGCCGCCCCGGACCGCTCGCCGGAGCCCGTCGACCTCGGCTGCGACCGCGTCCTCGAGGACGAGCGCGACGAGAAGGCGCCGGCGCGGGCGCGCGGGCCCGTCCGGGGCGCCTCCCCGCGCGCTCCCCGGGA
>JAJZBW010000148.1:0-3174 GCA_021798745.1 Actinomycetes bacterium
GCTCTGACCACTGAGCTACGGCCCCCGCGGTGCGAGCCCGGAGCTCCGGGGGAGAGACTCGAACTCTCAACCCTGCGGTTAACAGCCGCATGCTCTGCCAGTTGAGCTACCCCGGAATAGCGCGACGCGAGATTACCGGAAATCGCGGGAGCTCTCCGAGTCCCTCGAGGACGCGTCGATAGCGCCAGGCAGTAGCCTCATCGCAGTTGCGCCGACGATCGAGCTGATCGCCGAGCCACATAGCGATTCCCGCGGCCTTCGCAGCGGTAACGCCACGCACGAGGAGCTCGTCTCGGACCGTCCGCTCGCCGACCCGCTCGACGAGCTCGACCCACGGCCGCTCGACGTCGGTGATCGCGTCAGTCCGCATCCGGCCATCCGTCCTCGTGCTCACGATCCCTGAGGCTAGCAAGGCGGCCCCGCGCCCCGGTGGCAAGGTCCTCGTCCCCGCAGAGCTCGGCGGCCCGCAGTGTGCTCTGCCACCGGCGGCGCTCGGAATCGAGCCGGCGGCCGACGCTCGACGGCGTGGCAACGGGGTCCGGGGCGACGAGCGCCGCCTCGAGGAGCTCGACGCGGAGCACCGGAGAGCGCGGGCCCGCGGGGTCCCGGGCGAGCTCGGCGAGGTCGGCGAGGCGCCCGTTTGCCTTCTGCGCCGCGTGCTCAAGGCGGCGCCGGAGCGCCGGAGCGAGGTAGCCCCGTCGATCACCCGCCGCTCGGCAGCCTGCGAGCAGTGCCGCGGCCAGGTCGTCGCCCCGATTGCGAGCTGCGTCGTCGTCGTACGACGTACGAAGTACGTCAGTAGAGGTAAGACAGTGGGCCTCGGCGGCGGCTGGCTCCTGAGTGCGCGCGTGGGCGCGCGCACTGGCCGCGCATTCTTCCTGGTCGGCCGCGGCGATCTGGCGCGCTAGTGCGCGCGTCACCGCGCGCACAACCGGCCTTTGTGCGCGCGCCTTCCGCGCGAAAACGTCGGCCCTTCGCACCGCGCGGGCCTCCGCGAGCGCGGTGACGTTCGCCTTCGCCGGGCGCGCTCCGGCGCGCCAGACATCGGCTGGCCAGTCGTCGAAGTCCCGGATCCGGTAGACGTTCCCGCCGCTGCCGCCGACCTTGAATCGGTCGAGGATCCCTAGGCGCACAAGGGATCCGGCCTCGCGGTTGACCCACCGGGCATTGTCGGCGCCGACACCCGTGAGCTCGGCGAGGTCCCGGAGCGAGACCTGGGCCGGCCCGTCATCCGCGTCCGCGGCGAGGAGAGCGAATACGATACGCCACCGGAGGGGCGGCGATGCCAGCTGGGCCAGAGCGGCCGCGGTGTCGGGGTTCATGGGTCGGAGACTAGGCCTTGCAGGTTGCAAGGTGTAGCATCCCGAGCATGATCGCTCTCGTAGCGCTCGTCGGGGTGCTCGTGCTCCTGTCCGGCGCGGCGACGCTCGCCGCGACGGCCGGCCGGCTCGAGCGCCTAGCGGACGAGCGGCGCTGCCCCATCCACGATGACCCCGCGGAGTGCGCCGCGGCCTGGCGCGCTCGGGAGTGGGGCCACCGGTGAGCGCCGCTCGACGTGGCGTGGCACTCTTGCGGCGTGAGCCGGCGCGGAGCGGCGCGAGCGGTAGTCGGGGCCGTGTTCAGCCTCGCCCTCGCTCTCGCGATCTTCGCGGCGATCGAGCTGAGCTCGTTCCATGGATGGACCGCTCCCGTGCAGTTCTTCGCTGCGGTCGCGGCGATCGCGCTAGCGCTGCTCGCGCTCGCGTTCTGGAGGCTCGGGAACCCGAAGGACGACTGACCGCGGCGGCGGCGCGGTGAGCGCCGTCGCGCTCGACGTTCTCCACGCCGGCGAGGTCGCTGCGCTCGTCGGGCTCGTGGTCTCGCTGCTCGCCCGCCTCGAGGACTGGCGCCGGCCGTGAGTGGGCTCGTTCTCACGGTCTGGTCGGTCGACCCGGGGTGGGCGCTCGACGAGATCGACGGCCGGTGTCTCACGTGCGGCCATGACGTTGCGCACCACGTCCGCTTCGGTATCGTCGTAGTCCCTCGACTCGACGAGCTCGTCGACGAGGGATGGCGGTGCGGCGACTGTTGCTGTCAGTGCCAGTACGACGAGATCGTGCCTGCATGACCCTGCCGAGCCACGTGCGCGTCCTCTCGAGCGCCGCGCCGTCGCACCCGCTCGTCGATCTCCCGATCCAGCTCGAGCTCGACTCGGGCGACGCGATCTCAGTCGACGTGACCAACGCCGGCGAGGTCCTGCTCACGCTCGACGACGTCGACGACTCGCTCGTGCCGACAGCGCGCCTGAGCCCTCGCGAGCTCGAGGTCCTCGCGCTCGATCTCGGGACTGCGGCGCGGATCGCGAGATCCCGGCGCGAGCCGTCGTAAGGGCGACCGTGGACCTCCCTGAGCTCGACTCATCCTGCCGCGACGCGTGGACCGCCGAGGGCCTGGCGGACAAGACGATCGCCGCCTACCTCGCGGTGCTCCATCGCGCGTCGGTGCGCCTCGAGGCGATGGGTACGACCGTCCTCGCGGCGACGCCGCGCGAGGTCCGGGCGCTCGCGGACGGCTGGCCGAAGACTCGCTCGAGCCGCGTCCAGCTCCGCACGGCGCTCGCCCGCGCCTGGGCCGTGGCCGAGGAGTCCTCGGAGCGGCCCCCAGGATCGCCGCTGGCGGTCCCGGTGCCCTCAAAGCCCCGCTACCGCTGCCGTGCGCTCTCCGAGCCCCAGGCGGCCCGTCTGGCGGCCGCTGCGCGGGCCGATGCCGGCACCGCCGGCCCCGCCGGCCTCGCGGTCCTCGTCGCCCTCTACGCCGGGCTCCGGCGCGAGGAGATCGCGCGCCTCGAGCACGCGCACGTCCGCGGCGACTGGCTGACCGTCGTCGGCAAGGGGTCAGTCGCCGCCGAGCTGCCGATACACCCCGAGCTCGGCCGCCGGCTCGCCGCGTGGCCCCGCGGCGCGAGCCCGTACGTGTTCCCCGGGCGCCAGGGCGGCCACGTGACGCCGGCGACGGTCTGGACGTGGACGCGGCGCCTCTCGCGCGTCGCGCTCGGCGCCGACGTCGCCCCGCACGTGCTCCGGCACACGGCAATAGCGACGCTCAATGATGCGACCCGCGACCTCCGCGCCGCCCAGGAGTTCGCGCGGCACGCGAGCCCGGAGACGACCGTGCTCTACACCCGCGTCGGCCGGG
>JAJZBW010000148.1:3184-6881 GCA_021798745.1 Actinomycetes bacterium
GACAGTGACAACCGCAGCGTGCGTGGCCCCGATCCCCTCCTCCGAGCACCGCGACGGCCAGATCGCCGAGGAGCTCGCGTCGCTCGAGACGGCGCGCGTCCTGCTCGCGCGGACGCTTCGCAACCTCATCCTCGCCGCGATGTCCGCGTACGCCGCCGGCGTCCCGCTCGCGGCGTGTCAAGATCCGCTCGAGGACGTCATCGCCGCGCTCGACCGGGCGCTCGACGAGATCCCGTGGGTTCCCGCGTGAGCGCCCGGTGGACCCCGGCGCGCATCGCCGGTCTCCGCGTCTTCGGCGTCGACGAGCTGGCCCGGGAGTCCAACGCGACGACCCCGGCGGACGAACGCCACGCCGCGACGGTCGATTGGCAGACCGCCCGGTGGCTCGTCCGCGAGGGCTACGCGCGGCGTTGCTTCGCGAGGAGCGCGTGGTCGACGTGGTACGAGCTCACGGACGAGGGGGTCGCCGCCCTCGCCGCGCTCGGGGCCGAGACGGTGCAGCTCGTCTTCGGCGGTGCGTCGTAAGCGCCCCCGAGGAGGCGGCCGCAGAGGCCGAGGAGCTCGTCGTCGTGCGGATCTCGCACACGCCTGGCGCGGTGTCGTGGATCGTGAGACGGCGCGTCGGCGCCGTCGACAACGGCACCGTGGTCCAGGTCGTCCTCGTCAAGAATCTGTGCTCGCTCAACTTCCACGGCGCCCGCTCGGTGAGCGTCAACGTCACCCCGCTCGAGCTCCGGGCGCTCGTCCGGATCCTCGAGGTCGTCCCGCCGAGCGCGCTCGAGGAGCTCCACGCCCGGGTCCCGGCGGCCGCTGATTCGTGGCTCGGGCCCAACGGGCCGGAGTTCGCGCCGTGAGCACCCGCCAGGTCTCGAAGCACCACTGGCCGCGGGGGTGCCACCCGTGCCCGGCGCGGGCCTGTGGCGAGCAGATCGCCTTCCACATGCTCGCGTGCCGGCGCCACTGGCACCGACTTCCCCGGGACCTCCGCGCGCTGCTCGTGACCACGTGGAAGACCGGCGACCTCACGCGGTACGTGTCGCTGCGCGAGGAGGCGATCGCATGGCTACGGCGGAAGTGACCGGATGCGGACGCGAGCCGAGTCACGGCATCCGCCGAGTACAGCGCCTCGAGCGACGGGCGCGCCAGTGACCCGCGCCCAGCTGCTCCGTCAGCTCGAGCTCGAGCTGCTCCGTCGGACGCCCGACGACGCGCGCCGCGAGCTCGTCCCCGGCGAGGTCCTCGTCCAGATGGTCCTCACCGCGCAGCGGGAGCTCCCGCCCGAGCTGTGGAGCCGACGCGACCGGCGCCGCCCGGCGTGAGCATCCGCGAGCTCGAGCTCGGCCTCGCGATAGGCGCGGGCGTCGTGCTCGAGCTGGCCGTCGTCGAGGTCCTCGTCGTCCTGGCGCTCGCGCACGTCGCGCGCGGGCGCGCCCGGCGCGCCCTGTGGCGAGCGATCCGCTCCCTCGCCGGGCCGATGGGGCGCCACGCCCGGCGCCGGCGGTAGGTCAGGGGACGACGAGCATTGCGCAGAGCGCCCCGACGAGCGTGCCGCTCGCGCTCGCCTGGAGCGAGGACGCGGCCGAGAACGGCGTCCCGGCGGCGAGGCCCGTCGTGACGCCGAGGACGAGAGGCGAGCCCGGGATGGTCGACAGCGGCCCCGGGTCCAGCACGTAGCTCCCGGGGACGATGCCCGCGGCCCCAACCGAGGACACGCCCGCGAGCGCGACGAGGGCGACCTCGCCCGACGCGGATGGCGTGAGGCTCCCTGGCGCGAGGTCGAGCACGCCCGCGGTGACCGAGCCGACGGCCGTGATCCCCGCTCCGTCGACGAACCCCGCCTCGGTCGTCGGTGCCCCTGGGAACGCGAGCGCCGTGAGCGTGCCGTTCCCGCTCTCCCCGCTCGCCGAGATCGTGCCGGTCGTCCCCGAGCCGCCCTCGCCCACCCAGAGCTGCGCGACGGTCTCGCTGCCCTCCATCGCGGCGATCGCCTTCGTCCACGTGTAGTGCGTGGCGAACGTGTCCTCGAGCGCCGTTGGGCCCGGGTTCCAGTAGCCGATCGCCGCGACGACGAGCGGTGCTCCGCTCGGCACGCCCGTGACGCCGAGCGGGCCGTTCGGGAGCCACACGCTCTGGAGCGGGACGATGAGCCCGCTAACCGCTAAAGGGGGGCTCGAGCTCGAGGCTGGCACCCCGCTTGAGGGGATCGTCGTGACGTAGCTCGGATCGCTGCTCGTGCCCGTCGTCGTGACGACGAGCGACCGGTCGACGGCCTCGTTGACAGCCACGCTCATCACGCCGCCGGAGCCGGGCGCGGCGTCCCAGTAGCTCGCTCCCGAGCTCGCCCCGACGATCGACACCTTGGTGACCCCGGTCGGCGTGATGACCTGGACGGCCTGGGTCGTCGGCGTGAGGGCGAACGTGCCCGTTCCCGGGCTCGTCGCGATCGTCCCGAGGAGCACGGGCGCTTGTCCCGCGGCGAACGGGCTCATCGGAGGCGGGGACCGCGCCACGTGGCGAGCGTGTAATCGGTCGGGGGCGTGAGGACCTTGGCTCGGTTGACGTGGATGCGGGCGACGAGCGTCGAGCTACCGACCTCGCCGGACCACGCGAATAGGAGCGACGAGCCGCCCGGGATCACGAGCTCGCCCTCGAAGGTATCGAGGCCGCCGTTCTGGCTGAGGATCACGAAGTTCGCCGGCGAGACGGAGTCGTGGTAGAGGGCGCACACGCACGGAACGTACGGGCTCGCGCTGAGCGCGATCGCGTCGACGATCCACTCCTCGTCCGGGCCGACCTGGGGCGTCTCGGCGGTCGGGGTGCCGTCGACCACGGTCGCGACGCAGCGCTTCCAGAACCGGTCGAAGACGACGAGGTCCTGGCCGGCCACCTAGACCCCGAGCCAGCTCGCGGCGGCCGGGCGCGCGCGGCCGCGGCGCTCCCACGCGTCGCGGAAGCAGAAGGCCGCGACGACCATCGCGGCGACGCCGGCGCCGACCGCGACCTTCTGCGACGCGATGTACGGCCCGCGCCGGCGCGTCGCCACGTCAGGGCGAGACGATCGGCGCGGGCGCGCTCGCCGCGAGGGGCGCCGTGAGGCTCGTAGAGGCGACGGGAGGCGCCGCCGCGGAGGATTGCCCGACGACGTGTGCCGTAGGCGCCGTGGCGGCCGTGGGGGCCGATGCCGAGGTCGTCTGGACGGTGACCGTCCCGAGCCCGGGGATCGCGATCGCGAAGTGCCCCGCGACGAGGCCGCCGGCGAGCGTCGTGAGGACGCCCGGGATCGCGTGCCCCGTGCCCGATAGGACCGCTATCGCAGTGATGATGGCCGCCACGAGGGCCCCTGTGATCGTCGTCGCCGTCATGCTCATCTCCTCCGTGACCGCCGGCGTGACCGCCGGACCCGCTCGAGCCGGCCGCTCCTAGAGCGTCGCACGGCGCATCGCCCTGTCGACCTCGGCCGTGTGCTCCGCCGCGACCGCCTCGGTGAGCTCGTCGGTCGACAGGCCGCTGCGCTCCGCGAGGACGACCGTCGCGAGGCGCAGCCGGTCGAGATGGCGGGAGGTCTCCCACGCCTGGCTGTCGCGGCGGACCTCCCGGGCGACCGCGGCATCGCGAGACTCCTTCCACACGTTCCACGCGGCGGTGCCGTAGATCGCACCGACGACGATCCCGAGGGCGTATGCGGCCTGGCGCCCGT
>JAJZBW010000149.1 GCA_021798745.1 Actinomycetes bacterium
CGGAGGCCCTCGGGCTCGCGGCAGGGGAGCGGGTCGTGCACGCGCGCTGGGGAGAGGGGACGGTCGTGGAGACGAGCGGGGAGGGCGACAGGGCCGAGGCCGTGATCGCGTTCGACCGGCACGGGAGGAAGCGGTTCCTCCTCTCGCTCACCCCCGTCAAGCGGGCGTGAGGAGCCGTCGCGGCGACGGCGCGGACCTGGTCGCCGGGAAGGGTCCCGGGTAGGCTCCCCTCGGGCGCCGGCGCACGCGCAGCTCCAGCCGGCGGGGGTGTGCACGGCGACGTGCACGACAACGGTGCACGACGAGCGAGGTGCCGGACATGCTGAGCGTCACGTCGGACAGGATCCGCAACGTCGCACTCGTCGGCCACTCGGGATCGGGAAAGACGACCCTCGTCGAGGCGCTCCTCCACCTGACCGGGGCGGTCACACGCGTCGGCCGCGTCGAGGACGGGACCTCGGTGTGCGACTTCGAGCCGGAGGAGGTGCGGCACGGAGCGTCCCTCAAGCTCGCCGTCGCTCCCGTGAGCTTCGCCGGTCACAAGGTGAACCTCGTGGACACGCCGGGGTTCGTGGACTTCCTCCCCGAGGCGGAGCTCGCGCTGTCCGTCGCGGACCTCGCGGTCGTCGTGGTGAGCGCCGTCGACGGCGTCGAGCCGCAGACGGAGGACGTCTGGCGGCTGTGCGCGGCGGCGGACGTCCCGAGGATCGTGTTCGTGAACAAGCTCGATCGCGACCGGGCGTCGTTCGAGCGCACCGTCGAGGCCCTCCACGCGGCCTTCGGGCCCGCGCTCGCGGCGCTCGAGATCCCGATCGGGGCCGAGAGCGGGCTCCGCGGGGTCGTCGACCTCCTGACGGACGAGGCCGTCACCTACGACGGAGGCGCACGCGTCGCGGGGCCGGTCCCCGAGGAGATGGCGGCCGAGGAGCACCGAGCGCACGACGACCTCGTCGAGGGGATCGTGGTCGGGGACGACGCGATGACCGAGCGCTACCTCGGGGGCGACGTGCCCTCCTCGAGCGAGCTCGAGGGCCTCCTCGTGGCGAGCGTCGGCCAGGAGAGCGTGTTCCCCGTGATCTGCGGGTCCGCCCTCACCGGGGTCGGGCTCGAGAGGCTGCTCGAGCTCGCGTGCGAGGTGCCTCCCCGCCGGCGAGTCGTCGCCCGGGCGGGGGAGCGCGAGGTCGAGATCGAGGGCGACCCCGCGGGCGAGCCGCTCGCGCAGGCCTTCCGCACGGTGCTCGACCCGTTCGTCGGACGGATCACGATGCTGAAGGTGCTCTCCGGGACGCTCCGGCCCGACGTCGCGCTCGTGGACTCCTCGACCCGCGCCGAGGTGCGCCTCCACACGCTCGAGACCGTGCGCGGCAAGGAGCTCACGCCCGTGCCCGAGGCCGTCGCGGGCGACATCGTCGCGGTCCCGAAGCTCACGGGCGTGCACGCGGGGGACACGCTCGCCCCGAGGTCCTCCCCGGTCGTCGTGGGGTTCCTCGCGCCGCCGTCCCCCGTCCACGCGGTCGCGGTCACGCCGCGCACGAGCGGCGACGAGGACAGGCTCATGGACGGCCTCCACAAGCTCCAGCAGGAGGACCGGTCGCTGTCGGTGTCGCGCGACGACGAGACCCACCAGACGGTCGTCGCAGGGATGGGGGAGATGCACCTCCAGGTCGTGCTCGAGCGCCTCCGGAGGATCTGCGGGGTCGAGGTGGACGTCGAGGACGTGAAGGTCCCCTACCGGGAGACCGTGACCGCCCCGGCGGCGGCGGAGGGCAAGCACAAGAAGCAGACCGGTGGGCACGGGCAGTTCGCGGTCGTGCACCTCGTCGTCGAGCCCCTCCCGCGTGGGTCCGGCTTCGAGTTCGTGGACAAGGTCGTGGGAGGGGCGATCCCGCGTCAGTTCATCCCCGCCGTCGAGAAGGGGGTCCGGCGCGCGATGTCCCACGGGGGGGCGCACGGGTTGCCCGTGGTCGACGTCCAGGTCACCTGCGACGACGGGAAGGCCCACGCGGTCGACTCGTCCGAGACGGCCTTCGAGATGGCCGCGCAGCTCGCGTTCTCCTCCGCCGTCGCGGACGCGTCCCCCGTCGTGCTCGAGCCGATCTCGCGGGTCGAGATAGCGGTCCCGACGCGCTTCCAGGGGGACGTCCTCGGCGACCTCAACGCCCGGCGGGGCCGTGTCGTGGCGAACGAGCCCGGCGACGCGGGGAGCCAGCAGATCACGGCCCTCGTCCCGACGAGCGAGCTCGCGCGCTACGGGGTCGACCTCCGTGCCGCGACCGGCGGGCGGGGGAGCTACGTCGCGAGCTTCGACCACTACTCGGACCTCCCCGCGCACCTCGTCGCGAGGCTCGCGCCCGCGAAGGCCGCCCGCGCCTGACCCTCCCGCCGGGCACGCGCCGCCCGGCCCGTGCCCGGGGCGCCCCGTCGACCGGTCCGGCCACGCCCGGGTCGCCGGGCCCGATTGGGCCGGAGCGGCGCTCCCTGCCTAGTATGCGGCGTCGCTCCCGGCCTCTCCCCGGGGTCGCGCGCCGGCCCGTCCCGACCGGGGCCGGACCCGGACACACGTCGGCCGAAGGTGCCACGACAAGGAGGCCGCGCTCGGTGGATCTCTACGAGTACCAGGGCAAGCAGTACTTCGCCCGCTTCGACATCCCGGTGTCACCGGGCGCGACGGCGGACACGGTCGAGGAGGCCGTCGCCGTGGCCGAGCGGATCGGCTACCCCGTCGTGGTCAAGGCGCAGGTCCAGGTCGGCGGCCGGGGGAAGGCCGGCGGGGTGAAGCTCGCCTCGGACCGGGACGAGGCGGAGGCGCACGCCCGGAGCATCCTCGGGCTCGACATCAAGGGGCACGTCGTCCGGCGCGTCTGGATCGAGAGGGCGTCGGACATAGCGAGGGAGTACTACGCGAGCTTCACGCTCGACAGGTCCGCGAAGGACCACCTGTGCATGGTGTCTGCCCGGGGAGGGGTCGACATCGAGCAGGTCGCGGCCGAGGAGCCGGGCGCGATCGCGCGGAGGCACGTCGACCCGCTCGACGGGTTCGGGATCGAGGAGGCACGGGCGGTCGTCGCGGAGGCGGGCCTCGACGAAGAGGCGCGGGACGGGGCCGCCGAGGTGCTCGTGAAGCTCTACCGCTGCTACGTGGAGGGCGACGCGGACCTGGTGGAGATCAACCCCCTCGTGCTCACCCCGGACGGTCGCGTGCACGCGCTCGACGCGAAGGTCACCCTCGACGACTCGGCCGCGTTCCGCCACCCGGAGTGGGCGGAGTGGGCGAACCTCGAGGAGCTCGACCCTCGCGACCGGCTCGCGCGGGAGAAGGGGCTCCAGTACGTGGGGCTCGACGGGTACGTGGGGATCATCGCGAACGGCGCGGGGCTCGCGATGAGCACGTGCGACGTCGTCGAGCAGGTCGGGGGGAAGCCTGCGAACTTCCTCGACGTCGGAGGAGGGGCGAGCGCGGACGTGATGGCGAGCGCGCTCGAGGTCATCAACACCGACGAGAAGGTGAAGGCGATCTTCGTGAACATCTTCGGAGGGATCACACGCGGCGAGGAGGTCGCGAACGGGATCGTCCAGGCGCTCGGCCGGGTGGACATCGCCGCTCCGATAGTGATCCGGCTCGACGGGACGAACGCGGAGCAGGGACGGGCGATCCTCGAGGAGCACGGCTCGGATCGCGTGCTGTCGCTCCCGACGATGCTCGAGGCGGCGCGTCGCGCGACGGAGCTCGCCGGGGGGGTCGTGCGATGAGCGTCTTCGTGGACCGCTCGACGCGGGTCGTGATCCAGGGGCTGAGCCCGACGAGCCAGGGGCTCTACCACGGCCTCCGGAACCGCGCCTACGGGACGAACGTCGTCGCGGGGACGAACCCGAAGCGCGGGGGCGAGGTCATCGAGGGGATCCCCGTGTACGCGACCGTCGCCGAGGCGGTCGCGGAGACCGGGGCGAACGCGTCGTTCATCACGGTCCCGCCCGCGGGTGCGCCGTCGGCGATCCTCGAGGCGGCAGAGGCGGGCGTGCCGTTCATCGTGTGCATCACGGAGTTCGTCCCCGCGAAGGACGAGGCCCGCGTGTTCGCGACGCTCCGGAGGGACTTCCCGGGGAGCCGCCTCCTCGGGCCGAACTGCCCGGGGATCATCAGCGCCGGCCAGTGCAACATCGGGATCACCTCGGGGGACATCGCCCTCGACGGCGGGCCCGTCGGCCTCGTGAGCCGCTCCGGGACGGTCTTCTACCAGGCCATGTACGAGCTCACCCAGAAGGGGATCGGGCAGACGACCGGCGTCGGGATCGGGGGGGACCCCGTCCCCGGCACGAGCTTCGTGGACTGCCTCGCGGCGTTCGAGGCGGACCCGGAGACCCGGGCCGTGATGATGATCGGGGAGATCGGCGGGGACGCGGAGGAGCAGGCGGCCGAGTTCATCGCGTCCGAGATGAGCACGCCCGTCGTGGCGTACATCGTGGGCGTCACCGCTCCGCCCGGGAGGAAGATGGGCCACGCGGGTGCGATCGTGTCCGGCTCGAAGGGGACCGCCGCGGCGAAGATCGAGGCGCTGTCGCGGGCGGGCGTGACCGTCGCGAAGAGCCCGACCGAGGCGGCCGAGGCGATGGCCGAGGTGGTCCGCGGGCTCCCGTGAGGACAGCAGGAGCGCTCCGGGGCTCCTGGTAGCGTGCGACCGTGCGGATCGGGGCGCTCGCGTCGGGGACCGGGTCGGTCCTCGAGGCGATCCTCGAGGACGACCTGCCCGTCTCGGTCGTCGTGGTGGACCGCCCGTGCGGGGCGGAGAAGGTCGCCGAGCGGGCGAAGGTGCCCGTCGAGCGGGTCCTGCGGACGCGCTTCGACCGGGGCTTCGACCGTGGCGGCTACACGCGAGAGGTCGTCGACGCGCTCGAGAGGCACCGCGTCGAGGTCGTCGTGATGGCGGGGTACGGGACGGTCCTCGGACGGGCGATGCACGAGAGGTACCCGGGGCGCGTGCTGAACACGCATCCCGCGCTTCTCCCGTCCTTCCCGGGCTGGCACGCCGTGGCCGAGGCGCTCGCCGCGGGGGTGAAGGTCACGGGATGCACCGTCCACGTGGCGACTCCCGAGGTCGACGCAGGGCCGATACTCGCGCAGGAGGCGGTCCCGGTCCTCGAGGGGGACACCGAGGAGACCCTGCACGAGAGGATCAAGCAGGTGGAGCGGAGGCTCTACCCGCGTACCGTCCGGGAGTTCTGCGGCTCGCTCGACGGACGCGACGGACACGAGGGGACGTGAGGTGCGGGCGCTGATCTCGGTGTACGACAAGACGGGCCTCGACGCGCTCGCGTCCGCGCTCGTCGAGCTCGGGTGGGAGATCGTCTCCTCGGGGGGCACGTCGCGGTCGCTGCGCGACGCGGGCGTCGCGCACCGGGAGGTCTCGGAGGTGACCGGTGCCCCGGAGATGCTGGACGGGAGGGTGAAGACCCTCCATCCCGCGATCCACGGCGGGATCCTCGCGGACCTGTCCCGGACGGGCCACGCGGACGACCTCGCCCGCCAGGGGATCGAGCCGATCGACCTCGTCGTCTGCAACCTGTACCCGTTCGAGAGCGAGCCCTCGGTCGAGATGATCGACGTCGGCGGTCCGACGATGGTGCGGGCCGCGGCGAAGAACCACGCGCGCGTCGCGGTCGTCGTCGACCCCTCCGACTACGGGGAGGTGCTCGACGAGATCCGCCGGGAGGGGGCGATCGGCGAGGAGACCCGCCGACGGCTCGCTCGCACGGCGTTCGCGCACACGGCGGCCTACGACGCGGCCATCGTCTCGTGGCTCGACTCCGGCGGCCCGGAGCACGGGCACGCGGACCTCCTTCCCCCGACGCTCCACCTCACCCTGCGCCGGAGGGGCTCGCTCCGCTACGGGGAGAACCCCCACCAGCACGCGGCGCGCTACGCGCTCGCGGGGGCGGGGCCCGACTGGCTCGACGCGGCCGTCCAGCACGGGGGACGGGAGATCTCCTACCTGAACGTGTTCGACGCGGACGCCGCGTGGAGGCTCCTCCACGAGGTGTCCGGCCTCGGAGGAGCCGCGGCGGCGGCCGTGATCGTGAAGCACGCGAACCCGTGCGGCGTCGCCCTCGGCACGAGCGCCTCGCAGGCCTACGAGCGTGCGTTCGCGTGCGACCCGGTCTCCGCGTTCGGGGGCATCGTCGCGCTGTCGGAGCCCGTCGACCTCGCGCTCGCGGAGGCGATCGTCGCGAACGCGCTCGCGGACGTGCTCGTCGCCCCCCGGGTATCCGAGGAGGCGGTCGCGCTCTTCGCCGCACGCAGGAAGAACATGCGCGTGCTGTCTGCTCCCGCGCCGGTGGCCCCTCCGGTCGCGTTCAGGCAGGTCGGGGAGTCGATGCTCGTGCAGGAGCCGGACGCGTTCCGCGAGTCCCGGGAGAGCTGGAGGGTCGTGACGCGACGCGCGCCCGACCCCACGCAGTGGGACGACGTCGAGCTCGCCTGGAGGGTCTGCGCGCGGACCTCCTCCAACGCGATCGTGCTCGCCCGCGACGGACAGGTGCTCGGGGTCGGGTGCGGCCAGCAGAACCGGGTGGACGCGGCGGGGCTCGCCGCGGCAAAGGCCGCGGGTCGCGCCGCGGGCGGGGTGGCGGCGAGCGACGCGTTCTTCCCCTTCCGCGACGGGCTCGACGCGGTCGTCGACGCGGGCGCGTCCGTGGTCGTCCAGCCCGGGGGGTCGCTCCGCGACGACGAGGTCGTCGCGGCGGCCGACGAGCGCGGCGTCGCGATGGTCATGACGGGAGAGCGACATTTCCGCCACTGAGCCCGCCGCCACGGGTCCCGTGGCCGAGCCCGCCGGCGCGGG
>JAJZBW010000150.1 GCA_021798745.1 Actinomycetes bacterium
CACGGAACGCCTCGGTGAGGACGTCCCCGGTGAGCCCGAGCGCGACCTCGCGCGCGCCCGGGTTGCAGTGGCAGCCGGCCCGAAGGGCTATCCCCTCGAAGTTCGCTCTGTGCTCCACCACCGTCGAGTCGACGAGCTCCCCCGTCGGGTCGAAGACGTTCATCGCTATCGTCGCCCCGCGCCGGTCGGTCCCCGCGGGGCCGTAGACGTGGACGAGCGGAGCTCCGTTGCCGTGGCGGAGCGAAGCGAGCTCGTCGAGGAGCCAGCCCGCGAGAGACGTGACGCGGGAGTGGATCGTCCCGATCCCGACGCGTCCCACGTGGCGGAGGCCGATCCCGACGGCGGGGATCCCGAGGTAGTCGACCGTCCCGTCCTCGAAGCCCGCGGTCCCCGGGGTGCGATAGAAGCCGTGGGCCTCCCCCTCGGCGGCGGAGACCGAGGAGAAGGTGAGGTTCCCTCCCGCGTACCACGGTCGGACGAGCCGGGCGAGCGCCTCGTGGCGGGCGAGGAGCGCGCCGATGCCGGTCGGGTACCCGAACAGCTTGTAGAACGAGACGGGGACGAAGTCCGGGTGCCAACGGGAGAGGTCGAGATCGTTCGTCGGGACGAACGCGGCCGCGTCGAGGAGCACGTCCCAGCCCGCTCGCTTCGCGACGTCGACCCACTCGAGCGGATGGAGCACCCCGGAGAAGTTCGACTGGGCGGGGTAGGCGAACAGCCCTGGGCGATCGCGCGCCGGGCGGGCGAGCTCGGAGTCGAGCGACTCCGGTCCGACGCGCATCTCGTCGGGCGTGAGGGGGACGTACCGGACCGCCGCCCCTTTCGCGCGTGCGAACTCGCGGATGCCGTTGACGGAGTTGTGGTTGTCGAAGGTCATGAGGTACGTGGAGCCCGGGCAGAACGGGTACGCCTCGCCGACGAGCCGGAGCGCGCCCGTCGCGTTCGGGGTGAACACCACCTCGTACTCGTCGGGCGAGGCCCGGAAGAACCCGAGGACCTCCGATCGCGTGCGCTCGACCATGTCGGTCGTCGCGCGCGAGGCGAGGTTGCCCGAGTGCGGGTTCCCGAGCACGGCTGCCTCGAGAAGCGCCTGGTGCTCGCGGACCTGGGAGGCCGCGTAGAGGCTCCCCCCCGTGAAGTCGAGGTACGTGATCCCGAGGGAGTCGAGTCGCGAGTACTCGAGGGCGCGCAGCTCGTCGACGTGGGCCGTCTCACGGTACTCGGGGTGTGCGGCCTCGAATCCCGCGAGCGAGGACGCGAGCTCGTCGGAGCCCTTCCCCGTCCTCGTCCGACGGGCCGTCCCACCCGCGTCGTGCGTCGGAGCCATCGAGAGCATCTCCTCACCCTGCCCACACGTGCGCGCCCCTGCCCACCCGGGCGCGCTGCCACGCTACGCGAGCGCCACGGCGACGGGCACGGGCACGCGCCGAGACCGACGGGTCCGTGGGCCGCCCGGGTCTCGATCCCGGCACCGTGGGATTAAAAGTCCCCCGCTCTACCCGATGAGCTAGCGGCCCGAGCGACCGCGGTGCCGGCAGGGCGGCGACCGGGTCGGACGGAGGGCCATGCTAGAGGGAGGCCCACGGACTGCGTCGAGTGGCCCGCCCGCGAGGGCCGTTCTGCGGTTCGTGGCCGACCGGATGGTTGCGATACCACGATGCGTAGTATCGTACGCGCGACCGGTCACCGTCCGCGTCACAGGACCGAGCCAGGTCACGCTGCAGCAGATCAGTCGGGTCGCTTGCGCGGGAGGATCGGATGGACGCGGACGGAGCGGCGGCGGTGCACACGCGTGCGCCCGCGATCGACTACGCGGCACTCGTGTTCGACGAGGGGGGACGGCTCGTGTCTGCGACGCCGCCCGGTTGGCGGCTCGCGGGCTACGGCGCGTCGCCGGCGCACGGTGGCGCGGCGCGACGGCGCGTCGACCCCGTCGCGGCGCTGGTCGAGCGGTCGCGACGGCTCGAGCGGGTCGCGCCCCACATCGCGACCTGCGCTCTCGACGACGGCTCCGAGGTCGAGGTCGAGCTGAGCAGCGCCCCGTTGCTCAGCTCCTCGGGCCGGCTCCAGGGGGTGGTCGTCGTGCTGTGCAGCCTCCACGTGCGCCGTACGGCCGCACCGGCGACGCCGTCGCGCCTCAGGGGGATCCTCGAGGCCTCGGGGGCCCTCGTCTGGGAGCTCGACCTCGCCTCCCGGACGGCGACGTGGTGGGCCGGCGGCGGGTCCGCCCGCCCGCCCGAGCGTACGGAGGGGACGGGAAGCACCGGGCTCGCCTCGCGGCGACGCGTCGCGTTCTTCGGCCCCGGTGACCGCGAGAGGGTCCTCGGGAGCGCGCTCGCGGCGATGGAGTCGGGCTCCGGGCTCGGAGGGACCCACCGGGTCACCATGTCCGACGGGTCGGAGCGGTGGTTCGCGCTGACGGCCGAGCTGCTCCCCGACCGGACGGGGAAGCCGGCGCGCATGCAGGGGATGGCGCTCGACGTGACCGGCGAGCACGAGGCGCGTGACCTGCTCCGCCTGCACAGCCAGCACTCTCAGGAGCTCGTCGTGCGCGTCCGGATCGGCTCGCGGCTCGCGTTCGAGTACGTGAGCGCTGCGTGCGAGCACTTCACGGGATACCGCGCCGACGAGCTCTACGAGGCGGGGATCCCCTACGCGCTCGGAGCGGTGGATCCCGTGACGGTCGCCCGCATGCGGGAGGACCTGAGGAGCGGGTCGCTCGACGGGAAGAGCTACGAGTTCCCGACCCGCCGGCGGGACGGGGCGGTTCTCTGGGTGCGCGCGCACGTCCGCCAGATGACCGACGACTTCGGGGACGTGCTGCTCGAGATGACCGTCCGGGACGTCGGCCAGCGGCGCGCGCTCGAGATAGAGGTCGCGAGGCTCCGCCTCACGGACATGCTCACGGGAGCGGCGAGCCGGCAGGCGCTCGAGGAGAGATGGCAGCCGCTGCGGGACCGGGCCCTGACGTCCGGGTCGTGGACGGCGGTCGTCCACGTGGACGTCGATCGGTTCGGGCTCGTGAACAGCGGGCTCGGGATCTCGGCGGGGGACGAGCTCCTCCGGTCGGTCGCTCGTCGCCTCGAGGAGAGCGTGGAGGATCCCGACCTCGTCGTGCGGCTCGGGAGCGACGACTTCGTCGTCGTCACCGCGGGCACGGGCTCGCGGGACGAGGCGGTCGCGTTCGTGGAACGGATATTCGCCGCGTTCGGCGAGCCCGTTCGCACCTCGGGCCGGAGGACGTTCGTCGCGGTGAGCGTCGGCGCATCGGTCGTGCCGCCGCGGGCCTGGCGGGAGGACGACGGGCTCGACGTGCGCCTGGCGGAGGCGGACGCGGCGATGCGCGTCGTGAAGGCACGGGGGGGCAACGGGCTCGAGGTGTTCGCGGAGGAGATGCGGACGGAGGCACGCGACAAGGTGGAGATCCTCGCGGCTCTCGGGGACGCAGTCGAGGCAGAGGAGTTCGTCCTACACTTCCAGCCGATCGTCGACATCCGCACCGGCTCGGTCACCGCCGCGGAGGCGCTCGTGCGGTGGCGGCACCCGACGCGCGGTCTCCTCGCTCCCCGAGAGTTCGTCGGGCTTGCCGAGGAGACAGGGTGGATCGTCCCGATCGGCGGATGGGCGCTCGAGCGCGCATGCTCGGTCGCCGTCGGCTGGCCCGCGTCGGCTGGCCGGCGGGTGAAGGTCGCGGTGAACCTGTCCGCCCGCCAGCTCGGCTCCGTCGACCTCGTCGGCTCCGTCGCCGCCTCGCTCGGGCGCACGGGGATCGACCCGGACGACCTCGTGCTCGAGATCACGGAGACCGCGTTGATACAGGACTTCGATGCCGCTGTGTGGACCCTTCGTCGGATGGGCGACCTCGGGGTCCATCTCGCGCTCGACGACTTCGGGACCGGGTACTCGTCGCTCGCGTACCTCGTGCAGCTCCCCATCGACCGTGTGAAGATCGACCGCTCGATGGTCGCGGGCCTCCAGACGAACCCGCACAGCCGGGCCGTCGTCGCCGGGATCCTCGGGATGACCGACGCGCTCGGGATCGAGACGATCGCGGAGGGGGTGGAGAACACGGAGCAGCTCGACGCGCTGCGCGCTCTCGGGTGCACCCTCGCGCAGGGCTACCACTTCTCCGAGCCGATACCCGAGCCGGCCATCGACCGCCTCCTCCGGGCGGACCCGCCCTGGTGACCGACCCGGGCGGATTGCACGATCGGGCACCACACGGGGGACGCCGCCGGACCATCTGCCCTATCGGGTAGCTCGCCGTGGTTCGGCGTCGATCGATTGGGTAGCCTCGGGCCGTGCGGGTGCACGGTGCCCGAGAGGGCAGCTCGGCGAGGTTCGCGATCGCACAGGGCGACCTGCTCCGCATGGCTCGGACGAGACGGCAGATGACGCTCCACGACGTGGAGGCCGTCACCTCGGGCGAGTTCAAGGCGGCGAGCCTGAGCGCGTACGAGCGCGGGGAGCGGTCGATCTCGGTCGCCCGGCTCGTGCGGATAGCGGAGGTGTACCGGGCGTCGCTCGAGGATCTCCTGCCGACCGCAGATGGCGACCGGACGCCCGACGACGTGGAGGAGCCTACGAGGGCGACGACCCGTCGCGAGGGAGAGCCGGAGCGGCTCCGGCTCGACGTCGAGCGTCTCGGGGAGATGAGCGGTCCGGGTTGGGACCAGCTACGGAACCTCGTGGCCGCGATCCAGCAGCGCCGTCGGGGCCGCACCATGCGCTACCTGCTCCTCCGCGGCGACGACATCTGGGTCATCGGCGCGATCTTCGGCGTCAGCCCGAGGGAGGTCGCGCCGATGCTCGAGCGCGAGGGGCTCGCCCGTCCCGCGTGAGGTCCGGCGCGGCGAGGCGCGCTAGTCGTCCTCCTCGAAGTCGAACACGCTCGGGTGGTGGTCGTGCGCCTCGGCCTGCGGCGGCCGCTCGGGGCCGCGTGCCGGCGCGGCGGAGCGCTCGGGGGTGGCCGGATTGCGGACGTTCCGGACGAGCTCGGACGGGCTCGCGACGGGGGGCGAATCGTTCGGGATCTCGAGCCGCTGCACGGGAAGCGTGCGCGCGAGATCGTCGTCGCGGACGGGGTCCACCCGCATCTCCGGGAGGTCCTCGCGGGGCGGCCGGGAAGGCACGACCGGCCTCGCCGAGGCGGCCGGTCGGGGCTCCTCGATCTCGTCGCGCGGGGGCTCGACGCGGCTCGACATCTCGCTCACGGTCGCCTCGATGACGCCCTTCACCTTCATGAGGTCGCCGAGCGCCTCGTCCCGCTTGTGGTGGAGGTGGGAGATCTGGGCGAGCGCACGGGAGCGGTCCTCCTCGACTCGAGCGAGGTACGCGTTGCGCCTCCGCTCGATCTCCTCCTCGATCGCGCGGGCGCGCTGTCGGGCGGCGACCACGATCGACTCGGCCTCTCCGGCAGTCCGCTCGCGGAGCGCTGCCATCTCCTGCTCCGTGCTCTGGCGGAGCGCGTACGCACCCTCCCAGGCCTCTTGGAGTATCCGCTGGACGCGCTCGCCGAGCGTGTCCAGCGGTGCGGCGGGCTGGGGGGAACGGTCCTCGCTCTCGAGGACGGCGACCCGGCGGTGGAGCTCGCGGAGCTGACCGACCGCGGCGGCGAGCTTGCGCTCGGCCTCCGAGGCGCGCTGGGTCGCCTCGTCGAGCCTCCTCTGCTGATCCGCGACGTAACGGTCGACCTGCTCCGGGTCGTAGCCGCGGCGATACGCGCCGAAGATCGGCGTCGCGTCGCCCTGCGGCCTCGGCGAGCTCTGCTGGTCCATCGATGCCCCGATCGTGTGCCCCGTTCCCTGCCGCGCCGGCCGTCCCTGCCCGGTCCGACGGGCCGTCTCCGGCGCCGATCGTACCGGGCGGGGCGCTGCGAGTAGTGGATCCTGCGGGGCGGTCCCGCCCCTGGAAACAGGCCACGCGACGCGCCACACTCGCGTGCGCCGGCGAGCCGCCGGCACCGCGCCCGTCGGGCGCGCACAGCGGGGAGGCCACCCATGAACGCCGAGGTCAAAGGTACGACGCTGCCGACCCTTCAGGTCACGCTCGACCCGGGGGAGCTCGTGATCTCCACCCACGGCGACCTCGCCTGGATGACCGCGAACATGCAGATGTCCCAGAGCCTCTCCTCCGGCGGCCAGAAGGGCCTCATGGCGGGACTGAAGCGCGTCGTCGGAGGAGGAGGCCTCTTCGTGACCCGCTACGAGGCGCAGGGGGGGACGGGGCAGGTGACCTTCGCGGCCAAGCTCCCGGGACGGATATTCCCGGTCGAGATCGGAGCGGGCAACGCATACCTCGTGCACCGTCACGGGTGGCTCTGCGGGACCGCGGGGGTCGTTCCCTCGGTCGGGCTCCAGCAGTCGTTCCGGGGTGGCCTGTGGGGCGGCGACGGGTTCGTCCTCGAGAAGCTCGAGGGGGAGGGAACGGCCTGGGTGGAGCTGTCCGGGGAGATCACGACCTACGACCTCGCGTCGGGCCAGACGATCCTCGCCCACCCCGGCCACGTCGGGGTGTTCGAGCAGTCGGTGTCGTTCCAGATCACCCGGGTTCCGGGCATCGCGAACAAGCTGTTCGGGGGCGACGGCTACCACCTCGTCGCACTGACGGGCCCGGGAAAGGTCTGGCTGCAGAGCATGCCGATCGTGATGCTCGCCCGCGCGCTCGAGCCCTACATCGGGGGGGCGCCCGCGGCCGACGCCGCCGCGGGGGGTGTCACAGGAGGTCTTCTCGGGGACATCCTCGGACGCAACGTGTGACGCCTCGCGCCCGGGTGCTCCCGTCCCGGGCGCCGCTGCGGCGCGTGGTCCCGTGCGCGAGGAGCGCCCCGCTGCGCC
>JAJZBW010000151.1 GCA_021798745.1 Actinomycetes bacterium
GTCGCCGCGCTCTCCCGGTGCTGCTTCGCCGCCTACGCGTGGACGGGGGTCGCGCTCCTCGGGCTTCCGCTCGTCGTCGCCGTCCACCTCCCGATCCCGCTCGCCGCGCGCTGGCGCCTCACGCGTGTCGCGGCAGTCGCGCTCGCACGGATGCTCCGCGTCCCGGTCGCCCGCTCGGGGGCGCTTCCCCGGACAGGACCGGCTGTCGTCGTCGCGAACCACCCGAGCTTCGTGGACGCCGCGATCGTGCTCCTCGCCTCGACGTCCCGCCTCACGTTCGTGACGAGCACGGATTTCGAGGAGAAGCCGGTCGTGGGGTCGTTCCTCCGGAGGATCGGATGCGCCTTCGTCTCACGGGGGGACCCGACGCGCAGCAGGGGAGACCTCGCGGCGCTCGCCGGGCGGGCGCGCTCCGGCGAGCAGCTCGTCTTCTTCCCCGAAGGCTCGCTCGCCCCGGCCCCCGGGCTTCGCCCGTTCCACCTCGGCGCGTTCGTCGTCGCTGCCGCCGCTGGCTGCCCGATCGTCCCGGTCGCGATCGCCGGAACCCGCGAGATCGTGCGCCCCGGCTCGTACCTCCCGCGGCGTGCCGCGGTCTCCGTGACCGTGGAGCGCCCCGTCGCGGCGCCTGCCGGCGGGATCCGCGCCGGAGCCGACTCGGCCGCCACGGTGCGCGAGCGGATCGCCTCGATCCTCGGGCAGCCCCTCGTCTCGTGATCGCGTCGGGGACGGGTCCGGTCAGTCCTCCTCGGCGCTCGTGAGCGGAGCCACGGCGGCGACGCTCTGTCCGTCGTCGAGGTTCATGACACGCACCCCGGTCGCGTCCCGTCCCTGCGCTGCGATCTCGCGCACCGCCGTCCGGATCGTCACGCCGGCGGACGAGACGATGAGGAGCTCGTCGTCGAGCGAGGCCATGAGCGCGGTGACCACGTAGCCACGCTTCTGGGTGAGCCGGATGCCGCGCACTCCCTGGCCTCCACGCTGCTGGGCGTTGAAGTGCTCGAGCTTCGTCCGCTTGCCGTAGCCGGCGTCCGTGACGATGAGGAGGTCCGCGTCCGCCCGGGTCACGTCGACCGACACGACCTCGTCGCCCGGTCGTAGCCGCATCCCGCGCACACCGGCCGCGCTACGCCCCATCGGGCGCGCATCGGACGAGGCGAACCGGATCGTCATCCCGTTGCGGGTGACCATGAACACGTCGTCGTCCTGCGCGGTCGCGAGGACCCCCACGAGCTCGTCGTCCTCGTGGAGGTTTATCGCGATGAACCCCTCACGCCGCGACTTATCGTACTCGTCGAAGGTCGTCTTCTTGACCTGCCCGGCCTTCGTCGCGAACAGCAGGTACCGGTCGGCGGGGAACTCCTTCGTCTCCACGATCGCCTGTATGTGCTCGTCCGGCTCGAGCGACACGAGGTTCACGATCGGCGTGCCTCGGGCCGTCCGCTCCTTCATGGGGATCTCGAACGCCCGCAGCCGGTAGACCTTGCCGCGGTTCGAGAACAGGAGCACGTGCGAGAGCGCGGTCGTGTGGACGACCTGAGCGACGAGGTCCTCCTCCTTGAGCCGCGCGCCCTGCACCCCGCGACCGCCGCGCGACTGGGTCCGGAACGCGTCGGACGGCACGGACTTCACGTAGCCGGCGCGCGTGAGGGTCACGACGATCTGCTCGTCCTCGATGAGGTCCTCCGCGTCGAGCGACCCCGGGTCGTGGACGATCCGGCTGCGGCGCTCCGAGGCGTACCGGTCCCGCACCTCTCGCAGCTCTCCGGAGATCACCGAGCGGAGCTTCACGGGGTCGCCGAGTATCGACTCGAGCTCGGCCATCGCCTCGCGGAGCTTCGCCATCTCCTCCTCGAGCTCGGCGCGCCCGAGACGCGTGAGCCGCCCGAGCTGCATGTCGAGGATGTGGGTCGCCTGCTCCTCCGAGAACTCGAACGGGGCGTCCATGAGGGCGGTGCGTGCGGCCCCTCGGTCGGCCGAGGAGCGGATCGCCGCGATGATCGCGTCGAGCATGTCGAGCGCCCGGAGGAGACCCTCCACGATATGGGCGCGTCGGCGTGCTCGCTCGAGGCGGAACTCGGACCGCCTCGTGACGACCTCGACCTGGTGGCTGACGTACGCGCCGAGGGCCTGGGCGAGGTTCACGAGACGCGGGACGCCGTCGACGAGGGCGAGCATGTGCACGCCGAAGCTCGTCTGGAGCTGGGTGTGCTTGTAGAGGTTGTTGAGCACGACGTTCGCGTTCGCGTCGCGCTTCAAGGTCACGACGAGACGCGGCCGTCCTCCGGCAGAGTCGTTCTGCGTGCCGGAGATCCCCGACACGCTCCCCGCGTCGATCGCCTCCGCGATCTGCTTCTCGATCACGTCGACGGCCGTCTGGTAGGGGATCTCGCTCACGACGATCTGCGGCACGCCCCCCCGAGTCTCGGTGATCTCCGCGACCGCCCGGAGCTTCACCGATCCGCGACCCGTGCGGTAGGCGTCGAGGATCCCCGAGCGTCCGAGGATCAGCGCGCCGGTCGGGAAGTCCGGACCCTTCACGAACGCCATGAGGTCGTCCGGGGTCGCGTCCGGGTGGTCGACGAGATGGCACGTCGCGTCGACCACCTCGCCGAGGTTGTGCGGGGGGATGTTCGTCGCCATCCCGACGGCGATCCCCTGCGAGCCGTTCACGAGCAGGTTCGGGAAGCGCGCGGGGAGCACGACAGGCTCGCGGTCGGTGTTGTCGTAGTTAGGGACGAAGTCGACGGTCTCCTCGTCGATCCCCTCCATGAGGGCCATCGCGAGGGGGGCGAGGCGGCACTCCGTGTACCGCATCGCGGCGGGGCCCATCTCCGGACCGGGCGCTCCGAAGTTCCCGTGGCCGTCGATGAGCGGGTGGCGGAGGCTGAAGCTCTGGACCATCCGCGCGAGCGCCTCGTAGAGGGCGGAGTCGCCGTGGGGATGGAAGCGCCCCATCACGTCGCCGACGACCTTCGCGCACTTCACGAACGGGCGGTCGGGGCGGAGACCGGTGTCCCACATGCCGTAGAGGATCCGCCGGTGCACCGGCTTCAGCCCGTCGCGCACGTCCGGGAGCGCACGCGAGACGATGACCGACATCGAGTACTCGAGGAAGGACCGCTCCATCTCCTCCTGGATCTCGATCGGCTCGACCGAGCCGACGGGCGGGTCGCCGCCGTCGGCTCCCGGGCTCGTCTCACCTCGTGCCATGGGCGGCATCGCCTCCGGTGCTCGTCATAGATCTCGTCGCCACAGGCCTCGTGGCCGGTGGCGGTGCGGGAAGGCCCTCAGAAGTCGAGGAACCGCACGTCCTTCGCGTTCGTCTGGATGAACCGGCGGCGCACGTCCACGTCGTCGCCCATGAGCACCGAGCAGACCTGGTCCGCGATGCTCGCCTCCTCCATCGTTATCTGCAGGAGCGACCGTCGTCCGGCGTCCATGGTCGTGTCTCGCAGCTCGTGGAAGTCCATCTCTCCGAGGCCCTTCAGACGCTGGAACTCCTGCTTGTGGTTCGGGTGGTCGTCGAGGAAGCGCACACGGGCCGCCTCGTCCTTCAGGTAGGCCTTCGAGTTCCCGACGAGCGTGGAGAACAGGGGGGGCTGCGCCGCGTACACGTGTCCCGCGTCGACGAGCTGCTTCATCTGGCGCAGGAAGAACGTGAGGAGCAGGGTCCGTATGTGCGAGCCGTCGACGTCCGCGTCCGCGAGGATGATGACCTTGTGGTAGCGGATCCTCGAGAGGTCGAAGTCGTCCGCGACCCCCGCGCCGATGGCCATGATGAGCGCCTGGATCTCGGCGTTCTTCAGCACCTTGTCGACGCGCGCCTTCTCGACGTTGAGGATCTTCCCCCGGATCGGCAGGATCGCCTGGGTCCTCGGGTCCCGTGCGTCCCGTGCGGAGGCGGCGGCCGAGTTGCCCTCCACGATGAACAGCTCGGACTCCGAGGCGTCGCGCGACGAGCAGTCCACGAGCTTCCCGGGGAGCCCTGCGCCGTCGAGCGCGCTCTTGCGACGCGTGAGGTCCCTCGCGTGGCGCGCCGCGGCGCGCGCCCGCTGCGCGAGGAGCGCCTTCTGGACGATCTGGCTCGCCTCACGAGGGTTCTCGTCCAGCCACTCGGCGAGCTTCTCGTTCATCGTGCGCTCGACGAGGGATCGCATCGAGACATTCCCCAGCTTGGCCTTGGTCTGCCCCTCGAACTGGGGCTCGCGGAGCCGCACCGAGACGATCGCGGTCAGCCCTTCGCGGATGTCCTCCCCAGAGAGGTTCGGGTCCGCCTCCTTCACGAGGTTCCGGGACTTCGCGTATCGGTTCACGACATTCGTGAGGGCCTTCTTCAGCCCCTCCTCGTGCATGCCCCCCTCGAGGGTCGCGATCCCGTTCGCGAAGGAGTGGATGGACTCGTAGTAGCTCGTGTTCCACTGGAGCGCGAGCTCGGCCTCCTGGTCCTCCTCGGACTGGGCGAAGTACGCCACCTTCTTGAACAGGGGCTCCTTCGTCTCGTTCAGGTGCCGGACGAAGTCCTCGATCCCCCCCGTGTACCGGAAGGTCTCCTCGTGCTCGTGCCCGGGCCGCTCGTCGACGAAGGCGATCTCGAGGCCTCTCTGGAGGAACGCCATCATCTGGATGCGCTCGAGCACCGTCTGGGCGCGGAACTCGGTCTCCTCGAAGATCGTCGGGTCCGGCCAGAACGTGACGATCGTCCCCGTCCGGCCACGCGGCGCGGGACCCGTGCGCACGAGGGGGCCGATCGCCCTGCCCCCGCTCTCGAACGCCATCTCGTAACGAGAGCCACCCCGGTCGACCTGGAGCTCGAGGCGGCTCGAGAGCGCGTTCACGACGGACACGCCGACCCCGTGGAGCCCGCCGGACACCTTGTAGCCCGACCCGCCGAACTTGCCTCCCGCGTGGAGGACGGTGAGCACGATCTCTGCGGCGCTTCGCGAGGGGTCCCCGGGGTAGGGATCGACGGGGATCCCACGACCGTTGTCCTGGACGCGCACGCCCCCGTCCTTCAGGAGCGCGACGTCGATCCGGGTGCAGAACCCCTGCATCGCCTCGTCGACGGAGTTGTCGACGACCTCCCACACGAGGTGGTGCAGGCCGCTCGAGGAGGTCGACCCGATGAACATCCCCGGGCGCTTTCGGACCGGGTCGAGCCCCTCGAGGATCGTGATGTCCTTCGCCTCGTAGGACCCTGCGCCCGCCGGACGGGCCGACGAGGGCTGGTTCGGCTCTCCGGTGTCACTCATGGCGGGGATCGGTCGTTCGGAGCACGGGCGCGTTCCTTCGGCTGCGACGTCGGGGCATCCGGGTGACCTGCGATTCCTCGCGAGGCGCCCGGTCGTCTCTGCCCGTCATTCTACGTCAGGACGCCTCCTCGTCGTGACCTCCACGGCTGTCGCGACCCGTCGACCGAGACGGCGCTCGAGGGAGTCGAGGACCGCCTCGGAGAGGAACGCGAACTGCGTCGCCCAGGCGGGATGGTCGACCGCGACGACGAGGACTCCGTCGCGCAGTGAACGCGGTCTCGCGTGCCCGGAGACCTCGTGCCCCACGACCTCCTCCCAGCACGCGACGACCGAGCCGAGCGTGCGCGCGTCGTCGTGGCCCTCGCTCCGCAGGTAGGAGTCGAGCGCGTCGGACAGGCTCGTCGCCGGGGGACGCGTGTCGTCGCCGGGGGGGCGCCACGGGGGAGGCGGGCCCGGCCGGTCCGACGAGCTCACGACACGACCGTCCCGTCGCGCACGGTCACGACCGCGTCGGGACGCGCCCCGTGCGGAACCGGCCCGGCCGTCGTGAGAAGCGCCTGGCCGGAGGGCAGCTCGCGCAGGAGCGCGGCCGCGGTCGACTCGTCGAGCTCGGAGAACGCGTCGTCGAGGAGGAGGATCGGGGCGCTCCCCGCGTGCGCCCACACGACGGAGTGGCTCGCGAGCCGGAGCGCGAGGGTCACGCACCGCTGGCGTCCCTGGGAGAGCCGAGAACGCGCGTCGAGCCCGGCACTCGTCACCTCGACCTCGTCCCGGTGCGGGCCGAGGCCGGTCACGCCCCTTCGGAGGTCCTCGGCGCGGCCTTCGGCGAGCGCATCCGCGAGGTCCCCGCTGTAGGAGCGTCGGTAGGCGAGGTCGAGCCCGGCACCCGTGCCGGTGAGCCTCCCGTACGCGGCGCTCGCGGGCGGGCCGAGCTCGGCGACGAGGGCCTCTCGGGCCTCGGTGAGCACTCGGCCCGCCTCGGCGAGCGTCGCGTCCCACACGTCGAGCGTCGCGAGCACCTCGGCCGTCGCCCGGCCCGCGGCCTGGCGGAGGAGGACGTTGCGCTGACGAAGCGCCCGCTCGAGCGACTGCCGGACGGGAGCGAGGAGCGGGCGCGCGGCCACGAGAACGTCGTCGAGATAGTCGCGCCGCTCCTGGGGACCGCCTTTCACGAGAGCGAGGTCGTCCGGCGTGAACACCGTGCAGCGAGCGGACTCCGCCAGGTCCGCGACGCGGAGCACACGTTGGCGGTTCTTCCGGACGACGTCTCGCCCGGATCCCGATATCTCGACCTCCACGAGGGTCCGGCGGCCCGCGTCGGTCGTCTCCGCCCGGACGTACGCGGACGACGCTCCCTTCCGGACCAGGGACTCGCGCGGGCTCCTACGGAAGGACCGGAGC
>JAJZBW010000152.1 GCA_021798745.1 Actinomycetes bacterium
CGTCTACGGCGACGAGCCGCTCCCGTCGGACTAGCCGTTGCTCGCGGCGGCCGAGCGGCACCGGGACAAGACGCTGCTCACGCCGCACGTCGCGGGCGTCACGCCGGAGGCCTCCCGCGTCCTGTTCGCGACTGCCTGGGCGAACGTCGAAGCCGTGCTCGTCGACAGGGCGGCACCCGAGCACGAGGTGCGCTGAGGGGGCGCAGGGCAGAGGGATCGGGCTCTCGGGCTCGCCGATCGACCGGCGCCGCGCGCGGCGTCCCGTCGGAGGCTGGCGCCGCGGCGAGCACCGGCGTGGCGGGTCGTCCCCGGCGGGGCCGACTGGACAGAGGTCAGAGAAAGGGCGGCACGATGGGAAGCAACGGGGGAGAGCGGGTCGCGCTCGCGGCGGTCGGGCTCGGCCGCTGGGGACGGGTGATGGCCTCGGCCTACCGTCACAGCTCGGTCGTCGAGCTGCGCACCTGCTACACGCGCGACCCCGAGCGGCGCGCCCGATTCGCGGCCGACTACTCCTGCGCGGCCGAGGAGTCCTACGAGGCCCTTCTCGCGCGGGACGACGTCGACGGCGTGGTGCTCACGGTGCCGAACGACCAGCACGCGCCGATGATCGAGGCCGCGGCGGCAGCGGGCAAGAACGTCTACGTCGAGAAGCCCGTCGCGGTCGCCCCCGCAGACGTCCGCCGGATCGCGGAGGCGGTGCGCTCCTCGGGGATCGTCTTCGCCTGCGGTCACAGCGCGCGCCGCCTCGCGGGGGTGCGCGAGATGCGCCGTCGCCTCGAGGCGGGCGAGCTCGGCCAGCCCTCGCTCGTCGAGGCGGTCTTCTCCAACGAGCGTGGCCTCGAGCTGAAGGACGGAGACTGGCGCGGGGATCCCACCCAGTGCCCGGGCGGCCCGCTCACCCAGCTCGGGATCCACCAGATCGACAACCTCAACTATCTCTTCGGCGTCCCGCGCCGGGTCATGGGGACGGGTCGCACGGGCGCCGTCGCGGTGCAGAACGCGATGGTCGTCGCCGCCCTGCTCGAGTTCGACGAGGTCGCCGGATATCTCGGCGCGGACTGGCTGACGCCGGGCGCGTTCACGATCGACCTCTACGGCTCCACGGCCCGCCTCCGCTACGACCTCGACTTCTCCTGGTGGAGCAACTCGCCCGACACCGACGCGCACACGAGCCTGACGGAGGTCGCGATCGCGGGCGACAGCTCCGATCCCGACGCCCGCGTGCTCGCCGAGCGCGTCGTCGCGCTCGCTCCGCGCGACCACCTTCGTGAGGAGATCGAGGAGTTCGCGCTCGCGACCCGGGGCGAGGCGGCCGTCGAGGTCAACCTGGACGTGGCGATCGCCAACGTCGCCGTCGTGCTGTCCGTCGCTCGTGCGATCGACGAGCGGCGCCAGGTCGAGGTCGCCGAAGTGCTCGCCGAGCTCGGGGCCTAGCTCGGTCGCCCCTTCGGCGCGAAGGCGCGTGACGGCGCGAAGTTGTTCGGGGACGTGTGCGGCGCGACGAGGTGGTGAGGGCCATGACGGTGGGCGGGGCGGGGCAGGGGTCGGCTCGGGGGCTGCGGCTCGTGGCACAGCACGACCTCGGGGGCTGCGGCGACGGCATGCAGGTCCTCCGTGTCGGCGACGCGGTCTACGTCGGCCACACAGGAACCTCGGGGGCGGGGACGACGGTGCTCGACGTCCGGGACGTCTCCTCCCCGAAGCTCGCCGCACAGTGGAGCGCTCCGGCGCACTCCCATTCCCACAAGGTGCAGGTGGCCAACGGGTACCTGCTCGTCAACCACGAGAAGTACCCCTACCGCGGCTCCGCACCCGGGCCGGTGTCCGCCGGTGTCGCCGTCTACTCGCTCGCCGATCCGCTGGCGCCCGAGCCGGTCGGCTACTGGTCGTCGGGCGGCCGCGGCGTGCACCGTGTCGTCTGGGACGGCGGTCGCTACGCCCACTGCTCGGCGATCCCCGACGGATTTCGCGATCGCATCTTCGTGGTGCTCGACATGGCCGACCCGACGCGTCCGACGCTTGCCGGCCGCTGGTGGTGGCCTGGCCTTCGGGAGGACGAGGAGCGCACCTGGCCGGAGGGTGAGCGCTACGCGGCCCACCACGCGCACGTCGACGGGCGCTACGCCTACCTCGGCTTCGACGACGCCGGCCTCGTCGTGCTCGACGTCTCGGACTGGACGGCCCCGCGGCGCGTCGCCCACCTCGGCTGGGAGGGAGGGGCGACCCACACCTGCTTGCCGCTTCGCTCGCGTCACCTCGTCGTCGCCACCGACGAGCAGCAGAGAGACGGCCCGCACGCGCCCGAGCGCGCGATCCGGGTGGTCGACGTCGCCGACCCGACGGAACCGCGGGTGCTCGCCACGCTCCCCACGCCCGAGGGCGACTTCGCCGAGCTTCCGATGCGCTTCGGCGCCCACAACCTCCACGAGAACCACGAGGGCGCCTACCGGAGCGATCGTGTCGTCTTCGCGACCTACTTCAGCGCAGGCGTCCGCGTCTACGACCTCGCCGACCCGCAGGCGCCGGTCGAGATCGCCCACTTCGTGCCCGATCCTCCCCCCGGTCAGCCGGTCGCCCAGTCGAACGACCTCTTCGTCGACACCGACGGCTACGTGTGGGTGACCGACCGGCTGGGCGGCGGGCTCGTCGTCCTCGAGCCCGAGCCCTGGCTGCGCGCCCTGATGGAGGAGGCGCGCACATGAGGGTCCGCCGATCGCGTGGGCGGCGTGCGAGCCGGCTCCTCGCCCGAGTCCTCGCGTCCTCGGCAGGCGCGCTCCGAAGGGACAGCCGCGCTCGCAGGTGAGGCGCGTCGCGCGTGACGGTGCCGGCACCACGGGGAGCCGGGCACGCTCGTCGGCTCGTGCACGGCTCACCCCTGCGTGGAGGACGTCGCTCTCGAAGGGGCCTTGGCGGCACCGTCGGCTTCCGGACCGGCGCCGCCGGCGGCGCGCCACCGCGGGGCGCGGGGCTCCGTCCGGTCTTCCGACGGGAGCTCCTCGGAGCCTGCGCGCACCCGCTCGAGGGCGGCGCGACGCGACCCGGCGATGTGATGGCGGGCCGCCTCGCGGGCCGCCTCCGCGTCGTGGCGCCGGAGAGCGTCGATCAGCGTGTCGTGGTCATGGCGGGACTGTCCGAGGCGCCCCGGCACGGCGAGGGTCGTCTCCATGCCCTCTGCGAGCATCTCCTGGAGCACGCCGACCATCTGCGACAGGAAGCGGTTGCGCGCCATCTCGACGATGCGCAGGTGGAACTCCGCGTCGAGGCGCCCGACGTGGCGGAAGTCGATCGGCTCGACGCGCGCCGCGTCCATCGCGTGCAGGATGTCCTCGAGCTCGCCGATCTCGGACTCCGCGGTGCTCTCCGCGGCCCATCCCGCCGCGGCCACCTCGAGCACCTCGCGCATCGCGAACAGCTCGCTCAGGGTGAGCTCGAGGTTCGCGAGCCGGGAGCGCATCGCGCTCGGGGCGTCCTGCCGCACGAACACGCCCTGTCCGTGGCGGACGAAGAGGCGGCCGTGCGCTTCGAGGGTCTTCACCGCCTCCCGGAGCGCCGGCCGGCTCACGCCGAGCATGCGTGCCATGTCCCGCTCGGCGGGAAGCCGCTCTCCCTCGGAGAGCTGGTTGCTCGTGATCAGCTCCTCGATGCGGGCGACGATGCGATCGGTGAGGTTGCCCGCCTCCTTGATCGGCGTCCAGATGGCGTCCACGTCCGTCCTGTTCTCCGAGCCCGGGCCGGCACCGTCGCGCCGACCGGCCCAGCATAGGGCGGACGGAGTGGTCAGAGGTCATTTCATGCTGGTCGCAGTGCACGCTTGCTCGCTCGGCTCGCGCTGTTTAGAGTGTGGAAAGAGGTCAGACCGGAGGCGGGGAACGGATGGCATCGGTGGAGATGGCGAGCGCGCCGGGGGACGGGCGCCGAGTGGTCGGCGCGGGCGAGAGCGGCCGGAGTGGGGGCGATATCGCCTGCTCGGGCCTGTACAAGTGGTACGGCGACAGTGCAGTGGTCGCCGGCCTCGACCTCTACGTCGCGCAGAACCAGTTCGTGTGCGTGGTGGGGCCCTCCGGGTGCGGCAAGACGACCTTGCTTCGGATGATGGCGGGGCTCGCGTCGATCGACAGCGGCACGATCGCGATCAGCGGTCGACAGGTCAACGGACCGCTGCCGAGCGTGGCCGTCGTCTTCCAGCACTACGGGCTGTTCCCGTGGAAGACGGTGTTCAACAACGTGGCTCTACCGCTTCGGGCGTCGGGCGTGGCGAAGGGCGAGGCAGCTCGGCGCGCGAACGACGCGCTCACGCTCGTCGGGCTGAACGACATCGGCGACCAGTACCCGGCACAGCTCTCGGGGGGGATGAAGCAGCGCGTCGGGCTCGCGCGGGCGCTCGCGATCCAGCCGGAGGTCGTGCTGCTCGACGAGCCGTTCGCCGCGGTGGACGCCCAGACGCGCGAGATCCTCCAAGAGGAGCTGCTCGCGCTGTGGAGCCGCTACCAGCAGACGGCGGTCTTCGTCACCCACTCGATCGACGAGGCGATCACGCTCGCCGATCGGGTGATCGTGATGGGCACGAAGCCCGGCCGCATCGTCGACGACATCGAGGTCCCGATCGGGCGGCCGCGCTCTGTCGCCTCGGTGCGCCGGCACGAGTCCTACACGCCCCTTCGGGAGCGGATCTGGGATCAGCTGCGGGGCTCGAGCACCGCCGGAGGGGAGAGGGGTTAGCGATGGCCCAGAGGGTCGAACCACAGGCCACGGGCGCCGCCAGGCCCGGAGACCGGCACGGGGGCGTCGCCGGCGTCGGCGACAAGGCGCTCGGCGCACAGGTCCGGGAGGCACGTCGGCGCCGGGCACGCCGGGCGCGCCGGCGCTTCCTCGCCATACGGCTGACCTCTCTCGTCGTCGTCTTCGGCGCCTGGCAGCTCTACGGGATGCACACGATCGCGATCCTGTTCGCGCCCATCACGACCGTCTTGCACCAGGGCTATCTGCTCTTCGCGCACGACCAGCTCGGGTCGCAGCTCGGTTACAGCATGTGGACGTTCGTCTGCGGGTACGCGATCGGCGTCGCGGTCGGGATCGTGCTCGGGATGCTGATGGGCGCCTACCGCTGGGCGGAGGCCGCGGTGTCGATGTACGTGTTCGCGCTGTACGCGACGCCGATGGTGGCGCTCGTGCCGATCATCTCGCTCTGGATCGGCTTCGACGCCACGGCCCAGATCGTGATTATCGCCCTCTTCGTCACCTGGCCGATGACCGTCACGGTCTTCCACGGCGTGCGCCAGATCGACGCCGAGCTGATGGAGGTCTCGCGCTCGCTTCGGCTCAACCGGCGCCAGATGTGGGTCCACGTGCTGCTCCCGGGCGCGGTGCCCTACGTCATCACCGGTGCCACCCAGGGCGTCGCGATGGGCCTCGTGGGTGTCATCATCGCCGAGCTGCAGACCCAGCTGTCCGGCCTCGGGGACGCGCTGCAGACGCAGTCGCAGACCTACCACACGGCGGCGGCGCTCGCCGTCATCCTGCTCATCATGGTGCTCGGGGTGGGGTTGCGGGCGATCCTCGGCCTCGTGCAGCACCGCGCCGTCCCGTGGCTCCGCATCGACCGCGGGGACGGGGCGCAGCGCTAGGGGCGAAGCCGAAGTCGTCGGGCAGAGCCGAGGAAGTCAAAGGAGAAGGTGTGCGCCTCGTAGCGTTTCACGTCCCCGGAGGGACGCGTGCCGGTCGCCTCGAGGGCGAGGAGGTCGTCGAGTTCGACGGCGCCGACGTCGGCTCGTTGCTCGAGGCGGGCGCGAGCCTCGAGGACCTCGCCGCGATGCCCGGGCTCGGGCGTCGTCGCCTCGTGGACGTCCGTCTGGCGCCCCCGGTCCTGCGCCCGCCGGCGATCGTCTGCGTGGGGCGGAACTACGCGGCCCACGCGGCCGAGGTGCGCGCCGAGGTCGGAGGGTTCCCGACCCTGTTCGCGAAGTACGCCTCGTCGCTGCTCGGCCCGCACGACGACCTCGTGCTGCCCGGGGTCTCGGACAAGGTCGACTGGGAGGTGGAGCTCGCCTTCGTGGTCACACGGCGCGTGCGGCTCCGGGACGAGGAGGCAGCGGGCAGCTGCATCGGGCTCTACACCGTGGCGAACGACGTGTCGATGCGGGACTGGCAGAGGCGCACGAGCCAGTTCCTCCAGGGGAAGACCTTCGAGGCGAGCACGCCGCTCGGTCCCTGCCTCGTCACCGCGGACGAGCTGCCCGCCGCCCCGGAGGACGGTCTGCGGCTCACGTGCCGAGTGGACGACGAGGTCGTCCAGGACGGGAGCACCAAGGACATGGTGTTCCCGCCTGCGGAGGTGGCGGCCTACATCAGCACCTTCATGACGCTCGAGCCGGGAACGGTGGTGCTGACCGGGACGCCCGACGGCGTCGGAGCCGCCCGTAACCCGCCGGTGTTCCTCCGTCCGGGCCAGGTGCTCCGCAGCGCGGTCGAGGGCGTCGGCGAGCTCGTCAACCGGTGCGTCCTCGGCGGGGCCCGGTGAGCGCGCGCCACGGCGGGGGCGCGACCGACGTCCACGTCCACGTCACGCCGCCCTCCCTGCTCGCGCGCGAGGGCACGCACGGGGCGTGGCGCCCGA
>JAJZBW010000153.1 GCA_021798745.1 Actinomycetes bacterium
CCCCGGTCGCCGCTGCCGCCGCCGCGTCCGCGACCGACAGGATCGTCCCCTCGGCCGGTCGAAGCACCGCCTCGCGCGCGGACCTCGCCCCCGCGAGGAGCGCGCTCGCGAGCTCTCCCGGCCCTGCCTCGCCCGTCGGGTCGCACGCGAGCTCCCGGGACGTCGCCCGGAGGATCTGACAGAGGATCACCCCCGAGTTGCCCCGCGCGCCCATGAGAGATCCGTGGGAGACGGCCGCGCACACCGCACGCATCGCGTCCGGGCCCGACCCGACGGACTCGACGGGGCCGATCGCCGACACGACGGACTCGAGGGTGAGGGACATGTTCGTCCCCGTGTCGCCGTCGGGGACCGGGAACACGTTCAACCGGTTGATCGTCGCCTGGTGCGTCACGAGCAGGTCGCGGGTCGTGGCCATCGCCGCGGCGAGCTCGCGCGCCCCGAGCCGCGAGCGCTCCGCCTCGCTCATCTCCGAGAGCCCCGGTCGCTCCCCGCGGCCGTGCCCGCTCCCGGCCGCGACGGCGAGGTGCGCTGGTCCATGCCGGAGGATGGTAACCTCGCTGGCCGATCCCCGGGCAGGTACGCGCTCGGGGCCGCCGCGGGCGCCTGCCCGCGGACGTGACGTTCGTGACGCGAGCGAGGTGGCGGGTCGTCGTGGCAGCGGTATGCGAGCTCTGTGGGAAGCACCCGAACTTCGGCATGAACGTGTCGCACTCCCACCGTCGCACGAAGCGTCGGTGGGACCCGAACATCCAGCGCGTGCGCGCTCTCGTGGGCGGGGCGCCGCGTCGGATCAACGTGTGCACCTCCTGCATCCGTGCCGGAAAGGTGACCAAGCCGCCCCGTCGCACGCCTCGTCCTGCCGACGCCTAGCGGGCCCCGGGGGCTCGTCGCCGACCGCGGCGGTGCCGACCGCGTCCCGACGGCCCCTGCGCGCCGTCGGTCGGCCGGGAGGAACGCTCACATCGTGTGCTCGTAGCCGGCGACCTCGAGCGGCGCCCCTCCACGCGTCCGGCGGCTCGGGTCCGCGACGCACCGGCCGATGCGCACGGGTGCCCCGAGGCCGGCCCGCTCGAAGCTCTCGAGCACGCGCCCTCCGTCCGGTGCGCTGAACACGAGCTCGTAGTCCTCCCCTCCTCCGAGCGCCTCCTCGACGGTCGCTCCCGGCGCGACCGGCACGTCCGCGAGGTCCACCCCGACCCCGGACGCGACGGCAACCCTGTCGAGGTCCGCGGACAGCCCGTCCGAGCAGTCGATCATCGCCGTCGCACCCGCACGCGCCGCCGCGAGCCCGTGGGCCAGGAGCGCCCGGGGACGAAGGTGCGCGGCGACGAGGTCCTCCGCCTCCGCCCCGACTCGCCCCGCGGAGGACCGGAGGACTCGCAGCCCCGCCGCGGAGCGGCCGAGCGGGCCGGTCACGAAGAGGAGGTCGCCGGCGCGTGCGCCGCTGCGTAGCACCGGAGGGACGTCCGCCCTGCCGAGCACCGCGACCGACAGCGTGAGCACGGGTCCCGCGGACAGGTCCCCCCCCACTATCGGGCATCGGTACTCGCGGGCCGCCTCGACGAGGCCCTCGTAGAGCGGGCCGACCTCGTCCGCCTTCGCCCCGGACACCGCCACGACGGCTGCGACGGGCGTCCCGGCCATCGCCGCGACGTCGCTCACGTTCACCGCGAGCGCCTTCCACCCGACGTCGGCGAGCGCGCAGTAGCGGCGGTCCACGTGCACACCCTCCACGACGCAGTCCGTCGCGAGGAGCAGGGGGGCCTCCCCCGTCGCGACGAGCACCGCGGCGTCGTCGCCGATCCAGGTCTCCCCGGGGCCCGACGCCGGGAGCACCCGTGTGAGCAGCTCGACCACGGCGCGCTCCCCGACGGGGCCGGGGACCTGCCCGGAGCGTCCACCGGACCGGTGCGGGCCCCCGTTCGTGCCCCGCCGGCCGCCCGTGCCACCGCTCCCGTCGCCGAAGGTCCCCGTCATCGCGCTCGCACGCTAACGGGTCGCGCCGGTCGTGCTCCTCGCCCGGCCCCTCGTCCGCGTCCGCCCTGGTCACGGTGGTGCGTGCCGCTCGACTCGTGCCCGAGAAACAAGCTGATTACATTGGCCCGATCCGTTCGGGGGGGGGGACGGACCACGACGACGTCGCACGGCACGATCTACCCCACGCGAACGCGAATCGGGGGACTCGCGTCCGCACCCGGCCACGGCCGGGGGAGAAAGGACGCACGATGCCACCGACCGACCACGCCCGACTCATCGAATGGGTCGACTCCTTCTCCGCCCTCGCGGGACCCGACCGAGTCGAGTGGTGCGACGGGTCCGCCGAGGAGTACGACCGGCTCTGCGAGCTCCTCGTCGCGAGAGGGACGTTCCGCGAGCTCTCCGAGGCCAAGCGTCCGCGGAGCTACTGGTCGCGTTCGGATGCACGCGACGTGGCCCGAGTCGAGGACCGCACGTACATCTGCTCGGCGACCGAGCAGGACGCCGGCCCCACGAACAACTGGCGGGACCCGTCCGAGATGCGCGCGACGATGAGCGCCCTCTACGACGGCTGCATGCGCGGTCGGACCATGTACGTGGTCCCCTTCTCGATGGGTCCGCTCGGATCGCACATCGCCCGCATCGGCGTCCAGATCACCGACTCCCCCTACGTCGCGGTGAGCATGCGGATCATGACGCGCATGGGCACGGCCGCGCTCGAGGTGCTCGGACGAGACGGTGAGTTCGTCCCCTGCGTCCACTCCGTCGGGGCTCCCCTCGCCCCGGGGGAGGCCGACGTCCCGTGGCCGTGCGACCCGGACAACACCTACGTGACCCACTTTCCCGAGACCCGTGAGATCTGGTCCTACGGGTCCGGCTACGGGGGCAACGCCCTCCTCGGGAAGAAGTGCCTCTCGTTGCGCATCGCGTCGGTCATCGCACGGGACGAGGGCTGGCTCGCCGAGCACATGCTCATCGTGAAGCTCACGTCCCCCGAGGGAGAGGTCCGGTACGTGACCGGCGCGTTCCCCTCCGCGTGCGGGAAGACGAACCTCGCGATGCTCGTCCCGACGCTTCCCGGCTGGTCCGTCGAGACGATCGGCGACGACATCTCCTGGATGAAGATCGGCGCCGACGGGATGCTCCGCGCGATCAACCCCGAGGCGGGCTTCTTCGGGGTCGCTCCGGGGACGAACGAGACGACGAACCCGAACGCCCTCCGGATGCTCGCGCAGAACACGATCTTCACGAACACCGCGCTCACCGACGACGGCGACGTCTGGTGGGACGGTCTCACCCCGGAGGCTCCCGCGCGCCTCACCGCGTGGACGGGAGAGCAGTGGACCCGCGGGTCCGACTCCCCTCCGTCGCACCCGAACGCGCGCTTCACCGTCCCGTGCGCCCAGGACCCCGCGATCGCGCCCGAGTGGCTCGACCCCGACGGTGTCCCCATCTCGGCCATGCTGTTCGGCGGGCGCCGCGCCTCGGTCGTGCCTCTCGTCCACGAGGCTTTCGACTGGTCGCACGGGGTGTTCCTCGGGGCCATCATGGCGTCGGAGACCACCGCCGCGGCGCAAGGGGCCGTCGGGACCCTGCGACGCGACCCCTTCGCGATGCTCCCGTTCTGCGGTTACAACATGGCGGACTACTGGTCCCACTGGCTCTCGTTCGCCGAGCGCATGGACGCGGACAAGCTCCCGAGGATCTTCTACGTGAACTGGTTCCGAAAGGGGGCGGACGGGCGGTTCCTCTGGCCCGGCTACAGCGAGAACGCCCGGGTCCTCGAGTGGATCTTCGACCGGTGCTCCGCGCGGGGAGACGCCGTGCGCACGCCGATCGGCTGGACTCCCGCCCCCGGGGCGATCGACACCGACGGGCTCGACCTCGCCGCCGGGGCGATGGAGGAGCTCCTCGCGGTCGACGCCTCGCTCTGGAAGCGCGAGGTTCCCCTCATCTCGGAGTACTTCGACCGGTTCGGCGCGCGCCTTCCCGACGCGCTTCGCGCGGAGCTCGACGGTCTCGCGAGTCGGCTCGGCTCGGGCTGAACCGACTGCACCGTCACGGCGCGCTCACCGACTGCGTGAGCCCGGGGGCGGTCGCCGAGGGGGCGACCGTCACCGTGTAGGCGCCGGGCACCGTCACGAACCGGCCCCCGAGGTACGCCTCGAACGCGCGGGGCTCGAGCACGAGCCGCGCGATCCCGGACGCCCCTCGGCCCAGCGTGATCCGGGCGATGCCCGCGAGCTGGCGGGGAGGCTCGCCCGCCGCCCTCGGGAACCCGACGTACGCCTCGACGACGTCGGTCCCGGGCCGCCGTCCGACGTTGGACACCTCGACGCGCACCTGCTCGCCGCCACCTCGACGCGACACCTCGAGCCCGGAGAGGGCGAACCGCGTGTAGGAGAGCCCGAAGCCGAAGGAGAAGAGCGGATCGACCCCGTGCGCCGAGTACCAGCGGTAGCCGATGTCGAGCCCTTCGGCGTACCGCACGACGGACGCGATCCCGGGGAACTCGCTCGGCGACGCGACCGGAGTCTGCGACGCGGAGGCGGGGAACGTGACGGGGAGGCGCCCGGACGGGTCGACCCGGCCGTACAGCGCGGCGGCAGCCGCCCGACCGTCCTGCTCTCCCGCGTACCAGGCCTCGAGCACGCCCGCGACCTTCCCGAGCCACGGCATCAGCACCGCCCCGCCGGTGTTCAGCACGACGACGGTCCGGGGGTTCGCGGAGGCGACCGCTCGTACGAGCGCGTCCTCGTCGGCGGGAAGCCCGAGCGACGGGCGGTCCGCTCCCTCTCCGCTGTAGTCGTTGACGAACACGACCGCGACCCGGGAGCGGCGGGCTGCCGCGGCAGCCGCGTGCAGGAGCGGCGTCACGTCCTCCCACCCGATCCTCGGGTTGTGCACCCCGTCGATCGCGAACCAGCGGATCACGACCCGGTACCGGCGGTGCGCCACGAGAGGGACGGTCGTCGACCACGACGACCGTCCGTGGAGGCCCGGGAACGACAGGAGCGTCCGGCCGTCGAGGTAGACCCACGTGTCCCCGTTCTGCTCGACCGAGATCTCGTAGAGCCCGCTCCTACGAGGTGAGACGGTCGCGCGCCACTCGGACCACTCCGCCCCTCGACCGGGATGGTCCGCCGTCGCGACCGAGCGCGTGACGCCCGGCCGTCCGAGCAGGCCGATGTCGGCCTTGCCGGGCTCGAGCGCGCTCGCGGGAGGCTCGATCCCCGGAAGGGGGCGTCCCGACACGACGTCCACCGACGGGATCGGCGGAAGGATCCTGTCGGGAGGCATCCCGAGCGCGTATCGGACCCGCGACGCCCGTCCGACAATCGTCTCAATGGCCCGTAGCGGGGTGACGACGAACGGCGCGACGACGGCCGCGCTGCCGGTGCCCGCGGTCACGGGCCGGGCGAAGGCGTCCGCACCGACGACCGCGACCGACTCACGCCTCGAGAGCGGCAGGACGCCTCCGGAGTCCTTGAGGAGCACGACCGACGCCTCGGCCGCCCTCAGCGCGACCCTCGCGTGCTCGGCGGTCGTCGCCGTCCGCCGGATGGTCTCGGCGCGCGGCCGCGCGACGAGCCCGAACCGGAACATCGCCGCGAGCGTCGCGACCACGGCCCGGTCGAGGTCCGCGACCGGGATGCTCCCTCTCCGCACGAGAGCGACGAGCGTCGACGCGCGCATCGGCTTCACGAGGTCGAGCCCCGCCCGGAACGCCGCCGCGGGGTTGCGCACGGCCGCAAGGTCGGAGCGGACGAACCCGGCGAACCCCCACGACCGGAGCGTCCGGTAGAGCCAGGGGTCCGAGCAGTCGTTCACGGTCCCGATCGACCCGTACGCGCACATGATCGACGCGACGTGCCCGTCGCGGACGGCCGCCTCGAACGGGACGAGGTAGAGCTCCTCGAGCTGGCGCCGGTCGACGAGCTCGCGCAGGAGCAGGCGGGCGGTCTCCTCGTTGTAGGCCGTGTAGTGCTTCGCGTCGGCGAGGACCCCTTCGGACTGGATCCCCCGCACGTCCGCGACTCCCATGACCGACGCGAGGTACGGGTCCTCCCCGTACCCCTCGAAGCCCCGGCCGCTCGTGGGGACGCGGAGGAGGTTGAGGTTGGGGCCCTGGACGACGTCGATCCCCTTCGCGCGCGCCTCGGCCCCCTCGACTCGCCCGAAGGCCTGGGCGACGGACGGGTCGAAGCTCGCGGCGACCCCGAGCGAGCTCGGGAGCTGGGTCACACCGGTCGCTCCGTACGCGATGCCGTTCGGCCCGTCCTGGAGGGTCAGCGCGGGGATGCACACGCTCGGGACAGCGTCGTTCACGTTCTCGTACCCACCGTGTTCGTGGAGCGCCACGACTCCGGCCTTCTCGTCGAGCGTCATCCGGGACACGACCGCCGTCGCGAGCCGGCGCGGCGACCACCCGTGCGAGAGGTCCCTCGCGAGCCACGGGCACCTCCCGAGAGGCCCGGTCGCCGGTCGGACGCCGGTCGTGCGCCGCCCGGCCGGCACGCCTCCCGCCCGCACGACGGGCACGCGACCCGCATTGCCGCCCGTCGACGGTCCCCCGAGCAGCGACGCCGGCGCGAGCACGCCCGCCGCGAGCGCCGGGAGGAGCGC
>JAJZBW010000154.1 GCA_021798745.1 Actinomycetes bacterium
AGAGCTGCGCCAGAAGCTCGACGCGACGATCGCGAAAGAGATCGATACAGCCGTCGAATACGATCAGGCTGTGGCCTGATCGACCACAGGACCGTCACCGAAGTTCCACGAATCTCGGGACATCCTCAGCTACGGGAGCTGCTCGACAGTCTCCAACTGAAGCTCACCTACCAGCCGGCCGAGCAGGCGCTCGATGTCACACTCGCCCTCTACGATTATGGGCAAGGCGACAACTCCGCACCGCTTCGTGCGGAGGACTGGTTGGTGCCCCCGGCAGTGTCGTACGTCACGACATAGGAAACACATCCCGCGCGTCATAGGAAACACCCAGAGCCATCACTGAGAGCCGGCGGTCGCTGATGATCGGCCATGTCGCGCGCCCGGCTCGTGATCACGGCAGTCGTCGTAGAAGGCCGCGGTGCGCGCGAGGTCGCCCGCGCGTATGGCGTCTCGCCCGGGTGGGTCTCCAAGCTCGTCGCCCGCTACCGCGACGAGGGCGAGGCGGCGTTCGAGGCGCGCTCGCGCCGGCCGCACCGCTCACCGAGGGCGACGCCCCCTGAGGTCAATGCTCGCATCGTCGAGCTGCGCCGAGCCCTCCTCGCGGGCGGCGAGGACGCCGGTGCAGAGACGATCCGCTGGCACCTCGCCAAGCACTTCGACACGATCCTCTCGGCCTCGACGATCCTTCGCGCGCTGCGACGTGAGGGCCTCGTCGAGCCGCAGCCGAAGAAGCGACCGCGCAGCTCCTATGTCCGCTTCTGCGCCGAGCTGCCGAACGAGACCTGGCAGGCCGACTTCACCCACTACCCCCTCGCCACCGGCGAGGACGCAGAGATCTTGACCTGGCTGGACGACCACGCTCGCTTCGCCCTCAAGGTCAGCGCGCACCGGCGCGTCACGGGCCCCATCGTGCTCGCCACCTTCCGCGCGGCGACGGACGAGCACGGCGTCCCCGCCTCAACGCTCACCGACAACGGGATGGTCTTCACGACGCGCCTTTCCGGCGGCAGGGGCGGCCGCAACGGCTTCGAGTCCGAGCTTCGGCGTCTCGGGGTCACGCAGAAGAGCTCCCGGCCGAACCACCCGACGACCTGCGGCGAGGTCGAGCGCTTCCAGCAGGCGATGAAGCGCTGGCTTCGCGCCCAGCCCGTCCAGCCGGAGACACTCGCTGACCTCCAGGAGCTCCTCGACACCTTCGTCGATCGCTACAACACGAAGCGCCCGCACCGCTCGCTGCCCGAGCAGGTGCCGCCGGCGACGGCCTATCGCGGTCGACCAAAGGCCACCCCAGGCGATCGCACAGGAGACGCCCACGACCGGGTGCGCCGCGACGTCGTCGACCCCAAGGGGAGGGTGACGCTGCGCGTCGGCGGACGGCTGCACCACATCGGCATCGGGATGCGCTTCTCCGGGACCCGCGTGCTGCTGCTGGTGCACGACCTCGAGGTCCGAGTTGTCGACGCGACGACGGGCGAACTCTTGCGCAGCCTCGTCGTCGACCCGACGAAGGACTACCAGCCAACCGGCGAACCCCCGGGGCCGAAGCCCCGACGGTGACCGCCGAATCGGAGGTTCAGAGTGTTTCCGATGTCTCGCGACATCACATGGTGCCCCCGGCAGGATTCGAACCTGCGACCAACTGCTTAGAAGGCAGCTGCTCTGTCCGGCTGAGCTACGGGGGCGCGGACGTACTGTTGCACACGGCCGGCGCGACGGACCGGCCCCGACGGGGACTCGGCGGTGCACGACCTCCCCGCCGTGACCTCGACTGGAGGTGCTCGAATGGCGGCCCGCATCGAGATCGGAATCGACTCGAACGACCCGGAGACGCTCGCTCTCTTCTGGGCGCGTGCACTCGGCTATCGGGTCGGGGACCTCGACTCCGACGGCACCTACCTCGACCTCGTCCCTCCTGCGCCGGGCCATCCGGTCGTCTACATCCAGCGCGTCGTGGAGCCGAAGGTCGCGAAGAACCGCCTCCACCTCGACCTGTTCGTACGCGACGCGCCGCGTGAGATCGCTCGTCTCGAGTCCCTCGGCGCGACGCGCTCGGGCGGTCCCGTGACGGGCTCGGACGGAGGCTGGTGGCAGGTCATGGCGGACCCCGAGGGCAACGAGTTCTGCGTGTGCTCCGAGGAGGAGGAGGGGCCGACCGAGCCCTGACCCGCGCCCTCCCGGCGGCGCGCACGGCAGCGCCGGGGGCGTCGCGCGATGTGCGATGCTTTGGGGAGCCGCCCGGCACCTACGCCGGACGGACGCGGTGGCCGTAGCTCAGTTGGTTAGAGCGCCAGGTTGTGGCCCTGGAGGTCGGGGGTTCAAGTCCCCTCGGTCACCCCGACGGAGCGCCTTCTGACCCCGCGGGCCGGTCGCGCGGGCCCGCGGACGATTAGGATGCCGGCCACGCGCCTCTAGCTCAATTGGCAGAGCAACGGACTCTTAATCCGCAGGTTCTGGGTTCAAGTCCCAGGGGGCGCACGAAGAAGTACCTGGTAGCCGGCTTGAAGAGCGAGCTGCTAGAGCGAAAGCCAGGTGCGCTTGCTACTGGATGCTCCCGTTCCACCGGAGCTGCTACTGGAGGGCCAGTAGCAGGGGCTTCCGGGAGGCGCCATCAGGGGCCACCGTCGCCGACCGGGCGACGCGTGGGAGCTACGTGCCTATGCCGGGATCGACCGTCCGGGGGTACGAGCGGACCATCAGGAGCTACATCGCTCCGACGTTGGGCAAGGTGCCGCTGGCTCGCCTTCGGACCGCTCAGCTCGACGGGATCTATGCACAGCTCCGGGAGAAGGGCGGCCAGAACGGCACGCCGCTCGCTCCCGCGACGGTGCGACAGGCGCACGCCATCCTCCGGCGAGCGCCCCATCGGGGCATTCGGCGGGGATGGATATCGGGCTCTACGCGTCGCGCCGTGGGTGAGCGCGATCCGGTGAGCCGCCCATAGGGTCCACCACTTCCTGTCCGTGACCCCCGAGTCTTGCGGTTGAGAGACCAGCGAGACCGGAGGCGACGGACAGATGGACGGTAGTGGTGACGCGCGCGCCATGCTCGACGTGGATGGCTTCGAGGTGTGCTCCACGACCGAGGAGCGTGGCGAGCTCGTCGTGCCCGTCGAGACCTCGAGTGGGCGGACGGGGTGCTCTTCCTGCGGTGTGATCGCGACCGGGTCGGTCGTGACGGCCACTCGGTCGCCCAGGTCGCCCGGGACCTCGGCATCTCCTGGGCAACGGCGATGGCGGCGCTTGCTCGCCACGGGCGCCCGCTCGTCGGGAACGACGAGCGTCTCGCCGGCGTCGTCGCCCTCGGGGTCGACGAGCACAAGATGCTCGCCGCATCGCGGACGCGCAACACCTTCTTCGCGACGAGCTTCGTCGACGTCAAGCGTGGACGCCTCCTCGACGTCGTGCCCGGCCGCAACGCCGACGACGTCGCGTACTGGCTCTTCGGCGCGACGCCCGCCTGGAGAGAGAGCGTACCGACCGATGCGATCGACCCGCACCGAGGCTACGCGAACGGTCTTCTTCGCGGCCTTCCTCACGCTGTCGTGACCGTGGACCACTTCCCCGCCGTGAAGCTCGCGAACGAGGCGGTGAACGCCGTGCGCCGCCGCGTCCGGAGGAGACCCTCGGCCACCGCGGGCATCGCGACGATCCGCTCTATGGCGCCCGACGGCTCATGACCCGCGCCCGTGAGCGGCTCACCGAGCGCCAGCATGCACGCTTGCGAGCAGCGCTTCGCGCCGGTGATCCCGACGGCGAGGTCGGCGCCGCGATCCTCGGCAAGGAGCTCCTGCGCGACGTCTACGCGGCGGCGAGCCACCTGGAGGCGCGTGCTCGCCTCGACGCGCTCTACGACCACGCCGCCTGGGCCGAGGTCCGCGAGCTCACCCGGCTCGCAAAGACCGTCAAGGCCTGGGAGGCCGAGATCTCGAGCTACCACGTGACCGGGATCTCCACCGGGCCGGTCGAGGCACAGAACCTCGTGGCGGAGAAGCTCCGCCGCATCGGCCACGAGATGAGGAACCTCGAGAGCTATCGGCTGCGACTGTTGCTCCACTCCGGCGTCGAATGGGAGGCTTCGTCAACCGCCAGAATCAGAGGCCGTCACCCACGGCTCGCCGCGCAGAGCCGGTAATCGCGAAGCGAGGCGAGCCCGAAGGCGGCGCGCTTCACGCGCTTGATGAGGTTGTTGACGGCCTCGGTGGGTCCGTTGCTCACGTGGTCTTCATGCCGGGCGGCGATCTCCTTGTGCCAGCGGATGAGCGTGCCGCCGAGCGAGCGGGCCGCGAGCAGGGCCTCGCCGTAGGCGACGACGGTGTCGTTCACCGTGTGCCAGTCACAGCCGAGCTCGTCGGCCACCTCGTTCACGCTGCGGGCCCGCCGGCCGAGTTGGACCGTCGCCCACCGCGCGGCCCGTGCGGTGAGCACCTGGCGGGGCGCGGCGATGCGGTGGTCCTCCTCGGTCCAGGACCCTTCGGCGCAGTCGGCCTCGGGGCAACGCCAGCGGCGCGCGTGCCACACGAGGCAGACCGGCCGACCGAGGGCCGGCAGGTCGACGAGCTCGACACGCGAGCGGTCCTACACCCGGGCGAGTTGGAGTCCCGCGACGTGGTGTAGCTCGGACAGCCCACCGTCGAGGCCTTCGTCTCGACATGGACGCGGGCCTCGCCGCCAGCGCCGGCCTCGCCGGCAAGGAAGGTGACGGCCGGGAGACCGATCAGCCACTCGAGCGCGCGTCTCGGGTCGGTCACCACGGGGGTCCTCCATCTGCGGTCGTCGAACAACCTCAGATTGGTGGACCCCCACCACGCGTACGCGGATCCTCCTGCTACTGGGCCCGCTCATTTCCGATGCGCCGGTTTCGTTCGGGACGAGCCGGTTGGGTCGGAGGTCCCGCTCTCCCTGGTCCGGGTACGGTCTCCTCGGACGCTCAGCCGCCCGGAGGCCCATCGGGACGGTGGCTCGAGCCCGAGAAGGTGAACGGGACGAGCATCTTGGTCGAACGCTTGTACGCCGGGTACGCGTCGGGGAGCTGCTCGGTCAGGTAGCGCTCCTCGACGGTGGCGCTGTAGATGAAGTACACGCCGGCCAGGAGCACGGCGACCAGCCACAACCAGCTCAGTGCCACGGCGGTGCCGACACCGGCGACGAGGATGCCCGAGTAGATCGGGTGCCGCACCAGACGGTACGGGCCGCTCGTCACAAGCTCCGGCTCGTCCTTCTGCGTCATCGGCGTGCCCCAGTTGTGGCCGATGTGGACACGAGCCCAGACCGCGAACCCCAGGCCGAGCACGACGAGGGGCACACCGAGGCCAGCGCGCCACGGGTCCGTGTCATGGGTGTCGTGCCGGAAGAACCCGAGGCGGTCCACGGCGACGACGAGGACGAGGATCAGCGCCCTGATGCGTAGCTCGCGGGACACGGGCACGCGGCCCCGCTTCATGGAGAAGGCCGCGACGAGCCAGTACAGCCAGAACGCCCCCCACACGACTGCAAGGACCAGCCCGACCGCGCGCACCGCGACCGAGACTGCCACAGTCGCGCACGCCGAGCGACGACGGTCCCGGGGACCGAACGGTCGGCGTCGTGTCGACGACCCAGGCGAAGGAGATCTGCGACCCGGCACCACCGCCTGCGTGCGAGCTCCGGCCGGGGGCGCGCCCGGGTCCAGGCACCACGATCCTGCGGTCGCGACCCGTGGGCCGCTCGGCGGGGTCGCCGTCACGAGACGGGTCGTCTCGCCGCGGAGCCGAGATCCGCGAGAACGCGGCGCCGAGCGTCGGCCGCGGGGATCGCCCCGCGGCGTCGCCTGGCGCAAAACGCAGGGCGCGCACAGACTGGTGCCGGTGGACGACACCTCAGAGCCGAGCGCGCCGGACGAGGGCGACGGAGTCGCTCCTCCGGCGTACTCCCGGTCGGCGCGCGCCGCACCCGTCCGCGTCGTGGTCGTCGACGACCACTCGCTCGTGCGCGAGGGGACCGTGCAGCTCCTGTCCCAGGAGCCCGAGCTCGAGGTCGTCGGCGAGTCCGGGAGCGGCGAGCACGCTCTCGAGCTCCTGGAGTCGCTCCTCCCCGACGTCGCGCTCGTCGACGTGAGCCTCCCGGGGATGAGCGGCCTCGACCTCGCCCGAGAGCTCGCCTCCCGTGGCATGCCCGTGAGGGTCCTCGTCGTGAGCGCCTACGACGACTACGCGTACGTCACCGAGGCCCTCGAGATCGGAGTGGGCGGCTACCTGCTCAAGACCTGCACGACGCGGGAGCTCGTCGACGCGGTGCGCGCCGTCGCGGACGGCGTGTTCGTCCTCGACCGTGGCGTCTCCTCGCTCCTCGCCCGGAGGTGGCGGACGACCGCCGCCTCGAAGTCCGAGCCCGGTGCGCTCACCTCCCGGGAGACCGCCGTGCTCGCGCTCCTCGCCCGCGGGCGGTCGAACAAGCAGATCGCCTCCGAGCTCGCTCTCGGGCTCCGGACGGTCGAGGGTCATGTGTCGTCCCTCCTCTCGAAGCTCGCGGTCGCGTCGCGGACAGAGGCCGTCGCAGTCGCGATCCGCGAGCGGATCGTCGAGGT
>JAJZBW010000155.1 GCA_021798745.1 Actinomycetes bacterium
GGCGGGTCGTCGCCCCACGCGTCGACGAGCGAGAGCGCGAGCGTGTAGCGACCGGACGAGCGCGCGGAGCCGAGGCACGAGAGCTCGGCCGCCCGGTCGGCCGCGAGCGCGGCCGTGAGCGCGGCGTCGAGCGGACGCGGACGGCCTCCCGGCCCGGGGGCGGCGTGCTCGAGGAGCCGCGCCGCGACGACGTCGAGGTCGCGCACCGGAGCGAGGAGCGCGTCCACCCAGGCGAGCTCCGGGCGAGCGCACCGCAGCGCAGCGGGCTCGAGGAGCGACCGGAACGTCCTCAGGAGCGCCCGGGCACGCGTGAGCGCGACGCGGGCGTCGTGGACGGCGGACGGCCCGGGACCCCGGGCGAGCCGCGCGTCGGCCTCGAGGAGACGCCGCGCCGCGCGTGAGAGCTCGCGGCGAAAAAGCTCGGCGAGCTCCACGGGTGCGTAGCGTACCGTGGCTCGCACCGAGCCCCTGTGCCGGCACCGGGCGTGCGACCACCGCCCGCCGACGGGCACCTAGCATCGCTGCGTGCTCCGGTCGCCCAAGCTCGTCGTGTCCGTCGTGTTCGTCGTCGCGTGCGTCGCGGCGCTCGCAGGGCTCTCGGGCTCCTCGCACCACGGGGCCGCTGCAGGGGCGTCGCCCTCCCGCGACGCGAGAGCCGCTCGGGCCGCCCCGCCGAGGTCGGCGACCCACGGACGCGTGGTCTCCCGATCGACTCGCTCGGGCTCGGGGCTTCCCTTCCCGCTCCCTCCGAAGGGGCTGCGCGCCGGTCCGAACCTGCAGCCCGGCTCCAACCCGTCGGTGCTCCCGTCCGACGTCCTCATCGCGGACCGGTCGAACAGCAGGCTGCTCGTCGTCAGCCCCTCGGGCAGGATCGTGTGGCAGTTCCCGCAGCCCGGTGACCTCGCACCCGGCCAGACGTTCCTCATCCCCGACGACGCGTTCTTCACTCCGAACGGCAAGGACATCCTCGTGACCGAGGAGGACGACCAGGTCGTGTCGCTCATCGACATCGCGACCCACCGGATCGTCTGGCGGTACGGCACACCGGGCGTGCCCGGGAACACGCTGAACCACCTCGACAACCCCGACGACGCTCTCATGACGCCGAACGGCGACGTCGTGCTCGCGGACATCAAGAACTGCAGCATCCTCGTCCTGCACCCGCCGAGCCACGTGCCGGTCGAGAGGATCGGGGAGAACGACATCTACTGCTACCACCAGCCGCCTCTGCGCTGGGGGAGCCCGAACGGGGTCTTCCCGATGACGAACGGCGACTACATCGCGACGGAGATCAACGGGGACTGGGTGGACGAGATGACGCTCGGTGGCAAGGTGCTCTGGAGCACGCACCCCCCCGGCGTCGCGTACCCGTCGGACACGAACCAGGTCGGGCCGAACCGGTTCCTCACGGCCGACTACTCCGACCCGGGCCAGATCGTCGAGTTCACCTCGACGGGCAAGCTGCTCTGGCGGTACCGGCCGACGAGCGGCCCGGGGATGCTCAACCAGCCGTCCCTCTGCCGCCCGATACCCAACTCGCCGGACGTGCTGTGCAACGACGACTACAACGACCGGGTCATCGTGATCGACTCGCTCACGAACAAGATCGTGTGGCAGTACGGGCACACCGGGGTGCGGGGGACGGCTCCTGGGTACCTGAACCAGCCGGACGGCGTCGACCTCGCGCCTCCTGCGTCCATGACGGTCGAGCACGCGAAGACGATGACCGAGCCGCCCACGCACTGCGTCGTCGGCGTGCCGGTCGGGACGTGCACGTTCGGGATCGCCGCGGCCTGACCGGACGCGTTCCTCGCGCGTATCGGCGAAGATTCGTGCGTGCGATGGGTCGTGTTCGCGGGGGGTGTCGCGCTCGTCGCGCTCACGTGGGGGAGCCTCGTCGCGACCTTCGTCTCCCCGCGCGGCCGCTCGCTGCTGCAGCGCGGGTCCTCGGTCGTCCCGCGGAGCGTCCGTGGCGTCCTCGTCGTCGTGGCGCGTCTCACCTCGAGCTACGCGAGGAAGGACTCGCTGCTCTCGGCGGTCGGTCCGGTGTCGCTCGTGGCGCAGCTCGCGGCGTTCCTCGGGACCTTCGTGCTCGGGGGAGCGATGCAGCTCCTTCCGTGGGCCGGTTCCTTCGGGCTCGCCGTCCCGCAGTCCGCAGGCGCGCTCTTCGTCGTCGGTCTCGCGCACGCGGGTGGGTCGACGAACGACGTCATCCGGGTGCTCGTCGCGGCCACGGGCACGGTGACGATCGCGCTCCAGATCGGGTACCTCCCCGTCCTGTACCAGGCCTACGCGCGCCGCGAGGCGCTCGTCGCGCTCACCGAGAGCCGGGCGGGAGTGCCCGCGTGGGGGCCCGAGGTCCTCATGCGCCACCAGCTCGTGGACTCGCTCGGCGCGCTCGAGGACCTCTACCGGGACTGGGAGCACTGGTCGGCGGACGTCGCGGAGAGCCACGGGACCCACCCGGTCCTCGTGCTCTTCCGCTCTCCCGAGGCCGGGTACTCGTGGCTGCTCTCTCTCCTCGCGGTCCTCGACGCGGCGGCGCTCCACCTCGCGCTCTGCCCGTCGAGCTGCCCGCCCGAGGCGCGGATGTGCCTGCGGATGGGCTTCAGCGCGCTGCGGCGGATCGCGACGACGCTCGGCTGGCCCTACGACCGCGACCCGTCTCCGCAGGGGCCGATCGAGCTCGACGCCCGCTCGTTCGAGGACGCCGTCGCGCAGCTCGTCGGCACGGGGTTCCCCGTCGAGCGGGACGCGGCCGCGGCGTGGCCTCACTTCCGGGGCTGGCGCGTGAACTACGAGGCCGTCGCGTACCGGCTCGCGGACTACCTCGTCGCACCCCACGCGCCATGGTCCGGCCCGCGCCACCACCTCCCGCAGGACGTCGTCCCGCCGGAGCGGCCCCCGCACCGGTCCCCTGACGGGGGACCGGTCGAGGCGGACTGGCTCCGTGCGCGCGCGGCGCCGCGGGGCCCCGGGCTCACGCGGTGACGGTCGGCTGCTCCGCCGTGCACTGCGCGCAGCGGTGAGCGAGGTAGGGGATCGTCGAGAGGCACTCGGGGCACTCCTTCGTCTCCGGAGGTACGTCTCCCTTGCGCTTCTTCAGCGTGGCGGCGACAGCGGTGACCGGGCGGACGACGAAGAAGAACATGGCCGCCGCGACGACGACGAACTCGAGGACGGTGTTGATGAAGTCCCCGTAGTGGAAGGTGCTTCCGTTGACCGTGAAGTGGAGGCTCGCGAACGAGACGTGTCCGGGGATCGCGAGCAGAGGGGTGAACATGTCCGCGACGAGCGCCTTCACGACACCTGCGAACGCGGTCCCGACGACGAACGCGATGGCGAGGTCGACGACGTTGCCACGAAGGATGAAGTCTTTGAAGTCCTTGAGCACCTGGTTCCTCCTCGTCGTTGTCGGCCGTGGCCCACGCCCGAACCGTCGGACCGGGGAACGCGGGGGCGCGTCCCGGGGTCGGGCGTCACGACACGATCCCATGTATGACGGTGCGATGGGAGGATCGACGTGAGGTTCTTCGCCGGGGTGTTCGTCACCCTGCTCGTGATCATGGACCCGCTCGGGAACGTGCCGATCTTCCTCGCCCTCACCGAGAGCCGCTCCCCGCGCGACACGAGGCGGCTCGCGTGGCAGGCGGTCCTCGTCGCGGGCGGGGTGATCGCTCTCTTCGCGCTGTTCGGGCAGCAGATCCTCGACTACCTCGGGATCTCGGTGCCCGCGATCCAGGGCTCGGGCGGGCTGCTCCTTCTCCTCGTGGCACTCGAGCTCCTCGTCGACCGCGAGCGTCCCCCGAGCCAGGTCGACGAGGTGAACGTCGCGCTCGTCCCGCTCGGGACGCCCCTCATCGCAGGGCCAGGCGCCATTGCGGCGACGATCGTGTTCGTCCGCCAGGCCCACGGGTTCCACGACGCGCTCGCGATCGGGGTGGCGCTCGTCGCGGTCCTCGTGCTCATATACGCGGCGCTCCGGTTCTCCCTCGGGGTGCTCCGGTTCCTCCGCCCCGGCGGGATCCACCTGCTGACGAGGATCTTCGGCCTGCTCCTCTCCGCGATCGCCGTGCAGCTCGTCGCGCAGAGCATCCGAGGGTTCGTCCACCTCCACGGGCTCGGGCCGTGACCCGGCACGCGGGCCCGCGCTGTCGGGGCTCCGGGGAGCTCAGGTCCGGGAGGTGAGCCTCGAGATCCAGCCCTCGAGGTCCGAGCGGGACTGCGCCCCGACGACCTCTCCGACGACGCGTCCCGACGAGCCGAGGAAGAGGGTGACCGGGAGAGCGGACACGAGGTACCTGCTGTTCGCGACGGAGCCGCTCGGGTCGACGCCCACCGGGTAACGCGCCCCGGCGCGTGCGAGAAGGGCGCGGGCGAGCGCGGCGTTCGGGTCGTTCGTGTCGACGCCGACGAAGTTCACGAGGCGCCCGTCGGAGCGCGACACCGACCCGAATGCCGAGAGCTCGGCCCGGCAGTCGACGCACCACGAGGCGAAGAAGTTCACGACCGTGGGTCGTCCGCGGAACGACGCGAGCACGACGGGCGGCCCGCCGCCGAGCCGGGGGAGCGAGAAGGGCGCGGCGAGCGTGCCGGCCGGGATCGTCGGCAGCCCGGCGGTCACGGGCGGCCTCGCAACGCTCGCGGAGCGCACGGCGTACGCGACGAAGCCCGCGACGAGGGCGAACGCGACGATCACGAGCACGACGGGCAGGCGAGGCCGGCGCCTGCGCGGGCCCGGTCCGCCGGGCGTCGTGGGCTCGCTCGCGACGGGCGGCCCGTTCGCGACCTCAGGGGTGACGGACAACGGCCGTGATCCCCATCGCGAAGAACAGGAGCGTGAGGTACGTGATCGAGAAGCCGAACACCTGCATCGCGCGCTTCGGGCTCGCGTCGGTGCGGAGCGACCACGTCTTCCAGAAGAACGCCCCCCCGAGCACGACCGTGATCGCGAGGAACACCGGACCGAGATGGGCGACGGGGGACAGCACGACGGAGAGCGCCCAGAGGACGGCGGCGTACGCGACGATCCTGCGCACGACCTTCGGGAGGTCGACGACCGCGGGGAGCATCGGGACGCTCGCCGCCGCGTAGTCGTCCCGGTAGCGGACGGCGAGCGCCCAGAAGTGCGGCGGAGTCCAGAGGAACACGATCCCGAACAGCACGAGCGCCGCGGGCGAGACGCGTCCGGTGACGGCGCTCCATCCGACGAGGACGGGCACGGCTCCCGCGGCCCCTCCGATCACGATGTTCTGCGGGGAGGACCTCTTCAGCCACATCGTGTAGACGCCGACGTAGAAGGCCGTCGCCGACACGGCGAGCACCGCGGAGAGGAGGTTCACGGTCGTGTACAGGAGGAGGAACGACGCGACCTCGAGAGCGACCGCGAACGTCAGCGCGGCGCGCGGGGAGATCGCGCCGGTGACGAGCGGCCGGCTCCTCGTCCGTTCCATGATCGCGTCGATGTCCCGGTCGTAGACCATGTTCATGGCGTTCGCACCGCCGGCGGCGAGCGCCCCGCCGGCGAGGGTGAGCGCGACGAGCCCCGCGGACGGCAGCCGACGCGACGCGACGAACATGGTCGGGATGGTCGTCACGAGCAGGAGCTCGATGATCCTGGGCTTCGTGAGCGCGACGTAGGCCTTCGCTCGCTCGGTCCAGCCGAGCGGCGCGAGCAGCTCGCCCCCGGCGTCTCCGATGCCGGCGTGGGCATCCATTTCCGTCACCTTATCCGCAGGAGCCGACCGGCACGGAGTCGCCGGGGGCGAGCTGCTCGCGCGAGGCACTCCGCGCGCAGGAGCAGCTCCTCGGAGTCGTCGAGCGGCTCGGGGGCCGCCCCCGTCGCGGCTGCGACGAGCCGGTCCGCGAGCGCGGGGTTCCTCGCGAGCACGGGTCCGTGGAGGTAGGTGCACACGACGTGGCCGCTCACTGCGCCCTCGGGGCGCCCCGGGGCGCCGGCGCCGTTGCCCGTCCCCGACCGGACGAGCCCCAGCGGGGCGAGCCCGGGGCCGAGGCGGGTCACCCCGGCGTGGTTCTCGAAGCCGGTCACGAGCTCGCCGGACCCGATCGAGAGGCCACCGTCGCGCGTCGCGTGCTCCACGCTCTCGAGCACGACCTCGCCGACCGCTCGCGGACCGGTCCCGCGGGCGGTCGTCGCGTCGACGAGGCCCACTCCGGGGACGGTCGTGCCGTCCGGGCCCGCGAAGCTCGTCCCGACGATCTGGAAGCCCGCGCACACGGCGAGGACCGTCGCGCCCCGGGAGACGGCGGCGGGGAGGGCGCCGCCCCGGAGCAGCTCGGCCGAGCGCGCCTGCGGTCCGTCCTCGCCACCGCCCAGGCAGTAGAGGTCGGCGCCGGAGGGGAGCGGAGCGTCGGACGAGACGAGGAGGAGGTCCACCGGGATCCCCCGCCAGGCGGCCCGTGCGGCGAGGACGGCCCCGTTGCCGCCGTCGCCGTAGGTGCCGAGCAGGTCCGGGTGGACGACGACGACCGAGAGGGCGTCGCGCCGTGCCCGGCCGCGCCCCGGCGGTGGCGCGCTCTCGAGG
>JAJZBW010000156.1 GCA_021798745.1 Actinomycetes bacterium
GGCCGCATGGGCAGCCCCGACGCGGAGATCTACCTCGGATCGCCGGCCACGGCGGCCGCGTCCGCGCTCGCCGGGGCGATCGCCGACCCCCGCGAGGTCTCTGTGAGCGCCGGAGCGAAGGAGGCGGCAGGATGACTGGCACTCGTGGCGGCGTGACGCGCTTTCGGGGCAGGGCGTGGCTCTTCGGGCCGGATATCAGCACGGACATGCTCTCGCCGGGCCAGTACGTGCACGACCCGCCCGAGGTGCGTCTCCGCCACGTCCTCGAGCCGGCGCGGGCCGAGTTCGCCGCTTCGGTCCGTCCAGGTGACATCGTCGTCGCCGGGGCGAACTTCGGTTGCGGCTCGAGCCGGGAGTCCGCGCCCCAGCACCTGAAGGACCTCGGCGTCTCGGTGGTCGTGGCCGACTCGCTGGCGCGGATCTTCGCCCGCAACGCCATCGCGCTGGGCCTCCCCGCGCTGAGCTGCCCCGGCGTGAGTGCCGCGGTGCACGACCACGAGACCGTGGAGGTGGATGTCGTTGCCGGCGAGGTGGTCGTCGCGGGCGGGCGTACCGTGCTGCGCGCCGACAGGATCCCCGAGCCGATGCTCGACGTGCTGCGCCACGGCGGGATCGAGCCGCTGCTCGTCGCTCTCGCCGCCGAGGGGAGGTGACCGCCGTGGAGGTGCCCGACGGTCGAGAGCTCTTGCGCCTCTCGGTGAACCGTGAGGACCGCCTGCTCCTCGTGCGGTCGCACGCGACCCTGCTCGAGGTGCTGCGCGAGGACCTCGGCCTCACCGGGACCAAGCACGGCTGCGAGCTCGGGGAGTGCGGGGCGTGCACGGTGCTCGTCGACGGGACGCCGCAGCTGAGCTGCCTCCTCCTGCCGGCACAGGTGGAGGGCACCGCGGTCACGACGATCGAGGGGCTCGCCCGGGGCTCCGAGCTGCACCCGGTCCAGCAGGCCTTCGTCGCTCAGGGCGGGCTGCAGTGCGGGTACTGCACGCCCGGCATGGTGCTCGCGGCCAAGGCGCTTCTCGACGAGAACCCCGCGCCGTCGCGCGACGAGATCAAGGAGGCCCTCGCCGGCAACCTCTGCCGGTGCACCGGCTACGCGGGCATCATCGAGGCCGTCGAGGAGGCGGGGAGGATGCTGTCATGACGATCGAGGCTCCCCGGGACGAGCGCGCCCTGCGCGTCGTCGGCAAGAGCCTGCCGCGCGTCGAGGCCGCCGCCAAGGTGACCGGCAGCATCGCCTACGCCGACGACATCGTCCTTCCCGGCATGCTCTTCTGCAAGCTTCTGCGCAGCCGCCACCCCTACGCTCGCGTGCTGTCGATCGACACGAGAGCGGCGCGTGCGGTTCCTGGCGTCGTCGCCGTGCTCACCGGGCACGACCTCCCGGTCAACTACGGCATCATGCCGACCTGCGAGGACGAGCACGCTCTCGAGCACGAGAAGGTCCGCTTCGTCGGCGACCCGGTGGCGGCTGTGGCGGCGGTGGACGAGGAGACCGCGCAGGCCGGCTGCCGGGCGATCAGCGTCGAGTACGAGCCGCTCGAGGCCGTCGAGTCGATCGAGCAGGCGCTCGTCCCGCCTGACGACGAGCCCCTGCACGACTACGCCGGCCCGGCGAACGTCCACCGGCTCGCCGCGCTCGAGTTCGGGGACGTCGACGCGGGCTTCGCCCGTGCGGCGCACGTGCGCGAGGACATCTTCTTCTTCGAGGGCAACACCCATCTGCCGATGGAGCAGCACTCGGCGACGGCGCAGGTCGCCGGCGACAAAGTGACGCTGTGGTCCTCGACGCAGGACCCCCACTACGTGCACCGAGCGCTCGCCAAGGTCCTCGGCCTTCCGATGGGCAAGCTCCGGGTGGTCGCAGCGCCGCACGGCGGGGGCTTCGGCGGCAAGTGCGATCCGTTCTCGCACGAGATCGTGGTCTGCAAGGTCGCGATGATGACGGGACGCCCCGTCAAGTGCACGCTCACCCGCGAGGAGGTCTTCTACACCCACCGCGGGCGGCACCCGGTGCTGATGTGGGTCCGCACGGGCGTCGACGCCGACGGCCGCATCCTCGCCATGCACTTCCGCAGCGCCCTCGACGGGGGTGCCTACGGCTCCTACGGCCCGGCGTCCACCCTCTACACGGGCGCGTTGCAGACGACGACCTACGCCATCCCCGCCTACCGCTTCGAGGGCGCGCGGGTCTTCACGAACAAGGCGCCCTGCGGCCCGAAGCGCGGCCACGGTACCCCCCAGCCCCGCTTCGCCCTCGAGGTTCACCTCGACAAGCTCGCGGCGGACGTCGGCCTCGACCCGGTGGAGCTCCGGCGGCGCAACTTCGTGAAGCCCTTCTCACGGACCGTCAACTGGTTGCGGATCACGTCATGCGGCCTCGAGGAGGTCACCAACCGGGTCCTCGAGGCCTCCGGCTACGCGCGCCGCGAGCGGCGGAGGGGCCACGGCATGGGCTTCGCCGTCTCGAGCTACATGTGCGGGGCAGGGTTGCCCATCTACTGGAACAAGATGCCGCACAGCGAGTGCGTCGTCAACGTCGGCCGCGGCGGCGTGACGCTCTACTGCGGGGCGACGGACATCGGGCAGGGCTCGGACTCCGTGCTCGCGACCGTCGCTGCCGAGGAGCTCGGGCTGTGGCCGGGCGACATCCGTCTCGTGACGGGCGACACCGGCCTGACCCCCGTCGACCTCGGCTCGTACTCGTCGCGTGTCACCTTCATGGCCGGCAACGCGGCCCGGGAGGCGGCCGCGAAGATGCGCGCGCTGCTCGTCGGTGTCGTCGCCGATGAGGAGGGCTGCGCGCCGCAGGAGGTCGAGGTGCGCGACGGGAAGGTTGGCAGGATGACATTCGAGGAGGCAGCGACGCTCGCCGAGGAGCACCTCGGCGTACTGTCGGCGCACGGCACCTACACGCCCCCGGAGGGGATCGGCGGACGGTACAAGGGGGCGGGCGTCGGGCCGAGCCCCGCGTACAGCTACTCGGCCGCTACTGTCGACCTCGACGCCGATCCCGGCAGCGGCGAGATCCGGGTCAACAAGGTCTGGCTGGCGCACGACATCGGCCGGTCGATCAACGAGATGGCGGCACGCGGCCAGGTGGAAGGCGGCGTCTACATGGGACTCGGCGAGGCGCTGATGGAGGCGCAGGCCTACCGGGACGGACTGCACCGCCAGCCGAGCATGCTCGACTACAAGTCGCTCACCTTCTTGGAGATGCCCGAGGTCGAGACCATCCTCGTCGAGACCCACGACCCCGAGGGCCCCTACGGAGCGAAGGAGGTCGGCCAGGGTCCCCTCCTTCCCGTCATCCCGGCCGTCGTCTCCGCCGTGCACGACGCGCTCGGCGTCTGGATCGACGAGGTCCCCGTCACCCCGGACAAGATCGTGCGCGCCCTCGACGCGCGGGCCAAGGGCAAAGAGGCTCGCTACGGCCCGAAGAGGTTCCCCGACATCCCCTACCCCGATCTCGTGAAGGTCGTCCCCCCCGATGCTGCGACTGCCGCCCTTTAGGTTCCTCCGGCCGGGGTCCGTCGACGAGGCGGCAGACCTGCTCGCCGAGCACGGGGACCGGGCAATGGTGGTCGCCGGCGGGACCGACCTCGTCCCGAAGATGAAGCGCGGCCAGATGGAGCCCGAGGTCCTCGTCGGCCTCGGCCACCTCACCGAGCTGCGCGCCGTGCACGCCACCGACGGCGGAGGCGTGGAGATCGGGGCGGGGGTGACCCTCACCGCGGCGAGCTCGGACAGGCGCGTCGGCGCTGATCATCCCGCCTACACCCGCGCCGCCGCACTCGTGTCGTCCCCGGCGCTGCGCAACGTCGGGACGATCGGCGGCAACCTGTGTGTCGACACGCGCTGCAACTACTACGACATGAGCGTCGAGTGGCGCGAGGCGTGCGGGTTCTGCATGAAGAAGGACGGGGACATCTGCCGGGTCGCCCCCGCGAGCAAGCACTGCCGGGCGATCGCATCCTCGGACACCGCGCCTGCCGCGATCGCGCTCGGCGGGACCGTGGTGCTCGTCGGGCCGGGCGGGCACCGCCGCGAGGTGTCGGTGAGCGACCTCTACCAGGACGACGGGCAGTTCTACCTCGCCAAGGCGCCCGACGAGATCGTCGAGTGCCTGCGCCTGCCGCCCCCCGGGGCCTGGCGGTCCTCCTATGTGAAGGTGCGCCGGCGGGGGGCGATCGACTTCCCGCTCGCGGGCGCTGCCGTGGCGCTCGCCATGGCTGGCCCAGTCGTCGAGGGCTGCCGGATCGTCCTCACGGCGGTCGGGTCGCGGCCCTTCGACGTGAGCGCTGCCGGCGAGGCGCTCGTCGGCCGGGAGCTGACCGGCCGGGAGCTGACCGGCGAGGACGGCCTGCTGGCGGACGTGGCGGCGGAGGCGGCCAAGGTCGCCAAGCCGCTCGACAACGCTGACCTGCACTACGTCTGGCGCAAGCAGATGACCCGCAGGGCCGTCGTCCAGGCGATCGTGGAGGCAGCGGGCCACTCACCAGCGCTGGCAGCGCTGGCCTGAGCTCGAGCCCGTGAGCCGGTTGCTCAGGCGGTGCCCGGCGTGCCGGGGGCGTCCGGCCAGCCGGCGCGCAGCGCGAAGCGCTGCAGCTTGCCCGTCGCGGTGCGTGGCAGGGCGGTGACGAAGCGGACCGAGCGGGGAACCTTGTACGGCGCGTGGTGCGCTCGCACGAGGTCGATGAGCTCGTGCTCGAGGGCTGGCGACGGAGCGTGGCCCCTGGCGGGGACGACGAAGGCACGCAGCCTGCTCGCCCCGAGCTCGTCGGGGACCGCCGCCACGGCGGCTTCGGCGACAAACGGGTGTGAGACGAGCAGCGTTTCGACTTCGAGCGGCACCACGTTGATCCCGCCGACGATCTCCACGTCGTCCGCCCGGCCGAGGTGGTGGAGGAATCCGTCCTCGTCGATGCTCGCCCGGTCTCCCGTGCGGAGCCAGCCGTCGACGAGGGCCTCGGCGGTGGCCTCGGGGCGTCGCCAGTAGCCGATCAGGACGGAGGGACCCTTGACCCACAAGAGGCCGACCTCGTTGGGTCCGACCTCGGCACCGCTCGGGTCGCGCACGGAGATCTCGTAGCCTTCGAGCGCGAACCCGCAGGTGCCCGGGCGCAGCCGGCCGAGCCGGTTGGAGACGAAGGCCTGGCCGACCTCGGTCGAGCCGAGGGCGTCGAGCGGTGGAGTGCCGAGGAAGCGCTGCACCCTCTCATGCAGGGCTCGGGTGAGCACCTCGCCCGAGGACACCGCCACGCGCACGCTCGAGAACAGCGCCGGGTCGCCGGCCGCGGTGAGCACGGCGTAGTAACTCGGCACGCAGAAGAGGACGGTCGGCCGGTGCCGGGCGGTGAGCTCAGCGAGGACCTCCACGTTCGGGGTCACGGGATGGAGGACGGCGGCCGCACCGTGAAAGAGCGGGAAGAGGACGGTGTTGCCGAGCCCGTAGGCGAAAAAAGAGCGCGAGACGGATAGGACCAGGTCGTCCTCGGTCATCTCGAGGACGTCGCCTGCCATGGCTGCCGCGTAGCAGGAAGGGTCGGAGTGGCGGTGGAGGGCTGCCTTCGGCTTGCCGGTGGTGCCCGAGGTGTACTGCGCGTAGGCGGGCTCGGACCCCTCGACCGGCGCGGCGGGCGAGGGTGTCGCCGAGCCGAGCCTCCGCGCCAGTTCCTCGCCGGAGAGAGCTTGCGTGCCGGCGAAGTGGTCGAGGATCGCCCCGTCGCTCACGACGAGCGACGGCTCGGCGTCGCCGAGGAGGAAGTCGTGCTCCTGCGCCGGGAGCATCGGGTTCACCGGCACGGCGATAGCGCCGAGGCGCACGGCGCCGAGGAACGCCCACACGAGCTCGATCCCGTCGGAGAGGGCGATCAGGACGCGGTCGGCGGGCGCCACCCCCGCTTCGGCGAAGACGCCTGCGGCACGGGCGGCGCCTTCGTGGACTTCGCCGTGGGTGAAGCTACGCTCGGCGCCGACGAACGCCCGACGGCTCGTCCAGCCGCGCGCGCGGGCGAGGCGGGCGAGTTGCTCGGCGAGGTTGCCGGTCATCCCCAGGCTCGCTCCGCCCCTCGCGCCCGGTCGCGGCTCAGCGCAGCCGCCTGAGAACGAGGGGGGAGGGCGCTGCGCCGGGCGCGGCGAGGCTCGCCAGCGCGCCGAGCACGATCGTGCGCTCGGCCGATGCGATGACCGGCTCGAGGCGCAGCGAGGTGAGCTCTGGGATCGCGTCGGCGAGCCGGCTCACGCGCAACAGCAGCTCCGCGAGCGCGTCGGTGTCGACCGACGCTGAGCGCGCCAGCGCCGGGACCTCGCCCATGAGAAGGGGCGAGGAAGGCAGCCGGCGGACCAGCTCGGTGGCGTCGAGGTCGGTGAGCGGGATGACGGCGTAGGCGCGGTCGCCGAGGAGGTCGGCGACCGGACCCGTTCTGGCGAGGGCGACGAGGGGACCGAAGTAGGGGTCGTGGACGACCGACACGACGAGCTCAGGCGCGCCGC
>JAJZBW010000157.1 GCA_021798745.1 Actinomycetes bacterium
CGCTCCCGGCCCCGTCTCCCGCCCGGTCGGGCGCGACGGCGCGCGCGTGCGCGTCGCTGTGCCCGTCGGGTGTCGCGTCGCCTGGCGTCGCGAGCCCGTCGAGCAGCTCCCTGTAGGACGCGCTCCGCGCGTAGAGCTCCTCGTGGGTCCCCTCGTCCGCGACCCTTCCCTGCTCGACGAGGACGATCCGGTCCGCGAGGTGGAGCGTGGATCGCCGGTGCGCGACGAGAAGGGTCGTCCGTCCCGCGAGCGCCCGTCGCAGCCCGTCGTGGATCTGCTCCTCGACGCCCGCGTCGACTGCGCTCGTCGCGTCGTCGAGGACGACGACCCGCGGCCCGTAGAGGACGACGCGCGCGAGCGCGATCCTCTGCCTCTGACCTCCGGAGAGCGTGAGCCCTCGCTCGCCGACGACCGTGTCGTACCCGTCGGGGAGCTGGTCGACGAACTCGTGCGCCCGGACGAGGCGCGCCGCCGCCTCCACCGCCTCGTCGGTCGCGTCGGGCCGGCCGTACGCGATGTTTGCACGGACCGTGTCGGAGAAGAGGAAGCTCTCCTCGAACACGATCCCGACCTGGGAGCGGAGCGACCGGAGGGTCGCCTCCCTCACGTCCGTCCCGTCGACGAGGACCGAACCCGCGTCCGGGTCGTAGAAGCGCGCGACGAGCATCGCCACGGTCGACTTCCCGCTCCCGCTCGGGCCGACGAGCGCGACCCGCTCGCCCGGAGCGATCCGCAGGTCGAACCCGTCGAGCACGACGCTCCCGTCCGGGTAGGAGAAATGCACGTCCCGCAGCTCGACCTCGCCGCGCAACGCGGGGAGGTCCGCCGCACCGGGCGCGTCCCCGACGAGCGGCCCGAGGTCGAGGAGCTGCATGATCCTCTCGACCCCCGCTCGCGCCTGCTGGCCGACCGTGAGCACGCCCGCGAGCTGCCGTGCCGGTGCCATGAGCTGGGCGAGGTACGTGGAGAATGCGAGGAACGTCCCGATCGTGATCTCGTGGCGAAGCGCGAGCGTCCCGCCGAGCGCGAGGAGCGCGACCTGACCGAGTGCGGGGATCGACTCGAGGAAGGGCTGGTACCGGGACTGGACGCGCACGGCGCGCATCTGCGACCCGTAGAGCGAGCCCGCCGCGTCCGCGACCCGCGCGATCTCGCGTCGCTCCTGCCCGAAGGCCTTCACGACGCGGACTCCGTTCACGTCCTCGTCCACGATCTGCGCGACGTCCCCCTCGCGCTGCTGCGCGTCCCACGTCGCCGGGAAAACCTGCCAGCGCATCCTGTAGGAGATCGCCACGAGCGCCGGAGCGACGACGAGGCTCACCGTCGCGAGAAGGGGCGAGAGCACGAGCATCGCCCCGAGCGAGAGCACCATCAAAAGGACGTTCCCGCTCATGATCGGGAAGAACCCGAGGAGCCCCTGCACGAGGGTCGAGTCCGAGTTGGCCCGCGCGACGAGCTGGCCGGTCGGCATGCGGTCGAGGCTCGCGAGGTCCATCGACAGCAGGTGGTCGTGCATGTCGTTGCGCAGGTCGTACTGGACGGCGAGCGCGACCCTGCCGCCCCGGTAGCGCCGCACGTACGCGAACCCGAGCGCCGCCGCGGCGAGCGCGAGCAGGAGCACGAGCCACGGGAGGAGCGCCGACCGGTGCTCGATGATCACCCCGTCGACGATCTGGCGCGCCACGAGCGGGACCACGGCCTGGCACGCGCTCCCGAGCACGGCCGCCCCCAAGGAGAGCACGACGTCTCGCCTGTGGCGCATCATGTAGCGCCAGAGCCTTCGGACCCATCGTGCGGGCGGGGTCGCGCCGCGGGACCCGCCGGCACTCGGCACGTCGGCCCGTCCCGCCCCCGTGGCGTCGGGGCCGGTCACGACCCCTCCTCGTCCCCGGCCGGTCGGTCGAGCGCGTCCGCGAGCGAACGGAGCGCCCGGGACACGCCCGCCGGGTCCGACGTCGCCTCGATGAGCCCCCGAAGGCGCTCCGCCATCGCTCGCTCCGCACGCGCGAGCGCCGCGACCCCGTCCGTCGTGAGCTCGAGCGCGGCGGCACGCTGATCGGTCGCGTCCTCCGTCCTCCGGATCAGGCCCCTCCGGCCGAGAGTGTCGACGGACGCGCTCACCGTCGGCTTCCCGAGAGCGAGGCGACGAGCGACGCGCGAGGCGCGCTCGTCGCCCGCCGCGATCGCGGCGAGCACCCGGTAGTGGGCGAGGCTCAGCTCGCCCGACGCCCTCTCGAGAGACCGCGACAGTCGGGCGAGCGCGCGCGCCGCGTCGACCGCACGAGCCTCCGCGTCCCCGTCCTCGCCCCCGCTCGTGCGGGGACGGGCCGGGTCGAGGCCGAGCCGGTCCGGGTCGCGCATGCGCCCACTCTAGCCAGATAGTTCGACTATCGAACCATCTGGACCCTCGGGGACGGGCGGCGCCCGGCTCGCCGCGCGCGGCTAGCGTCGTCCGCCCCGCCAGACCGCCCCGCCCGACCGGTCCCGGTCCAGCCGGGCGAGCGCGTCCCGGAGCCCCTCGTCCGCGAGAGCCTGCGCCTCGGCGAGGGAGAACCACCGCGCCTCGGGGCTCTCGCCCGGGGGCGGAGCGGGGTCGACGTCGTCCCCCACGACGAGGTAGCGCAGGTCGATGTGAAGATGCTCGTCGGCCGCCGCGTGGACGTCGAGGTGGAAGAGGCCCCTCGTCCCCGGGGAACGCCGGACCGCAAGTCCCGTCTCCTCGGCCGCCTCGCGCAGGGCCGCGTCGGCGGGGGACTCCCCCGGCTCGACGTGGCCGCCCGGCTGGAGCCAGCGACCGAGCCGCTTGTGGAGGTGCAGCACCGTGCCGCGCGGCCCGACGACGATCGCGGAGCCTGTCACGTGGGTCCGGTCCGCGTCGCGGTCGAGAGGGCTCGCGAGCCTCCCGAGCTCCCCGAGCGCACGTGCGAGCGACGCGGCCTCCCGCCCGGTCCGGGGCTCGAAGGACGCGACGTCGTCGCGCCACCCACCCTCGGCCTCCGGTCGGGAGATCACTCGGAACGAAGCGCGTGCCGGGCCGCGTCGATCGCGGCGAGCTCGGCTGCGCCCGGCTCGGGGAGCCTCAGGTCGAGCTCGCGGACCGTGTGGACGAGCAGAGCGCCGACGAGCGCCCGCATGAGGTGCTTGTGGTCGGCGGGCACGACGTACCAGGGGGCCCACGCGGTGGAGGTCGCCCCGAGCATGGCCTCGTACGCTCGCTCGTAGTCGTCGAAGTACGCCCGCTCGACGAGGTCCGCGGCCGAGAACTTCCAGTGCTTCGACGGGTCGTCGAGCCTCTCGAGGAGCCTCCGTCGCTGCTCGGCCTTCGACACGTGGAGGAAGATCTTCACGATCCGCGTCGCGTTCCGGTGCAGGTGGCGCTCGAACGCGTTGATGTCGTCGTAGCGCCTCGCCCACAGCTCCTCGCCGGACCCCGCCTCCTCGGGGAGCCGGAGCCGCTCGACGAGCTCGGGGTGGACGCGCGTCACGAGCACGTCCTCGTAGTAGGAACGGTTGAAGATCCCGATCCTCCCGCGCTCGGGAAGCGCCTTCGAGCAGCGCCAGAGGAAGTCGTGCCCGAGCTCCTCCGCGCTCGGTGCCTTGAACGACGCGACCGAGCACCCCTGGGGGTTGACACCGGACATCACGTGCTTGATCGTCCCGTCCTTTCCCCCTGCGTCGAGCGCCTGCACGACGACGAGCAGCGCGTACCGGTCGGACGCGTAGAGGAGCTCCTGGGCGGAGGAGAGCTCCGAGCGGAACTCCTCGAGGTCGCTCTCGGCGAGCTCTCGCGCTGCTCCCGAGGCGCCGTCCTCCCACGGTCGGGACGAGGGTGCACGGGTGTCGCGCCGGTGCAGCCCCGCGGGCTCGCCCGGCCGGACCACGAGCTCGTCGATGACCTTCGCGTGCAGCTTCACGGATCGACCTCCCTCGGCGTCGGCTCCGGCGCACCGGCCGCGGCTCGAGCGCCCCGCCACGGGACGCGCCCGCTCGCGGCGCACCGTGACCTTATGCCCTGGTATCGCGGCGCACGAGACGCGACGCTTGGTGCGAGGCTCGCGGAGGGGGAAGACGTGGACGACTCCATGGAGTTCCCGATCGGTGCGGAGGTCCGGTGCGCGGACGGACGCTGCGGGACCCTCGTCCGGGTCGTCGTCGACCCCGTGGCGCGAGCGGTGACCCATCTCGTCGTCGAGCCGTCGCCGCACGCGGGCGCTGCCCGGCTCGTCCCGGTCGACCTCGTCGACCGGGGCGGCGCGACCGTCGTGCTTCGATGCGGCTCCGAGGAGCTCGGTCTCCTCGACCCCGCCGAGGAGACCGAGTTCGTCCCCGCCCGGGGACGGTCCCTCGGGTACCGGCCGGACGAGGTGTGGAACCTTCCCTACTACGGGCTCGGTCTCGGGTGGGGACCCGGGTCCGGTGCGTCGACGGCCGACCGGGTCGAGCCCGTCGTGTACGACCGCGTCCCACCCGGCGAGGTCGAGGTCCGGCGGAACGAGCAGGTCCACGCGACCGACGGCCCGGTCGGCCGCGTCCAGGGCCTCGTCGTCGACCCGCGCGACCACCACGTCACGCACGTGCTCCTCCAGGAGGGGCACCTGTGGGGACGCAAGCAGGTCGCCATCCCCATACGGTCGGTCACGTCGGTCGCGGCGGGCATCCGGGTCGGCCTCACGAGGGACGAGGTGCGGGACCTCCCGCCCGTCGAGATCGACCTCGCCGCCTCCCCGTGACGCCGCGGCGGCTCCGGGCGACCTCTCAGGAGCTGCGCGGGAGCTGCGCGAGCATCCCGCCGTCGACCACCACGGTCGTCCCGTTCACGAACCGCGCCGCGTGCGAGGAGAGGAACGCGACGACCTCGGCGACGTCGTCGGGGTCCGCGAGCCACCCGAGGTGCGACGGGTCCTTCAGGATCGCGAGCTCCGTCGCGTCCGCCCCGAGCCCGAGAGCGCCCGTGTAGCTCGAGGGCGTGTCGACCGCCCCGGGAGCGACGGCCACGACGCGGATCCTCGAGGGAGCGAGGTCGACGGCCATCTGCCGCGTGAGCGCGACGACCGCGCCCTTCGACGCCGCGTACGGCGCGCTCTGCTCGAGCGCCGCGAACGCGTGGACCGAGGCCATGTTCACGACCACCCCGTCCTCTCCCGACCGCATCGAGCCGAGAAGGGCCCTGCTCATCAGGTAGACGGACTTCACGTTCACCGCGAAGACCCGGTCCCAGAGGTCCTCCCCGACCCGGTCGACCCCCGTCGCGAACGGGCTGATCCCCGCGACGTTGCACAGGACGCGGACGCGGCCGATCCCCGCCGCGACCTCCGCGACGGCCTCGCACTCGGCGGCGACGCTCACGTCGGCGGTGCACTCCGTCGCGAGACCTCCCTCCGCGCGGAGCCGCGCCGCGGTGCGCGCGGCGGAGTCCGCGACGCGGTCCACGCACACGACGTGCGAGCCGCGTGCTGCGAGTCGCGCCGCGACGGCACGTCCTATCCCCTGACCCGCGCCTGTGACGACCGACACCCCGTCGCTCGGGCCGTCGCCCTCGCTCATGTCCGCGCCCCGGGGTCTCGCACCGAGTCATCGTAGGCCGGGGCGAGCCCCTTCGTGCCCGGGTCGCCCCCGCCGATCCCGCGCCGCCTCCGAGCGAGCGCGACGAGCGAGGCCAGCGCGAGCGCGGCCGACGACGCGGCCGCGCACCAGAGCCCGACCTCGAACGCGCCCGGCCAGTACCCGAGGAGCACGACGTGCCGGCCCGGCGGGACGTCGGCCTCGAGCATCACGCCACGCCACACCCGGAGCGCGAGCGGCCGTCCGTCGAGCGTCGCGTGCCACCCGGGGACGGCCGTGACACGCAGCCGGAGGACGGAGGGGGCGGCCACGTCCGTGACGACTCGCCACTCCCCCGGGAACGGCTCGCTCGCGGGGACGGCGGCGGCCGTCCCCGACGCGCTCCCGCTTCTCGGGGTGAGCGTCGCCCGTCCCGACCGGGGGACCGCGTACACGCCCTCCCCTCCGACCGTCGCGACCCGTGCGGTCCCCGGGGGCCCCGGCTCGCCCGCCGCCTCGAGCACGTACGACACGCCGTAGAGGCGGGCGAGCGCGACGGACGTGACCGCCGGGCAGAACAGTCCCGGCGGGACGAGGACGGCCGTCGAGGTCCCCGTCGCCCGTCCGTAGGACACGTGGTACGCGATCGGGGTCATCGGGTCGTAGGACGCGAGCTCCTCGACCCCGTAGTCGACGTTCGCGTCCGGGATGACCCCGACCGAGGGGAAGGCGTTCGTTCCCGGGCACGACCCGACTCCCACGAGCGCGCCGTGCACGACGCGCCGGAGGGACGTCACGGCGGGAGCCGGCCCGAACGGGCTCGCGCTCGAGGACCAGATACCCGCGCCCGCCGTCACGAGCGTCGCGGAGCCCACCGCGAGCAGGAGCGCCCCGGCCCGGCCGCGCGCACGCGCCGCGCCGCGCCGCCCCCGTCTCGTCCGGGACG
>JAJZBW010000158.1 GCA_021798745.1 Actinomycetes bacterium
TACCAGACGCTCGGGCTTCCCGCGTCCTCGTTCACGGTTCCGTCGAACGCGAGCGTGCTCTGGTTCGGCGTGACCTCGAACATCCCGGCGGTGACGCTCGGGGGGAGCGCGACGACGTCGATCAGCAACATCTCGATCACGCAGCCGGCCAACCTCACGGCGGCGAGCCCGACGAACTACGCGCTCCCGACCGGCGCCACGATCACGCTGGCGCTCCCGACCGGTGACACGTGGGCCGGGACCCCGTCCGCGATCGTCTCGCAGACCGGCGTGACCGTCGCCTTCTCGCCGGTCGGCACGAACACCCTGACGGCCACGATCACCGGAACGCCCAGCGCGACGAACTCGACGCTGTTCCAGATCATGGGCCTCTCGGTCACGACGTCGGGCACGACGGTCCCCGGTGGGCAGAGCGTGACGATCACGGACTCCGCTCCGGCGGCCGGTACGGCTGTCGGGAAGTTCTCGGTCGGCACGGTCCTCGGCTCGACGAGCCAGATCTACGGCGCGGACGGCACCCCGGACGGCACGGTCGCCCAGGAGTTCGAGACCGCGTTCCCGATCAACAGCACGGCCAACCCGCCGACCGGCGGCAACTCGACGGCCGTCCTCGCGACCGACGTCCAGCCGTACGACGCGCTGTCCGCGGCGTACCTCGAGGGCCAGCTCCACACGGGGCTCCTCATCACGCCCCCCACGACGCTCGGCGCGGACGCGCTCGCGGCCATGCGCCTCGAGGGAGTCCAGACCGTGTACGTGGTCGGTGGCCCGCTCGCGATCACCCCGTCGGTGATCACGCAGCTCCAGGCGACCCCCGCGTACAACCCGGGTGGCCTCACGGTGACGGGCTCGAACATCAAGGTCGTCGGCCCGATCTACGGCGCGACCGCTGACGCCACGGCGCAGCAGATCGCCACGTACTTCGGCGCCTCGTTCGGCTCGGCGCAGTTCGCGAGCGCCTACTCGTCGTCGAGCACCACGGGCGGCGGCGGCCTCTACAACGACACGACCGGCTCGGCCTCGGTGACCGGCCCGACGAGCTCGACTTCCACGGCGATCGTGCTCTCGATGACGGACTGGCAGGACGCGATGTCGATCGCGCCGGAGGCGTACTCGCTCCGCCTGCCGGTCATCCTCACGAGCCCGACCGCGCTGAGCACGACCGCGAGCACCGCGCTCACGACGCTCGGCGTGAAGCAGGTCATCGTGGTCGGCGGCCAGCTCGCCCTCACGAACGCCGTCGTGACCTCCATCCAGGCGCTGAACAGCGGCATCTCGGTCCTCCGCATCGCGGGCCAGGACGCCACTGACACGGCGGCGCAGATCGCGAACTTCGCGTTCGCGGCTGCTCCGGCGGGCCTCGGCTGGAGCCCGGCGAACGGCATCCTCGCGAGCCACGGGAACTACTGGAGCGACGCCCTCGGCGCCGCCCCGCTCGGCGGCGGCGTCTCGGCGACCTACGGCAACGAGCCGTTGATCCTCGTCGAGAACCCGACGACGGTCGGCCAGTACACGACCGCGGAGCTCACGACGCTGAAGGGCCTCACGCCCCCGGTGACGAAGATCACCGTCCTCGGCGGGCCGCTGGCCATGCCGGCGACGACGGTTGCGTCGCTGCAGGCGGGCCTCGCGGGCTAGCAGTTCCGCACCTCCTGCGGTGACGCAGGAGCAGGAAGTCGGAGGGAGGGGCCCGAAAGGGCCCCTCCTTTCGTATGTGGGCGCCCGTCTCTCCCGGTGCCGGCGCTCACGGCGACCCCGCGTGCGTGACGGGCGGGCGCGGCGGCCCCGGCCGCGCGGGTTCTTGCAGGATCGTGCAGCCTGCCGTGACCCGGGCCGACGTTCGGCCTAGAGTAGGCACGACGAGCGGGGCGGTCCGCCCCGCGTCGGCAGAGCAGCCGGCACGGGCGGAGCGAGCCCGTCCCGGCGGGACGAGAGAGAGCGCAGATGGCCCGACGTGCCCAGTCCCTGGCGGTCGCGCTCGCGGTGGTCGTCGGCGCGCTCGCGATCGCCCCGGCGGCCGCGTCCGCGGCCGGCACGGCGCCCGTGTTCACCGCGGACACGCCCCCGACGACCGCGACGGTCGGGACGGCCTACGCGACCTACACGTTCGTCGCGTCGGGCACCCCGACGCCTACGTACTCGGTCGCGAGCGGCACGCTCCCGCCCGGGCTGACGCTCGACACGACGAGCGGGAGCCTCGCGGGGACGCCGGCGGTCTCGGGGAGCTACACGTTCACGGTGAGCGCGTCGAACGGCGTCGGGACGCCCGCCACCTCCGGGTCGATCACGATCGGCGTGCAGGGCGTGCCGGTGTTCACGTCGGACTCGGCGCCGAGCTCGGCGGCGACGGGCATCAGCTACAGCTTCACGTTCGTGACGCGGGCGTACCCGGCCGCGAGCTACTCGGTGTCCTCGGGGATCCTCCCGCCCGGGCTCACGCTCGCGGCCGCGACCGGCGTGCTCTCGGGGATCCCGGCGACGACCGGCACGTACTCGTTCACGGTCGAGGCCTCGAACACGGTCGGCAACGTCTACACGCCCGTGCTGTCGATAAGCGTGGGGACCGCGTCGGCGCCCCTTCTCGTCGCGGACTCCCCGACGTCGGCCGCGACGTACGGGATCTCGTACAGCTACACGTTCAGCGCGCTCGGCACGCCGGTGCCGACCTTCTTCGTCGCGAGCGGGCAGATCCCGCTCGGCCTGTCGCTCAACTCGGCGACCGGGCTGCTCTCGGGCGTGCCGACGACGATCGGGACGTACTCGTTCGTGATCGGCGCGACGAACGGCGTCGGGACCGCGGCGATCTCCCCGCCGCTCGCGATCGCGGTCACGTACCCGACGCCGCCCGTGTTCACGGCGGACACGCCGCCGAGCCCGGCGAACGTCGGGAGCGCGTACGGGTACACCTTCGCCGCGACGGGGAGCCCGGCGGCAGGCTTCGTGCTCGCGAGCGGGGTCCTTCCTCCCGGGCTCGTGCTCAACACGACGACCGGCCAGCTCACGGGCACCCCGACGACGGTGGGCGTGTTCACGTTCGTGATCGAGGCCGTGAACAGCTACGGGACGACCCTCACCCCGTCGCTCTCGATCACGACCCAGCTCCTCATCGCGCCCGTCCTGACGCGTGACAGCCCGCCGCGGTTCTCGATCGTCGGGACCCGGTACGCGGGCTACGTGTTCGCTGCGACGGGCGCCCCGCGCCCGACGTTCTCGGTGTCGACGGGAGCCCTTCCCCGCGGTCTCGCGCTGGACGCCGCGACCGGCCTGCTCTCGGGGACGCCGAGCACCCCCGGGCGGTTCACCTTCACCGTCGCCGCGTCGAACGGCGTCGGGAGCGCGGCCGTGAGCCCGTCGATCACGATCGAGGCGATCGCGCGTCCCGTGCTCACGATCCGTGCGCACAACATGCGCGTCGTGGGGCTCGTGGTGCTCGTCCCGACGACGTGCTCGGCGGCGGACTGCCGCGGCACGATCCGGCTGCGCCACCTCGGGACGATCGTCGGGACGGTCGCGTACACGGCGAGGGCGAGCACCTCGACCGAGGTGCGGGTCCGGCTCAACGGCAAGGGCCGGACGCTGCTCTACTCGTCGCCGAGGCACCGGTTCGCGGCGACGGCGACGGTCGTCGACATCGGGGCGCGGACGTACGCGAAGCCGCTCCTGCTCCTCGGGTAGGGGACGCGCTGCGCGGGCGAGCGGTCCCCGCCGGGCGAGAGGGCGGCATGCGGTGAGCGGGGCCCTGCGCGCCCGGGTCCGGTCCGCGTGCGCGGCCGTCGGCCCGCTCGACCGTGCGATCCGTGCGATCCGCCGGACGGACGTGCTCGCGGACCTGCGGAGGCAGATCGCCGAGGCGACGACCCGGCCGGAGGGCCCCGCCCCCGGCCCCGGCCCCGACCCGCGGCCCGCGGTCGCGGACTCCGTCGCCCCGTTCGTGACGTGGTCGGCGCCCGGCCACTTCTACTCTCCCGTCCCGGACCTCGCGGAGATCGGGGCGGACGCGGATCGGGTCTTCGCGGCGAGGGTCGCGATCCCGGGCGTCGACCTCCGCGAGGACGCGCAGGTCGAGACGTTCCGCGAGTTCGCCGCGCTCGCACGCGAGGCGCCGCTGCCCGAGCGGAGCGGCCCGGGGTCCCGCTACGGGCTCGACAACCCGAACTACGGGATAGGCGACGCGTCGATGCTCCAGGCGATGCTGCGACGGCTCCGGCCGGGCCGCTACCTCGAGGTCGGGAGCGGGTGGAGCACCGCGCTCGCGCTCGACACGAACGAGCGCTTCCTCGGGGGCGAGATGGCGGTGACGGCCGTCGAGCCGCACCCGGGGCTCCTCCTCGAGCGGCTGCGCCCGGGCGACCCCGTCGAGGTGCTCGCGGAGCGCGTGCAGCGGGTCCCGCTCGGGCGCTTCTCCGAGCTGCGGGCGAACGACGTGCTGTTCGTGGACTCCTCGCACGTGCTGAAGACCGGGAGCGACGTCGAGTTCCTCCTCGGCGAGGTGCTCCCGATCCTCGCACCGGGCGTGCACGTCCACATCCACGACGTGTTCTGGCCGTTCGAGTACCTGCGCCACTGGGTCGAGGAGGGACGGGCGTGGAACGAGTGCTACGCGGTGCGCGCGTTCCTCGCGTTCAACTCGTCCTTCGAGGTCGTGCTCTTCAACCACTGGCTCGCGCTCAACCGTCGCGACGTCATCGCGGCCGAGCTCCCCGAGATGCTCGAGAACACGGGCGGGGCGCTCTGGCTCCGGCGCACGTGACGCGGCGACCGCGACGGCGCGCGGCGCGACGTGACTCGGCGGGCCCGCCGCGCGACGATACGCGCGACTGCTGCAGCTCCCCGCACGGCGCAGCGCGTCCGGAGGTCCGCCCGCAGGCGGCACCGGGGCCTCCCGCGCCCGCTCCCGGCCGCCGCGCCCCGACGACGCCCCTGGAGGAACCGATGCTCTCGCGTAACGGCCGGACCCGTCCACTGCTCGGAACCGTCGCGCTCGCCATCGGCGCGCCCCTCGCGCTGTCGGCCGGTGCGGCGCCCGCGAGCGCGACGGTCGTCCACGTAGAGACGGGCTTCTACCGGGGGACGACGAGCCCCGTGCTCGAGCCGCTCGGCAACACGACCGTGCGGGTGAAGATGCCGTTCCAGTTCGTCGTGCAGCTGAAGCCCTCCGACGAGTGCGGCGGCCCGAAGAAGGCGCGGGCGGTCGTGGACTGCATGCAGTTCCTCTCTCCCATCGGCACCTACGGGACCGTCGGAGTCGTCGCGACCCCGCACGCCTGCTCGAGCGGTGCGCACATCGGCGTGCTCGGCGCCCCGTGGGCGCCGCTCCTCGAGGTCCCGGCGAGCGGGGTCGTCGACGCGCGCACGCTCGTCCGGGACCGCCAGAACCAGCCGTGGGGCCTCGTGAGCGCGCACCTCGTGTTCCGCTCGGGCGGGACCTTCTCGGGCTCGTTCACCGACGTCGCAGAGGTCGCGGTCGGGAGCGGGAAGTACGTGCCGAGGTGCTCGGTCGGCGCGGTGCGGCTCAGCGCGCGCCGGGTGTCCGCGAAGGCGTAGCCGCGTCCGCGGCCGGGGGGCCGCGGCGCACCGGGCGACGCCCGCCGCGCGGGCGGCCGCGCGGCTCGTGAGCCGCGGTGCGGGGGGCTCCCCGGAGGGTCGCACGCGCGGCGCCCCGGAGAGACAAGTGCGCCCGGAGGGTCGCGCTTGCTAGTCTGCTCCCCCGTGCGACGTGCGACCGCTGGTCCCGGCGCGAAGCGGCGCTGTCGTCGCGATCGCAGAGCCTCCCGGCTCGCGGCCCTGCGGCTGCGGCCGGGCGGGGTCGGGCGGTCCCACGCGGGGCGCGCCGCGGCGCTCCTCGTGACGCTCGCGGCGGCGGTCGGGTCGCTCGCGGCGCTCCCGCAGTCCCCGGCGGCCGCGTCGGGCCACGGACCGACGATCGGGACGGAGCGCGCGGCGACCCACCGGCTCGCGCAGGCGATCATGGCCGAGGGGCTCCGCACGCAGTCGCTCGTCGTCCGCTACGACCAGGCGGCGGCCCTCATGGCGAGGATCGACTCCCAGATCCGCTCGGGCCAGGTGCAGCTCACGTCGGACCGGAGGACCCAGGCACGGGCGACGCTCCGGATGCGCGCCCTCGCGGTCGACGCGTACGTGAGCGCCGCGACGGCGGACACCGCGTCGTTCACGAGCGGGGCGAGCGTGGCGACGCTCCCGTCCCGTGAGGTGTACCTCGGCGTCGTGACCGCGAGCCTCGACAGCGCCGCGACGGGGCTCCGTGACGCGCAGCACCGGACGGACGTCGCGCAGGCGACCCTCTCGGGACTGCGCGCGCGGACGGCCGCGACGCTCGCGAAGCTCGGGTCGGCACGGCGGGCGGCGGAGTCCGCGACGGCCGCGGACCAGTCGCTGCTCCGCCACGCGAGCAGGAGGCTCCTGCAGCTCGTCGCCGCGGCGAACGCACGCGCCGCCCG
>JAJZBW010000159.1 GCA_021798745.1 Actinomycetes bacterium
GCGCACCCTCCCTGCGGCGATCGGGGCACCGACTCGGATGCGCTAGGGTTGGGCGTGACCCGAAATGGGCCATGAGCAGGACCGATGCATGACGGGCTGTGGCGCAGCTTGGTTAGCGCGCTTGACTGGGGGTCAAGAGGTCCCGGGTTCAAATCCCGGCAGCCCGACTCGGAGTGTGCAGTCCAGGACCAAGTGCTCGGTCCGTACTGTCCCCGGTGCATCCGGGCTCGGCGCGCGCTGCGGCACGCGGGTTCCCTTTCCGATCGGAGGTCCCGTTCGGCTCCGGCAACCCACGAGCCTCGCTCCACGACGAGGCGAGTGCGCGATGCCCGTGCAACGCCACTATGTGGACCATCGCCGGTACGCCGAGCCACCTGCCCGGCTCGCGGATCTCGCCGGCCCGACGAGCGGGCAGGTCGGGCTACCGGTGACGATCGACGGCGAGGCGCTCGTCGAGGTATGGGGACGCCCCTTCCTGCCGCGGCGCGTGCGCGACATGTGGGAGAGCCGACTCCCGAGTTTCGTGAGCGCCGCGTAGCGACGGACAGGACGCGTTCCAGTGGCGCCTGGCCCGATCCTGACTTGTGACGCTCGAGGACGACGGCCTTGCGCCCGCGGGCGGCCCCCATCGACACGGCGATCTCGCGTACCTCGGTGGGCACGCTTACGGAGGCCCCACCGTCGAGCTGCTCGCGCAGGCTCTCGCTGCCGTCGACCGCTCTCTTGACGAGAGGTTCGCTGCGTACGGCGTCGATTCGGGCCACATCGCCTCGGATCGCGCGGCGATGCGAGGCTGGAGAGGGCGATCGTCGATGGCCTCGCTCGCGCCGGACCGGGAGCAGATCGTTCTGCACCCGCGAGTGGCGTCGGCCTCCCCGTCGGGCGACAGCGACCGCCAGACCGGTCGACGACCGGGAACGACGCTGGGCGCCACGACGGGCCGGCGACGTTCAGGTGATGCAGCCGGCGAGCGCCGTGCGCCTCCTCTCGGCGCGGTCGTCGGAGACGTCCACGAGGGCCGAGCGGTCGTCCTCGGAGGGCGCGGCGCGGTCGCCGATGTCCCCCCGAGCGGGCCGAGGTGGCCGCCGAGGCTCCGACGGCGGACACCCTCGCGCACCAGGTAGTCGACGGGATCCTCGAGCACCTCGGCGAGGCGGACGAGCGCTTCGAGCGAGGGCGTGATCCGCGCACCCTCGTGGCGGCTGATCCGGCCGGCGTCGGTGCCGACCCTGGACCCGGGCTCCGCCTGTGACCGAGGAGAGCTACGAGCTCGTCCGGTCGTTGCTGCAGGAGAGCCTGCCCGCCGCTTGCTCCGCAGCGACCTTCTGGTGGATGTCCGTCGCCGCGTGCCATCTCCACTCCGGCGATGGAGAATGGCACCATGGGCGACGAGATATGCGCGCTGTCGGCGACCGAGTTCGCGCGGGAGATCCGTGCCCGGCGGATCTCGCCGGTCGAGGCGGTCGGGGAGTACCTGGAGCGGATCAGCCGGAGGAACGAGCGGACGAACGCCTACGTGACCGTCGTCGCGGAGGCCGCGACGGCGGCCGCCGCGGCAGCCGAGCGCGAGGTCGCGGCGGGAGGCGACCTCGGGCCGCTCCACGGAGTGCCGATCGCGCTGAAGGACTCGGTGCCCGTTGCCGGAGTCCGGGCGACGTCGGGCTCGCGCGTCCTCGCGAGCAACGTCGCGACGGTGAACGGGATCGAGCACGACCGACTGGTCGGTGCCGGAGCGATCCTCCTCGGCAAGACGAACCTCCCCGAGCTCGCGGCGCGCGGCACGACGGACAACAAGCTGTTCGGCCCCACGAGCACGCCGTTCGCGCTCGGGCGGAACGCCGGTGGCTCGTCCGGCGGAAGCGCGGCGGCCGTCGCCGACCGGCTCGCGGCCGCGGCACAGGGATCGGATGGCGGCGGGTCGATCCGGATACCGGCCGCATGGTGCGGTGTCTACGGCATCATGGGGACCTACGGGCGCGTTCCCTCGGTCTGGCGTCCGAACGGGTTCGCGACGCACTCGCCGTTCATCAGCTCGGGCCCGCTCGCGCGCACGGTCGAGGACGCCGCGCTGCTCCTTGGGGTCCTGTCGGGACCCGACCCTCGCGACCCGCTCTCGCTGCCGGCGAGCGGGGAGGACTACGTCGCCGCGTGCGCGCGTGACGTGTCCGGTCTCCGGATCGGGTACTGCCGCACCATCGCGGGAATCCCGGTCGACCCCGAGGTCGCGGCGGTCGTCGAGGAGGCGGTCCCTGCGTTCGAGGACGCCGGAGCGACGGTCGAGGTCGCGGACCTGGCGTTCCCCCGGCCGCATGAGGAGCTTGCGGACACCTGGCTGTGCCTCGCGGCTGTGCTGTACGCGGCCGACGTCGCGGCGTTCGCGGAGATCGGCGTCGACCTGCTCGGCGCGCACCGTGAGGAGATGGCGCCGGAGCTCGTCGGGCTCATCGAGCGGGGCCTTCGCACGAGCGCGGTCGAGTACCGGGCGGCCGACGTCGTGCGCACCGAGGTGCTCGACGCGGCCGCCGCGTTCTTCGGCCGGTACGACCTCCTGGTCGCGCCGACGCTCTCGGCGCTCCCGGTCGAGAACGGGTCGGACGGCAACACGCTCGGTCCGTCGACGGTGTCGGGCGAGGCCGTCGAGCGGACGGTCGGCTGGACCCTCACCTACCCGTTCAACTTCACCGGCAATCCCGCAGCGTCGCTTCCCGCCGGGCTCTCGTCGACGGGTCTCCCGGTCGGCCTGCAGGTCGTCGGCCGGCGCTTCGCCGAGACGACGGTGCTCTCGGCGAGCGCCGCGTTCCAGCGCGCGCGCCCCTGGGTCGCGACCTACGACCTGCTCTGACGCCGGCCGCCCGTGCGACACGTGGCGGGCCGGCTCCGCGGCGGAGCCCGGGCCGCGCCCGGCTCGTGGGCCGGGCTACCGCCGACGGACGAGGTGCACCGCGCTCGTCCCGGTCAGGTAGCCCGGCCCGGCCTGGTAGCCGGTGAGCATCACGCGCAGGCGCGAGACACCGGCAGGAAGTCGCGGACCGAAGACAGCGAGTCCGCGGGCGTTGGTCCGGCGAGCGCCGACCGCTCGCCAGCGTCCGCCGACGAGCCGCTGCAACCGGAGGAGCCGACCGGCGAGCGCCCCCCGGTCGACGACGCGGCTCACGAACCGACCGCCCGCGGCGGGGCGGAGGAAGATCTCGGGGCGGACCTGCGCGACGACGCGCCTGCTCGCGGCGCCGTCCCAGACGACGAGGTACACGGTCGCGACCGGGGGCACCGTCGCGAGCGCCCACCTCCCGCCGGCTCCCGTGCGTGCCGTCGCGAACCGGACGAAGCGCCCGCCCGTGCGCGGCGCCCGCATGAGCTCGACGGAGGCCCCCGCCTGCCCGCTCGGGACCGCTCCGACCAGGCGGACGGCGCGCCCGAAGGTGACCGTCGTGATCGAGGGCGACCGGCCCGCGAGCGCGAGGGCCGGCCCGGGCGTCGAGAGGGACGAGTCCGACCCGTAGGTCGTCCCGCCCGGTCCGGTCGCGACGAGACGGAAGTGGTAGGTGCGCCCCGGTGCGAGGCCGGTGAGCAGCGCGGACACCGGCACCGACGCCGACGCGGGCCCGATGCTCGTCGCTGCGGTCGCGTGCCCGTACGACGGGGTCGGCCCGTACTCGAAGTACCAGCTCACGGTCGCTCCGGCCGGGTCGACGGTCCCCGTCACGCGGGCGGCGAACGGTCCGACCGACGCGGGGTGTCCCGTGGCGTCACGCGGTGCACCGACCGTCACGAAGGACTCGTCGGCCCCGTAGGCGATCCCTGCGGCGCTCGACGCGACGACCGAGTAGTGGTACGTGGTCCCTCCGCGGAGTCCTCCGACGCTGGCCGACACCTGGACGGGCAGGTGGCCCGACCCGATCGACGTCGCTCGCGTCGTGAGCCCGTACCGCGTAGTCGTCCCGTAGCGGACGTACCAGCTCGTCGCGAGGCCGTTCGGGTCGACGACGCCGCGCAGGTCGGCCCCGGAGGCGCCGACGGCCGTCGGCGGCTCCGTCGTGACGGTGGGTGCGCCGAGGGTGGCGAACGTCTCGTCGGCACCGTAGGAGGTCCCGACTGCGTTGGTCGCGACGAGCTGGAAGTGGTACGTCGTCGCCGCGTGGAGGCCGGACAGCACCTCCGAGACGGCGACGGCCGCGAGACCCGACCCGACGCTCGTCGAACGGGTCTGGCTCCCGTAGGAGGAGGACGTCCCGTAGCGCACGTACCAGACGGTCGCGAGCCCGTCCGGGTCGACCGATCCGTGGACCGTGGCCCCGGCGGCCCCGACCGCCGTCGTCGCCGTCGTCGCGACGCCGGGAGCGGACTGGGACGTCGTGACGGTCGCGTCCCGTCCGTCCGTCGTTCCGGCGGCGCTCGTCGCGACGAGCCGGAAGTGGTAGGTCGTGCCCGGTGTGAGCCCGGTCACGGCGACGATCACCGCGACGGAGGTCGACCCGCCTCCGAGGACGTGGGCCGCCGTCGTCGATCCGTAGCCCGTCGTGGTGCCGTACTGGAAGTACCAGGTCGTCGACGCCCCGTTCGGGTCGACGTTCCCGGTGAACGAGGCGCCGGCGAGCGACACCGAGCTCGCGGGCCCGGTCACGGCCGTCGGGGGCGACGTCGGAGCGAGCGTGGTCGTCGTGGTCGTGGTCGTCGTGGCCGACGGCGCGAGCGGGGCCACGAGCGCGCCCACGACGACCGCCGGAGCGAGGAGGAGCCCACCGTGGCGCACCTCGCAAATACAGCACGCTCGTGTGGCCGGCCCGTGACGAAAATGTGAGGATCCCGAGAACGGCCCGTTCCGAGCTGCGGGCTCCCGCTATCCGGGCACGTGGGGCGGGGGGGAGCAGGGCGTGGGCGAAGTATCGTCGACCGGATGAGGATGTCCCTGCTGTTCGGCACGACCCTTCGGGAGCCACCGGGGAGCGCGGAGGCTCCCGGGCACCAGCTCCTCCTCCGCGCGGGCTACGTGCGCCAGCTAGGACAGGGGATCTTCTCGTACCTCCCGCTCGGGTGGCGGGTCATGCGCCGGATCGAGGCGATCATGCGCGAGGAGATGGACGCAGCCGGAGGGGTCGAGCTCCTGCTCCCGCTCGTGCAGCCCGCGGAGATCTGGAGGCAGACGGGCCGCTGGGACACCGTCGGGCCCGAGCTCGTCCGTCTGAAGGACCGCCGCGACCGTGACCTCGCCCTCGCGATGACCCACGAGGAGGTCGTCGCGACGCTCGCGGCCAGCGAGGTCCGCTCGTGGAGGGACCTCCCGAAGCTCGTCTACCAGATCCAGCTGAAGTTCCGCGACGACCCGCGCCCGCGGGCGGGGCTCGTGCGGACACGCGAGTTCACGATGAAGGACGCGTACAGCCTGGACCGCGACGAGGCCGGCCTCGACACGCGCTACGCGCGGCTGTACGAGGCGTACACGCGGATATTCGACAGGTGTGGGCTCCCGTCGCTCGCCGTAGGGGCGGACGTCGGGATGATGGGGGGGTCCGGCGCGCACGAGTTCATGTACCTGAACCCGCTCGGGGAGGACACGCTCGTCCTCTGCGACCACTGCGGGTACTCGCAGAACCGCCAGGTCGCGGTCGTCGGGATCGAGGCCTCCCCGCCCGAGGTGCCGCTCGAGGTCGAACGCGTCGAGACGCCGGGCGCCTCGACGATCCAGGCTCTCGCGCGGCTCCTCGACGTGCCCGCCACGCGCACCGCGAAGGCCGTGTTCCTCGCGGCGACGGTGCCGGGAGCGGGGGACGCGGTCCCGGTCGTCGCGGTCGTCCGCGGCGACACGGACGTGAACGAGACGAAGGTCGCGAACGTCCTCGGCGCGACGGAGCTCCGCCCGATGACCGACGACGAGATCGGAGCGATCGGGAGCGTCGCGGGGTACGGGTCGCCCGTCGGTCTCGACGGGGCTGCGCGCGTCGTGGTCGACACGCTCGCTGCGTCCTCCGCGAACCTCGTCGCGGGGGCGAACGAGCCGGGAGCGCACCTCAGGAACGTGAACGTCGGACGCGACATCCTCCCCGACCACGTCGCCGACATCGTCGCGGCGAAGGACGGGGACCCGTGCTCGGTGTGCGGGTCGCCCGTGCGGACGACCCGCGGGATCGAGGTCGGGAACATCTTCAAGCTCGGCACGAAGTACTCGGACGCGATGGGTGCCTCCTATCTCGGGGAGGACGGCCAGCAGCACCCGATCGTGATGGGAAGCTACGGGATCGGGGTCGGTCGGCTCCTCGCGTGCGTCGCGGAGGAGCACCACGACGAGCGGGGGCTCTGCTGGCCCGCGAGCATCGCTCCGTTCGCCGTCCACGTGTGCGTCCTCGGCGACGACGTCTCGGAGGACGGGGCGTCCCTGCACGACGAGCTCGAGGCTGCGGGCGTCGAGGTGCTCCTCGACGACCGGGGCGAGCGCCCCGGCGTGCAGTTCGCCGAC
>JAJZBW010000160.1 GCA_021798745.1 Actinomycetes bacterium
GGGGAGCTCGTCGACTCGACGGTGGTGGAGCACAGAGCGAACTTCGAGGGGATAGCCCTTCGGGCCGGCTGCCACTGCAACCCGGGCGCGCGCGAGGTCGCGCTCGGGCTCACCGGGGACGTCCTCGCCGAGGCGTTCCGTGGCTCGGACCAGATGAGCTACGAGCAGTTCCTCCACGTGATCGACGGCAAGACCACGGGCGCCTGCCGGGCCTCGCTCGGCATAGCGAGCGACTTCGCCGACGTGCACCGGTTCGCGGCGTTCGTGCGCACCTTCCGGGACCGTCCCCGCGCCTCGCTGTCCGGAGGCACCTCCTGAGAGAGACGCGCCGCGCCCTTCCGGCCTTGCGGCGCTCGGAGCACGCGGCGATCGTGATCACCTGCTCGATCGCCGCGACGGCCGGGCTCGTCCGGCGCGCCCTCTACAGCGCGACGAAAGGTGCGGTCCTGTCGCTCACGCGCGCGATGGCCGCCGACCACGTGGGCGAGTGCGTCCGGGTCAACTGGGTGAGCCCGCTGATCCCGGCGCATGCCGGCTCGCTCCCGATCGTCGGTCGCCGCGCGTCCGGAGCTGCACGGGCCTCCTCGGTCTGGCGGGTCGCTCCGTACATTGCATGCTGCGCATCTTTGCGTTGCCCGCAACTCGTGCTAGCGTTCGGGCCGTGACGCGGGTGGGAGTCGACGGGGAGGTACGCGCCCGCGCGTCGGCGCGAGCCTGAGGGAGCCGCCGTGCTCGTCCGCCTGCTCCGCACCTACCTTCGCCCGTACCGGCGGCCGATCGCCGTCGTCGTGCTGCTGCAGCTCGTCCAGTCGATAGCGACCCTCTACCTCCCGACCCTCAACGCGGACATCATCGACAACGGAGTGGTCGCGGGGAACACCGGGTACATCGTCCGGAGCGGCGGGATCATGCTCGGCGTCACGCTCGCCCAGATCGCCTGCTCCGTCGGAGCCGTGTACTTCGGGGCGCGTACCGCGATGGCGCTCGGCCGCGACGTCCGAGCCGCGATCTTCCACCGCGTCCAGGACCTCTCCCAGCGGGAGATCGGGCACTTCGGGACCCCCTCGCTCATCACTCGGACGACGAACGACGTCCAGCAGGTGCAGCTCGTCACGCTCATGGCGTTCACCCTCATGGTGTCGGCCCCGATCATGGGCGTGGGGGCCGTGCTCATGGCGCTCAACCAGGACGTCCCGCTCTCCTCCCTGCTCCTCGTGATCGTCCCCGTGCTCGGGGCGATCGTGACGCTGATCGTGTCGCGCATGCGCCCGCGCTTTCGCACCATGCAGCGGAAGATCGACCGGATCAACCAGGTGCTGCGCGAGCAGATCGCAGGAGTGCGCGTGATCCGCGCCTTCGTGCGCGACGCCTCCGAGAGCGAACGGTTCGCCGGGGCGAACTCCGACCTCTTCGACGTCTCGGTCGCGGTCGGGCGCCTCATGGCCCTCATGTTCCCCTCGGTCATGCTCGTCGTGAACGTCGCGAGCGTCGCGACGCTGTGGTTCGGCGGGCACCTCATCGCGAGCGGGAGCATGCAGGTGGGCGCGCTCACCGCGTTCCTCACCTACCTCGTCCAGGTCCTCATGTCCGTGATGATGGCGACGTTCATGTTCGTCATGGTCCCGCGGGCCGAGGCCTCCTCGGAGCGGATCGCGGAGGTGCTCGACACCGAGCCGAGCGTCGCCCCCCCCTCGCACCCCGTCGCCCCGGTCTCGCCCGAAGGTCGCCTCGAGATGCGCTCCGTCGAGTTCCACTACCCGGGAGCGGAGTCACCCGTGCTGCGCGGCGTCGACCTCGTCGCGGCACCCGGGCAGACGACCGCGGTGATCGGGAGCACGGGGAGCGGGAAGACGACGCTCGTGAACCTCGTCCCCCGGCTGTTCGACGTGACTGCCGGACAGGTGCTCCTCGACGGGGTCGACGTGCGCGAGATCGACACCGCCCTCCTCGCGAGGCTCGTGGGGCTCGTCCCCCAGCGCCCGTATCTCTTCTCGGGGACCGTCGCGTCCAACCTCCGCTACGGGCGGCCCGACGCGACCGACGAGGAGCTGTGGCAGGCGCTCACGACCGCCCAGGCGCGCGACTTCGTCGAGCAGATGCCGGACGGCCTGGACTCGCCCGTCGCCCAGGGTGGCACGAACGTCTCCGGAGGCCAGCGCCAGAGGCTCGCGATCGCGCGGGCCCTCGTGCACCGACCCGCGATCTACCTCTTCGACGACTCGTTCTCCGCTCTCGACTACGGGACGGACGCCGCGCTTCGTGCCGCGCTCGCCCGCGACGTCGCGAGCGCCACGATCCTCGTCGTCGCGCAGCGAGTGAGCACCATCCGGCACGCGGACCGCATCGTCGTGCTCGACCGCGGTGCGGTCGTCGGCACGGGCACCCACGAGGAGCTCATGTCCGACAACGAGACCTACCGGGAGATCGTGCTGTCCCAGCTCACCGAGGAAGAGGCCGCGTGAGCGCTCGGCCCGGCGCGATGCGCGTCGGACCACACGCGATGGGTGGCCCGCCCGCGGAGCGCTCGCTCGACTTCGCCGTCTCGGGTCGCCGCCTGCTCCGAGAGCTCGCTCCCGAGCGCCTTCTCGTCGCGACCACGATCGCTCTCGGCGCGGCGAGCGTGACGCTCTCGGTGCTCGGACCCCGCATGCTCGGCGAGGTGACGGACCTCGTGTTCTCCGGTTACCTCGGTCGGAGGATCCCCGCCGGCCTCACGAAGGCACAGGTCGTCGCGCAGCTCCGCCACCAGGGCAAGGGGACCCTCGCGGACATGCTCTCCGCGATGCACCTGGTTCCCGGTCGGGGGATCGACTTCGGCCACGTCGGCACGCTCCTTCTCACGGTGCTCCTCGTGTACCTCGCCTCGTCGGCCGCGAGCCTTCTCCAGGGACGTCTCACCGCGGTCGTGGTCCAGAGGACCGTCTTCCGGCTCCGGCGAAAGGTCCAGGAAAAGCTCGCCCACCTCCCACTGCGCTACTTCGACGGCCAGCCCCGCGGAGAGATCCTGAGCCGCGTCACGAACGACATCGACAACATCTCCCAGAGCCTTCAGCAGACGATGAGCCAGGTCGTCACCTCGCTCCTCACGATCGCAGGGGTGCTCGCGATGATGCTCCTCATCTCCCCGGTCCTCGCGGTGATCGCCGTCGTCACGGTCCCCGCCTCGGTGTACGTGGCGGCGCGGATCGGCAGGCGGGCACAGCCGAGCTTCGTGGCCCAGTGGGAGACGACGGGGAGGCTGAACGGGCACATCGAGGAGATGTACACGGGCCACGCGCTCGTCCGCGCCTTCGGGCGGCGCGACGAGGCGGGGGCGAGGTTCGCCGAGCACAACGAGAGGCTCTACTCCGTGGGCTTCCGCGCCCAGTTCGTGTCCGGGGTGATACAGCCCGCGATGACGTTCATCGGGAACGTGAACTACGTGCTCGTGGCCGTCGTCGGTGGTCTTCGCGTCGCCTCGGGCCAGCTCTCCCTCGGCGACGTCCAGGCGTTCATCCAGTACTCGAGGCAGTTCTCGCAGCCGATCACCCAGGTCGCGAGCATGGCGAACCTGCTCCAGTCCGGGGTGGCATCCGCGGAGCGAGTCTTCTCCCTGCTCGACGCGGACGAGCAGGAGCCCGACCCCGACCGGCCTCGCAGCCCCGCTGTCGTCACGGGACGGGTCGACTTCGAGCACGTGTCGTTCTCCTACTTGCCCGACGCCCCCCTCATCGAGGACCTCTCCCTTGCCGTCGCCCCGGGGGAGACCGTCGCGATCGTCGGTCCCACCGGAGCGGGCAAGACCACCCTCGTGAACCTGCTCATGCGCTTCTACGACGTCGACTCCGGCCGGATCCTGCTCGACGGGGTCGACGTCGCGTCCATGCGCCGCGAGGACGTCCGGTCGAGGACGGGAATGGTCCTCCAGGACACCTGGCTGTTCAGCGGGACGATCGCCGAGAACATCGAGTACGGCAGGCCCGGTGCGACGCGTGATCAGGTCGTCGCGGCCGCGCTCGCGACCCACGTGGACCACTTCGTCCGGACGCTCCCCGACGGGTACGACACGACGATCGACGAGGAGGGGTCGTCGGTGAGCGCCGGGGAGCGCCAGCTCATCACCATCGCCCGGGCGTTCCTCGCCGAGCCCGCGATCCTCATCCTCGACGAGGCGACGAGCTCGGTGGACACGAGGACCGAGCTCCTGATCCAGCACGCGATGCACGCCCTCCGCTCCGGGCGCACGAGCTTCGTGATCGCGCACCGGCTCTCGACGATCCGGGACGCCGACGTGATCCTCGTGATGGAGCACGGGCAGATCGTCGAGCGCGGACGTCACGCGGAGCTGCTCGCCGCGGGCGGGGCCTACGCGCGCCTCTACTCTGCCCAGTTCGCCGAGGCGCTCTCCGAGGTGGAGTGACACGCGGACGCGAGCCGGACGGGGACGCGCTCGCCTCCTCCCTGCTCCCCTCAACAGCGGTCGCGGGGGTCCGTTAGCGGACCCGTGGGCACGCGGTCTCGTGACAGCAGGACGTCCGGCGACGAGGGTCCGTCCCTCCCGACCCGTGTCACCCTGCTCGTCTCGCTCGTCGCTCTCGAGGAGGCGCTCGAAGAGATCGACCGTCTCGGCGACTCCGTGAGCCCTCTCCTCGCGGACTACGCGCTCACGATCGAGGCCGTCGTGCCGGTCCGCCACCGCCACGACCGGATCCCCTGGGCAGACGTCGAGGGGACCGCGAACGACGGGCGCGACGTCGCGCGGCTGCGCGCCGCGGCGATCGGGTCGGGCGCTGCTCTCGACGTCGCGGTCGAGGCGACTCCCGTGCACGACGAGGCGCTCCGTGTCGCGATCTCCCGCGCGATGCGCGCCGTGTCGAGCTGGGGCCACGAGGCGACCGGGTCCGACGGGGGGCGCCTCGAGCGATTCGGCCGATGCTTCGACTCGCTCGTCCCCTCGGGCGACGGCCCTGGTCCGGACGCAGCGGCTCTCGACCGGAGCGTCGTTCGGGGAGTCCAGGAGATCCTCCACGGGGCCATCGCCGCCGAGCGCGCGTCCCGCGGGCCGCGTCCTGCCGCGACGCGGGCCGCGGAGATAGCTATCGCGAGCTTCGCGAGGGCCGTCCACCACGCGGTCGGCGTGAGCCGGTCGGTCGGCGAGGTCGAGGTCGACCGGGCGTGCGCGGGCGCCGTCCACGGGCTCGTCGCGATGGCCGCCGTCGCCTGACCTCCGAGGCCGGGCGCCCGACGCACCACGGCCGGCGGCTCGCTCCCGCACGCGGTCTCCTCCCGTGCAGGCGGGGGCTCCGCCGCCTCGGCGCCGAGCGAGAGCATGGCGCCACGGAGCGCTCGCCGAGGGCCCACGAGCTGCGTGCGAGCCCGCCGCCGACCCTGTCCGGCGGCGTAGCCGCCGCCGAGTCGAAGCGGACGAGCGGACCTGGCAAGCTCGGTGCGCCGGGCGGGCTCGCCGGCCGGCGGCGCCCCGGCGCGTGGACAGGAGGAGGGTGCGTCGCATGCGATTCATGAGGGTCGGCGCGAAGGGGTCGGAGCGGCCCGCGGTGCTCGACGGAGCGGGGATCGTCCGCGACCTGTCGGGCCTCGACGTGGAGATCGCCGGAGGGCTCCCCGCACCGGGGTCACGAGGGGCGATCGAGCGCGCCGTCGCCGACGGCTCCCTCCCTGCGCTCGGCGAGTGGACCGGGAGCGGAGCGTTCGAGATGCGCGACGGGCGGCGCGTCGGGGCGCCGCTGCACAAGCCCGAGAAGATCGTCTGCATCGGCCTCAACTACAAGGACCACGCGAGCGAGACGGGGAGCCCGATCCCGACTGAGCCCGTCGTGTTCATGAAGGCCCCGAACTGCCTCGTGGGCCCCTACGACGAGATCCTCGTGCCCCGTCTCTCGCAGAAGACCGACTGGGAGGTGGAGCTCGCCGTCGTCATCGGCGCCCGAGCCCGCTACCTCGGCTCCCCGGACGACGCCCCGTCGGTCATCGCCGGGTACGCGATCTCGAACGACGTCTCCGAGCGGGAGTTCCAGACCGAGCGCGGTGGGCAGTGGGTGAAGGGGAAGTCGTGCGAGACCTTCAACCCGTTCGGCCCGTGGGTGGCGACGCGCGACGAGATCGCCGATCCCCAGTCGATCGGCCTCGAGCTCGCGGTCAACGGGACGACGCGCCAGAACGGGACGACCGCGAACATGATCTTCGGGGTGAACCACGTCGTGTGGTACCTCTCGCAGTTCATGGTCCTCGAGCCCGGGGACATCGTGAACACCGGCACCCCGGCGGGAGTGTCTCTCGGCCACCCGGACGTCCCTTTCCTCACGGCGGGTGACGTCGTCGAGCTCGCAGCGGACGGTCTCGGACGCCAGCGCTGCCGCGTCGGCCAGGCCTGATCCATGGGCCGAGGATCCGGCCGCGGGGGCGCGGCGCGCCGCGCCCC
>JAJZBW010000161.1 GCA_021798745.1 Actinomycetes bacterium
CGGCTGTTCGGCGGCGCGGTCCGCGGCGAGCCCGACCGCCAGCGCGAGGCGGCGCTCCTCGCGCTCACCCGCCGCCTCGCGGTCGTCGCCGGGGGCCCCGGGACGGGAAAGACGCGCACCGTCGCACGCGTGCTCGTCGCGACGGAGGATCTCGCGGCCCGGTCCGGCCGACGCGTCAAGGTCGCTCTCGCGGCCCCGACCGGTAAGGCCGCGGCGCGCCTCACGGAGTCCGTGCGGGCGGAGCTCGTCGCGCGCCCCCACGCCTCCGGGGACCGCGACCCGGAGCTGCCCGCGGAGGCGTCCACGATCCACCGGCTCCTCGGCGGCCGCCCGGACGGGTCCTTCGCGCGAGACGCCCGGGATCGGCTCCCCCACGACCTCGTGGTGGTGGACGAGACGTCGATGGTGTCGCTCCCGCTCATGGCGCGGCTCCTCGACGCGGTCCGCCCCGACGCGTCGGTCATGCTCGTCGGCGACCCGTTCCAGCTCGCGAGCGTCGAGGCGGGAGCGGTGCTCGGGGAGATCGTGGGCCCCGCGGGTCGTGGAGGCGCCGCGGGGCCGCTCGCGGGCGCCGTCGTGCGGCTCGAGCGCGTCCACCGGTTCGGGGCGGGGTCCGCCCTCGCGGCGCTCGCGGACGCGATACGTGACGGCGACACGTCGCGTGCGCTCGCGCTCGCACGAGACGGGGAGGAGCGGGCTCTCGAGTGGGTCGACCCCGAGGACCACGCTCGCCTCGCAGCCGTCGAGCGCTCGGTCGCCTTGCAGGCGCTCGACGCAGTCCGGGCGGCTCGCGACGGCGACGCAGCCGGCGCGCTCTCCCGCGCGGGCGAGCTCAAGGTCCTCTGCGCCGCGAACGCCGGCCAGCTCGGGGTCACGTCCGTCACCGCACGCGTCGAGCAGCTCGTCTCGCAGGAGCTGCCCGGCGCGGGGGTCGGCAGTGGTTGGTACGCGGGCCGCCCGGTCGTCGTGTCCGAGAACGACTACGGCAACCGGCTGTTCAACGGCGACGTCGGGATCACGATGCTCCGGGCGGGGCGTGCGTCGGTCGTCTTCCCCGGGAGCTCGGGCCTTCGCGCGTTCGCCCCGTCCCAGCTCCCCGCTCTCTCCACGTGGTGGGCGACGACCGTCCACAAGGCCCAGGGCTCCGAGTTCGAGCGAGTCGTCGTCATGCTCCCGCCGCCCCCGTCGCCCGTCCTCACGCGCGAGCTCCTCTACACGGCCGTCACGCGCTCCCGGGCGAGCGTGACGGTCGTCGCGTCCGAGGAGTCGTGGCGCGCCGCGATCTCCCACCCGGTCGCGCGCGCCTCGGGGCTCGGGGCGAAGCTCTGGCCGACCGGTCCGGTCCGCCCCTGAGCCGGCATCGGCCTCTTGCGCGCCGTCAGGGCGCGCGACCCGCGCCCGCCTCGGGCTCCCCCGCGAGCTCGGCCTTCCTCCGGGCGCGCCACGAGTGGAGTATCGGCTCGGTGTAGCCGGACGGCTGCCCGACGCCCGAGAACACGAGGTCGCTCGCGGCGCGGAACGCGCACCCGTCGTAGGAGGGCCCCATCGGCGCGTACCCCGGGTCGCCGGAGTTCTGCGCGTCCACGACCGCCGCCATCCGCCGGAACGCGTCGCGCACGCTCTCCTCGCTCACGACCCCGTGGAGGAGCCAGTTCGCGACGTGCTGGGAGGAGATCCGGCAGGTCGCGCGGTCCTCCATGAGTCCCACCCCGTTCACGTCGGGGACCTTCGAGCAGCCGACCCCCTGGTCGATCCAGCGGACGACGTACCCGAGGATCCCCTGGACGTTGTTGTCCACCTCCGCGAGCCTCTCCTCCTCGGACCACGGGCGTGCGTTCGACAGCGGGATCGAAAGGAGGTCGTCGAGGGAGGCGCGCCGGGACCCGCCGAGGGCGTCCTGTCGCGCCCCCACGTCGACGCGGTGGTAGTGGGTCGCGTGCAGCGTCGCCGCCGTCGGCGAGGGAACCCATGCGCAGCTCGCGCCCGCGAGCGGATGCGCGATCTTCTGCTCGAGCATGTCCGCCATGCGGTCCGGCGCCGCCCACATGCCCTTCCCGATCTGCGCCCGGCCGCGAAGCCCGCGAGCGAGCCCGGTGTCGACGTTCCAGTCCTCGTACGCGGAGATCCACCGCTCGGCACGCATGTCCGTCTTGCGGACCATGGGCCCGGCGTGCATCGACGTGTGGATCTCGTCTCCCGTGCGGTCGAGGAAGCCCGTGTTGATGAACGCGACACGAGACCTCGCGGCGCGGATGCACTCGCCGAGGTTGAGGCTCGTGCGCCGCTCCTCGTCCATGATCCCGATCTTCACCGTGTCCCGGGGAAGTCGGACCACCTGCTCGACCGCGGTGAACAGCGCGTCGGCGAGCGCGACCTCCTCCGGCCCGTGCATCTTCGGCTTCACGACGTACACCGACCCGGCCGGGGAGTTCCGGTCGTGAACGGGGCGTCGGAGGTCGTGCGACGCGACGAGCACCGTCACGAACGCGTCGAGGATCCCCTCGGGGATCTCCTCGCCGCTCGCGTCGAGCACCGCGGGGGTGGTCATGAGGTGGCCGACGTTCCGCGCGAGCAGGAGCGCGCGTCCGCGCCGCACGAGCTCGGAGCCGTCGCGCGCCGTGTACACGCGGTCCGCGGCGAGCCGGCGCACGAAGGTGCTCCCGCCTTTCGTCACGGTCTCCTCGAGCTCGCGGGTCATGAGGCCCAGCCAGTTCCGGTAGGCGGCGACCTTGTCCGCGGCGTCGACTGTCGCGACCGAGTCCTCGAAGTCCACGATCGTCGTGACCGCCGCCTCGAGCAGCACGTCCGACACCCCGGCACGGTCGACCGCCCCGACCGGGTGCGCTCGGTCGAGAGCGATCTCGATCCCGAGGCCGTGGTGCTCGAGCAGCGCCGCGGACGGCTCTCTCGGGTCGCCCCGGTACCCGACGAGCACGGACGGGTCGCGCAGCTCGCGACGGGACCCGTCGAGGAGCTCGGCCTCGAGGCCGCCCGCGGCGACCCGGTAGGAGGCGACGTCCGCGTGCGAGCCCCCCGCGAGCGGCACGACGTCGTCGAGGAAGGCGCGCGCCCACGCGACGACCCTCGCGCCGCGCCCCGGGTCGTACGGGCCGTCCGAAGGAGGCTCGCCGAGCGCGTCGGTCCCGTACAGCGCGTCGTACAGGGAGCCCCACCTCGCGTTCGCCGCGTTCAGCGCGTAACGGGCGTTCGTCGACGGGACGACGAGCTGCGGGCCGGGCACGTGGGCGATCTCCGGGTCCACCCCGGATGTCGTGACCGAGAACGGGTCCCCCTCCGGGAGGAGGTACCCGATCGACTCGAGCATCGCCCGGTACGCGACGGGGTCGTGGGGCGAACCCGCCCGCCCGAGGTGCCAACGGTCGATCGCGCCCTGCATCGCGGCCCGTGCCGCGAGCAGCTCGCGGTGGCGCGGCCCGAGCGTCCGCACCGACTCCGCGACGCCCGCCCACAGCTCCTCCGAGGTCGTCCCCGAGCCCGCCGTCGCCTCCTCGTCCACGAACTCGTAGAGGACGCGCGCGACCTGCAGCCCGCTCGCCTCCACCCGTGCCTCTCCGGGAGCTTCGCCCATCACCTGTCCTCTCCCTCGCGCCGCGCCGACGCGGTCCGCGCTGCCGACCTCCGGGCCGACCGACCGTCGGTCGCGGTCACGTCGCGCCCGTTGCGCCGCCCTGCCGGGCGTCGAGGAGCGACACGAGCGCGAGCACGGCCTCGGTGGCCGCCATGGGCGTCCCCGTGAGCTCGCCGAGCTCGACGAACGCCCCGACGAGCGGAGCGACCTCGAGGGGGCGTCCCGCCTCGAGGTCCTGGAGCATCGACGTGCGGTGCTCCCCGACCTTCTCGGCACCCGCGATCCGCTGCTCGACCGAGACCCGCAGCCGGAGCCCGAGCCGGTCGGCGATCTCTGCGGCCTCGCCCATCATCTGGGCGGCGAGCGCACGGGTCGCCGGGAAGCGGCAGATCTCCCCGAGCGTCGCGCCCGTGAGGGCGCTCACGGGGTTGAACGCGAGGTTCCCCCACGCCTTCACCCACAGGTGGGACCGGATGTCCGTGAGGACGCGCGACGTGAACCCCGCTCCGGCGAGCGCCCGGGAGATCGCCTCTGCCCGCTCGCTCCGCTCCCCCCCGAGCTCTCCGACCGGGAAACGGTCGCCCTCGACGAGCCGCACCTCGCCGGGGCCCACGCGCTCGGCCGCCGGGTACGCGATCGCCCCGACGATCCTCTCGACGGGGATCGCCCGCTCGAGGGTGCCGTCCGGGTCGAGCGAGCGGATGCGGCGACCCGCGTACGGACCGGGGAACCGCTGGAAGAACCACCAGGGCACCCCGTTCTGGAGCGGGAGCACGACGGTCCCGTCGCCGTAGAGCGCGGGCAGGCGCTCGGCGAGCGACTCGATCTGGTGCGCCTTCAGCGCGAGCACGACGAGGTCCTGCTCGCCGAGCGCACCCGGGTCGTCGGACACCTCGATGCCCGTCGCGACGAGCACCGACCCGTCGGGCTCGACGAGTCGCATCCCCCGCTCCCGGATCGCCCCGACGCTCTCGCCGCGCGCGACGACGCTCACCTGCTCGCCGGCCCGCGCGAGCCGCACCGCGAGGAGCCCCCCGATCGCCCCCGCCCCCACCACGCACACGCGCACGCGCTCATTACAGCAGAGAGGCGTCCCGCTCCCGGCCCGGTCCCGTCTGCCGGAACCGGCCCGGCCGGCGCGATCATGTCTCCCGGGGCGCCGCCCCGGGAGAGGGAGGGGTCGCTCCGATGGACGAGATGGTCGGGAGCTCCCGCTCGGACGGCTCCCCCCGCGGCCCCGTGGCAGGAGCTCCCGTGGCAGGAGGCGCCGTGCCTCGGGACACCGTGGCCGGGCTTCTCGACGGCGGCGGGCCCGGGCCGGCGATCTCGACCGTCGAAGGCGCCGTCCTCGACCGCGACGCGCTCCGAGGACGAGTCGACGCGCTCGCCGGCGCGCTGCGTGCCGCCGGGATCGGGCCGGGGGATCGCGTCGCGGTCGTGCTCCCGAACGGCCCGGAGATCGCGCTCGTGCTGCTCGCGGTGATGTCGACGGGGTGCGCGGCCCCTCTCAACCCCGCGTACCGGGAGGAGGAGCTCCGCTTCTACCTCGACGACCTCCGGCCGCGGGCTCTCGTGACGCTCGACGGGGGAGCCCCCGCCGCGCACGCCGCGGCACCCCCGGGCGCGCGCGTGCTGTCCGTGCGAGGCACGGGCCTCGACATCGAGATCGACGCGGCGGGCGGCGTCGGTGCCGACCAGAGGAGGCCGTCTCCCGAGGACCACGCGCTCGTGCTCCACACGTCCGGCACGACGTCGCGGCCGAAGATCGTCCCGCTCCGCCAGCGCAACCTCGCGAGCTCGGCCCGGAACATCGCCGCGTCGCTCGGGCTCGACACGTCCGACCGCTCGCTCAACGTCATGCCCCTGTTCCACATCCACGGGATCATGGCCGGTCTGCTCGCGCCGCTCGGAGCCGGGGCGTCGGTCGTGTGCACCCCCGGGTTCGACGCGTTCGCGTTCCACCGCTGGGTCGACGAGCTCGCGCCGACCTACTACAGCGCGGTGCCGACGATGCACCAGATGGTGCTCGCGCGCTCTCCCGGCCCTCGCAGGACGTCGCTCCGGTTCGTGCGCTCCTCCTCCGCAGCGATGCCGCGTCCCGTGCGCGAGGCGCTCGCGTCGCTCTTCGGCGCCCCCGTGGTCGAGGCGTACGGGATGACCGAGGCGTCGCACCAGATGACCTCGAGCCCCCTTCCTCCCGGCCGGAGCAAGCCGGGCTCCGTGGGGGTCGCGACGGGTATCGAGGTCGCGGTGCTCGACGGCTCGGGCGAGCCCCTCGCGCCGGGCGAGCGCGGCGAGGTCGCGATCCGCGGGGCGACCGTGGTCGACGGGTACGAGGCGAACCCGGAGGCGAACGCGGCCGCCTTCACCTCCGGCTGGTTCCGCACGGGCGACGAGGGGATGCTCGACGGCGACGGGTTCCTCTTCCTCACCGGCCGGCTGAAGGAGATCATCAACCGCGGAGGGGAGAAGGTCTCCCCCGTCGAGGTGGACGAGGTGCTCCTCGGGCACCCCGGCGTCGCCGAGGCCGTGACGTTCGCGATCCCCCACGGGGCTCTCGGCGAGGAGGTCGGCGCCGCCGTCGTGCTCGCGGACGGCGCGCACGCGACCGAGTCGGAGCTGCGCGACCACGTCCGGGCGCGGCTCGCCGCCTTCAAGGTCCCGCGTCGAATCGTCCTCGTCCGGGAGATCCCGAAGGGGCCGACGGGCAAGGTCCAGAGGATCGGCCTCGCCGGGAGGCTCGGTCTGTGACCCCGTGCCCCGGCGCGCGGCGCGGGCCGGCCCCGCGCGGCACGACCAG
>JAJZBW010000162.1 GCA_021798745.1 Actinomycetes bacterium
AGAGGAGGCCGCCTCTCCGCGAAATCAAGCTGAATCACCGCGCGAGGGGTGGGGACTTTTCTTGGCCACCAGCGGGTACTGCAACTTGGCCATTGACAGAACACGTACACGGTCCGTACGGTCCTCGCGGACGACGCCGGAGGGAGCTCCCCGCGCGCGCTCGGGCCGACCACGAGCTGCCAGATCGCGACGTCCGCGTCCCGCCGCGACGCGTACGAGTCGGGCGGCGGGGCGAGCGGCGCGACGCCACCCAGCTCCCCCGCGACGACGGTGACCTCCCCCCGGCGGCCCTCGTCGTCGGTCCACGAGTGCCGTGGGATCTCCTCGTCCCATTGCATCGTGAAGTACGGGTCGACCATCTTGTCCCCTTCGGGGAGGTTGAGCCAGATCTGGAACAGCTCGAGCGGGTTCGGCTCGACGGGGTCGACGAGAGGGAACATCTCGCAGTGGACGATCCCCGACCCGGCTGTCAGCCACTGGACGTCGCCCCGCCCGTAGCGAGCGGTCGCACCGAGCGAGTCCGAGTGGTCGACGAGCCCGCGACGCACGAACGTGACCGTCTCGAACCCCCGGTGGGGGTGCTGGGGGAAGCCCGGAACGACGCACCCGTGGTACATGCTCCACCCGTCCGCGCCGGAGAAGTCCCTCCCGATCTCGCGCGACCCGAGAGACGCGTCCGGCCCGAGCCTCGCGTTGCCCCGGGGGTAGTCGTCGAGGTGGTGGACGCAGAGCAAGAACGGGTCCGCGGTCCCCCACGTGCCGCCGAGAGGGACCGTCTGGAGTATCGGATGGGACATACGAGGGAGCGTAGCGAGCGGACTGCCGCGCTCGGGAGCTCGACGCCCGTCCTCGGTGACCCGGGTGCGGTCGCGGGACGAGCCCGAGCAGATCGTGGCGTCCATGCGCGCGGCCCTAGGACCGCGCGACCGCCCGCTCCTCTCGGTTCCTGACCGCTCTCCTCCTCACCGGACGCGTCACCTGCTTCGCGACGCACGACGGCATTCCCTCGGTCGCACGCGCCTCGCGCCGTCTGTACTCGCTCGGCGGCATCCCGACGAGCTCGCTGAACCGGGTGCTGAACGTCCCGAGCGATGCGCACCCGACCGCGAAGCACACCTCGGTCACCCCGAGATCCCCCCGGCGCAGCAGCGCCATCGCCCGCTCGACGCGACGCGTCATGAGGTACGAGTACGGCGACTCCCCGTACGCAAGACCGAACTCGCGTGTCAGGTGGCCGGAGGACATGCACGCGCCCCGCGCGAGCTCCTCGACGTCGAGCGGCCCCGCGTACTCCCGGTCGATCCGGTCCCGCACCCGCCGGAGCCTCGCGAGGTCCTCGAGGCGTCGCTCGCCGTCGCGTTCGCCCGCCATCGCCGAGATGATGCCACGCGGCGCGGACCCCGGGCCGCGTCGCGCCCGCCGGGCGCGAGATGCCTCAGGGGGCCGCCGTCGGCACGGGCGCGACCTCCGGCTCCCGACCGGGCTCCACGAGGTCGCCCGCCTCTATGCGCAACGTCGGAAGCGTCCGGTCGAGCCACGACGGGAGCCACCAGTTGCGCGTCCCGAGCACGTGCATGAGCGCCGGGACGAGGACCGTCCGCACGAGGAACGCGTCGATCACGATCGCGACCGCGAACCCGACTCCGAACTCCTGGATCACGAGCGCGTTGTTGATGAGGCTGAACGACAGGAACACGAGGATCATGATCAGCCCCGCCGCCGTGATCACCCGACCGGTCTCGGACTGGCCGCGTCGAACGGCGCGCGCGTTGTCCCCGCTCGTCACCCACTCCTCGTGCATCCTGCTCACGAGGAAGACCTCGTAGTCCATCGAGAGCCCGAACAGGACCGCGAACATCATGACGGGCAGGTAGACCTCTATCGGGCCCGCCTTCGCGAACCCGAGCACGGGCCGGAGCCACCCGTACTGGAACGCGGCCGTGATCGCGCCGAGCGCGGCCCCGATCGAGAGGACGTTCATCACCGACGCCATGAGCGGAACGAGCAGGCTCCGGAACACGGCCGCGAGCAGCACGAACGCGAGCACGACGATCACGACCACGAACAGCGGGATCTTCGCTGCGAGGACGCTCGAGAAGTCGATCCCTCCTGCCGTCTCGCCGCCGACGTGGATCGCGAGCGACGATCCCGCCGTCGCGGCCGGGACCTCCGAGCGGATCCGGTTCACGAGCGCGTCGGTCTGGGGTGCCTGCGGGCTGTACGCGGGGTAGACGACGGACACCGCGGCGCGCCCGTTCGGGCTCGTACGCGTCGCGAGCACCCGGGCGACGCCCGGCTCGTGCGAGAGCCCGCCGACGAACGACTCGAAGCGAGCGAGGTCCCCGGGTGCCGTGATCTTCCCGACGACCTGGAGCGGCCCGTTGAACCCCGGCCCGAACCCCTTGGCGAGCAGGTCGTACGCGAGACGGGTCGTCGAGCCCGACGGGTCCTCGCCCGAGTCGGCGAGCCCGAGGCGGATCCCGAAGAACGGAAGGGCGACGACGACGACGACCGCGAGGCTCGCGAGTCCGAGCACCGCCGACCGGCGCTCCACGACCGTCGCCCACCAGGTCCAGAACGGGCTCGCCCCCCGGTCGGCTCCCGACCGCCCGCCGGTCGCCGCCGAAGGCTCCGCCCGACGGGCACGACGGTCTCGGCGACCGAGCACCCGGTCGCCGAAGAAGCCGAGCATCGCCGGGAGGAGCGTGAGCGACGAGAGCATCGTGAGCACCACGACGAACGCCGCCCCGAGGGACACCCCGTAGAGGAACGTGAGACCGAGCGCGAACATCCCGAGCAGCGCGATGCAGACCGTGAGCCCCGCGACGAACACCGCCCGGCCCGACGTGTCGAGCGCCCTCACGGCGGCATCCTCCGGCGAGCGCCCTCCGAGCAGCTCGCGACGATGGCGGCTCACGATGAACAGCGCGTAGTCGACGCCGACCCCGAGGGAGATGAGCTCGGCGAGCTGGGTCGCGAACTGCGGGACGCTGAACGCGTGGGACAGGATCCCGATGAGCGAGGTCCCGATCCCGATCGCGACGACCGCGGAGAGCAGCGGGAGCACGGCCGCGAGCAGCGACCTCCGGAAGGCGAACCAGAGCACCAGGAGCGCGAGAAGCGCGCCGACGAGGAAGTCCGATGAGCCCCCTCCCTGGTTCTCACCGCTCTGGATCGCCGCGCCTCCGAGCTGCACGTCGAGAAGTCCCGGGTCGGACCGCTGCGCGACCTCTATCAGTCGTTGCACCTCGGATGTCGGGACGTTCTGCGCCTGCGCGTCGAGCTGCACGGTCGCGAGCCCGATCGTCCCGTCACGCGACACGAGCCCCGTGAGGTACGGGGAGGTGACCGTCGTCACGAACGGGAGCCGCGCGACCTTCCCGAGCATGGTCCCGATCGCCGCCTCGACTGCCGGGGCGCGGAGCGTGCCGGACCTCGCCTGCACCACGATCTGCTCGCTGTCGCCGCTCTGGGAGGGGAAGTTCGCCTTCACGACGTCGAGCGCCTTGCTCGAGTCGGTCGACGGGAACGAGAAGTTGTTCGTGTACGTCGACCCCACCGAGTGCGCGATCCCGCCGACGACGACGAGCGCGACGAGCCACGCGACGAGCACGAGCGCGCGGCGGCGAAAGCACCAGCGGGCGAGAGCGGCCATCGAGTTCCCTCCTGCAGGTCGGCAGCCAGAGCCGCCGCGTCCCGCTGCGGCCCGTGCCGCGAGACTCCCACAGCAGAGGGATCCCGGCAAACACCGGTCGTAAGTCCCCCTCGCGCGTCGCCCGCGCTTACGTGCTGTCACCTGAGCGCGCGCGTCCGTTCGTCCGGGCGCGCGTCTCGCGTCACCTCGCCTCCCACCCGGCGCGGCGCTCCCCCGACGCCTCCCGTACCGCGCACGGGCGGACGCGACGCACGCGCGCGGGCACGCGTGGCTCTCGGGTAGGCCCGTCCGGTCCGTGATCTCCGAGACAGCGCTCCCCGGGTGGCACGCGACGTCGAGGTCTGCGTGCGACGCGCCCGTAGCGAGCCGCCCGCACGGTGCCGTGGTGCTCACGCCAGGCGGACCACGTCACCTGTGCCATCTCACGAACGGCCGCGTCGCGCGCGCCCGCCCGGCCTCGCACTCCTCGAGGGCTCCGTAGCGCTCCCAGCACGCCGGAGCGGCCGTGAGGCACGCGTGGACCGGGCCGTCCCGCCCGGGCACCTCGGACCCGCACCCCGGGCGGCGAGTCGTCCGATCCGCTGCCCAGCATCCCCGGGGATCGGCCCGTTGACCATCACCTCTCGTTCGGGTACTCTGCGCAGAGTATACAAGGCCGGGGCCGAGGAGAGGACGAGAGGCGCGATGTCGGGTCGCAACCGGAGCAACCCGCTCGCTCTCGCGGTGCTCATCTGCCTGTTCGAGCGGCCCATGCACCCCTACGAGGTCGCGTCGACGCTCCGCCAGCGCCACAAGCAGGAGAGCGTCCGGCTGAACTACGGGTCGCTCTACGCGGTCGTCGCCTCGCTCGAACGGCGGAGGCTCGTCGCGCCGGTCGAGACGGAACGGGAGGGCCGGCTGCCCGAGCGCACCGTGTACGAGCTCACCGCGGCGGGTCGCGCGGAGATGCACGAGTGGCTCGCCGAGCTCGTGTCGATCCCGTCGAAGGAGTACCCGAGCTTCGAGGCCGCCCTGTCCTTCCTCCCGGCGCTCGCCCCGGGCGAGGCCGTCGCTCTCCTCGAGGAGAGGATCCAGCGCCTCGAGATCCAGCTCGCTCTCGGGGACGCGGCCCGTGAGCACGTGGACAGGCTGGGAATCCCCCGGCTCCTCTGGGTAGAGGCCGAGTACCGCGGAGCGCTCCTGCACGCCGAGCACGAGTACGTCGTCCGGCTCGTCGAGGAGATCCGCACGGGGACGCTCGACGGGAGCGACTGGTGGCGCGCGGTGTTCGCGGACCCGGGCCGCCCCACGCCCGTCCCTCTCCCCGGGCTCGGCGTGCACGACGTCGGGCACCGTGCCGAGAAGACCGACTAGCAGGAGGAAGAGGTCGCGATGGACCCGATCATCAGCACGACGGACCTGTGAAAGAGCTTCCGCTCGAAGCACGGCCCCGTGCAGGCGGTCCGCGGGGTGAGCATCTCCGTCGGCCGGGGCGAGATCTTCGGCTTCCTCGGCCCGAACGGAGCAGGCAAGACGACGACGCTGCGGATGCTCACGACACTGCTGCCCATCGACGAGGGAACCGCGATCGTCGCCGGTCTCGACGTCGGTCGGTCGCCGAGGGAGGTCCGCGCACGCATCGGATACGTGAGCCAGCTCGGCGGCGCGGACGAGCTCGCGACCGGGAGGGAGAACCTCGTCCTCCAGGGGCGCCTCTACGGCGACGACCGCGACACCGTCACCTCGCGGGCCGACCGGCTCATGGACGCGCTCGACATCGCGGAGTTCGCGGAGCGGAAGGTCCGCACGTACTCCGGTGGGCAGCGCCGTCGCCTCGACATCGCGATGGGCATCGTCCACGAGCCCGAGGTGCTCTTCCTCGACGAGCCGACCACCGGCCTCGACCCGCAGAACCGGGCGAACCTCTGGGTGCAGATCGAGTCGCTCCGCGACCGGGGGACCACGGTCTTCCTCACGACCCACTACCTCGAGGAGGCCGACGCGCTCTGCGACCGCCTCGTGATCATGGACCACGGCGAGATCGTCGCCGAGGGCACGCCCCGGGACCTCAAGCGCGAGGTCGCGGGCGATGCGGTCGTGGTGTCCGTGCACGGCGGTCACGAGGCCGCGCGGCGCGCCGCGAGCCTTCTCGAGCGTGAGCCCTACGTGCGGGAGGTGGCCGTCGAGGAGGAGGGGCTCCGTCTCTACGTCGAGGACGGAGCTGCAGCGCTACCCGCGATGCTGCGCCTCCTCGACGCCGCGTCGATCGAGCTCCGCACGATCAACCTCTCCGAGCCGACTCTCGACGACGTCTTCCTCAGACAGACCGGCCGGTCGCTCCGCGACGCGGGGCCCCGGGGATCGGAGACTGCGGCATGAAGCTCGCGACCGACATCGGACTCCTGTACAAGCGCTACACGGTCCAGATGCTCCGCAACCCCGTGTGGCTGTTCGTCGGGTTCTCGACGCCCGTGCTCTACCTCGCGCTCTTCACCCCTTTGCTCAAGCAGGTGACGCATGCGCCGAGCACGGGGATCGCGCTCGAGCTGTTCCTCCCCGGGATCATGTCGCTCATGGCGTTCGCGAGCGGCAGCAGCGCGGGGTTCAGCACGATCTTCGAGCTCCAGGGCGGCGTGATCGAGCGCTTCCGCGTGACCCCGACGAGCCGGTTCGCGATCCTCGTCGGGCCGATCCTCTCGGGACTGTCGCTGATGCTCGTCTTCGACCTCGTCGTCGTGGTCGTCGGG
>JAJZBW010000163.1 GCA_021798745.1 Actinomycetes bacterium
GTACGCTTCGGCCGTGACCGTCGCAGGAGTCGTGCATCCCGCCCGCCCGGCCGCCCGCGGGTCGCGCCCGCCCGTCCCGTCCGGGCGACGGAGCCGCACGGACTCGCGCGCGAGCCACGCGGCGCGGGCGGCCGTCGACTCCGGGCTCGACGAGGTCGTGGTGGTCGTCGCGGACGAGTCGTCCGCCGGGATCGCGCCGGCGGAGGCGACCGTGCTCCTCGACGGAGCCGAGCAGTCGAGCGAGTCGAGCGCGCTCCGCGCCGCCCTCGACTGGTGCGCGCGCTCGGGGCACGACGCGGTCGTCGTCGCGACCTCCGCGGCGTCGCTGCCCCGTCCCGGGCCCGACGCGGTCGCGGACCCGAGCACGTGGGGGCGGCTCGCGCGTGCGTCCCGCACTCCGGTCGCGGTCGCGACCTGGGCCGGGCGTCCCGTCGGGCTCGTGCGTATCGGTGCCGAGGCGTGGCCGCTGCTACCGCTGACCGGACCCGTGGAGGTGCTCTGGCGCTCTCGCCCCGAGCTGGTCACGTCGGTCGCCCTCGACGGTCCCGACGCGGGTGGCTCCCGGTGGGCGCGCCCGTCGCCGGAGGACGTCGCCGCGGTGGAGCGCCTCCTCGGGCGTCCCGTCTCCGGGGACTTCGCGGTCGTGGTCCGCGGGCGGGAGGGAGCGCCCGTCGTGATCGAGAACGCTCCGTTCCTGCGGGACGGCACGCCCATGCCGACCCGCTACTGGCTCGTCGGGGACAGGGAGCGCGAGGCGGTCGGGCGGCTCGAGGCCGCGGGCGGCGTTCGACGCGCGGAGGAGTCCGTCCTGCCCGAGGCGGTCGCGGCGGCGCACGCGCGCTATGCGGCCGGGCGCGACGCGGCGATCCCCTCCGGGCACTCGGGACCGGCGCCGAGCGGGGGCGTCGGGGGGACACGGACGGGGGTGAAGTGCCTCCACGCCCACCTCGCGTGGTACCTGGCGGGCGGGCGGGACCCGGTCGGCCGATGGGTCGCGGGCGAGATCGCGGGCTCGATCGAGGGGCCCGTCGCCGCGGTCGACTGCGGGACGAACTCGACGCGCCTCGTCGTGGTGGACGCCTCGGGAGAGACGATCGACCGGCGCATGACGATCACCCGGCTCGGAGCGGGCGTGGACGAGACGGGCGTCCTCGAGCAGGGGGCGGTCGAGCGGACCCTCTCGGCGCTCCGCGACTTCCGCGAGGTCATGGACGCCCACGGGGTCGTCGCCGTCCGGGCGATAGCGACGTCGGCAGCACGCGACGCGCGCAACTCGGAGGAGCTCCTCGTGCCCGGAGGGTCGGTCCTCGGAGTCCCGATCGAGCCCGTGGGCGGTGAGGAGGAGGGTCTGCTGTCCTACCGGGGCGCGACGGGCGAGCTCGACCCGGCCGACGGCCCCTACCTCGTCGTGGACCTGGGAGGGGGCTCGACCGAGCTCGTCGTGGCGGAGGGGGGCGACGCCTCGTCCGTCTCGGTCGCGTCGCTCGATGTCGGGTGCGTGCGCGTCACCGAGAGGTTCTTCGCGACCGATCCCCCGGCGACGGCCGAGATCGAGGCCGCGTCGGGGCTCGTCGACCGGCTCGTGGCCGGCGCGCTGCAGGACCGTCCCGCGCTTCGCGGGGCGCGTCGCATGGTCGGCGTCGCCGGGACGGTCTCGGCGCTCGCGGTGCTCGACGCGGGGCTCGACCACTACGAGCGTGAGGCGGTCCACCACCGGGTGCTCCGCAGGGACCGCGTGGTGGCGCTCGCGGACGACCTCTGCTCGCGGACGACCGCAGAGCGCGCCGCGCGGCCGGGCGTCGAGCGCGAGAGGGCGGACGTGCTCGCGGGCGGGGCGCTCGTGCTCGCGCGGGTCATGCTCGCGACCGGCCACGAGGAGCTCGTCGCATCCGAGTCCGACATCCTCGACGGGATGGCGACCGAGCTGCTCGGTCGCTGCAGGGCGGACGCAGCGCCGTCGTCCCTCGCCCGGCCCCGCTAGAGGCCCGGACCGAGGACGACCCGGAGGGCGCGTTCGACGAAGGCGTCCATGTCGCCGTGGTTCGCCTCGGCCCACGCCCGTGCCTGGGCAGCGATCCGGGAGCGGATCGAACGGTCCGTGAGCACCCGCGCCGCGTCGACGAGCTCGCCGAGGTCCCGGTACCACAGGCCGCCGTCCGCGTCGGCCGCGTGCTCCTTCGCCGCGGACGGGTCGGGCACGAGCACCGGGGTTCCGAGGAGCATCGACTCGACGGCTTCCCGGCCGAGGGGACCCGCGGGGCGGAGGTCGATCGTCGCGAGAGCGTGGGACATGAGCCGCCAGAGGTTCACGCGGCTCGGGCTCACCGGGAGCTCGAGGGTGTTCTCCCGGTCGCTGATCCTCCACCTCTTCCCGTCGACCTCTGCGACCGAGACGTCCCCGACGGTCGCGCGCAGCGCGTCGTGGGTGAGAGAGCGCTCCCACCGACCCCCTCCGGGAGGGAAGCAGCGGATCGTGAGCACGTAGGTGCCGAAGAACCGGACCCCGAAGAGCCGGTTCGCGGCCGCTCCGCGGTTCACGCTGTAGGCGGGGCGGAGCGGCTCGAGCCGGTCCGCGACGCCGGGATGGGTCGCGAGCAGCGCCCGTTCCTCTCCCGAGTGCGAGGTCGCGACGACGTCGGAGCGCGCGACGAGGCGCGCGAGGGGGGGCGAGCTGAGGAGGACCCGGTCCGACGCGTACGGGAGGAGGACGACCCGGGGTGCCCCCTCGGCCCCGCGCTCGCCGAGGACGGACGGGTCGAACGGCTGGTCGTGGCCCGCGAGCACGACGGCGTCCGGAGACGTCGACTGGATCGCAGCGGGCGCCTCGGGGGCGGAGCCTGCGAGCCGCTCGAGCAGGTCAGCGGCGACTCCGGGCACGCTGCGCCCCCCGTCGTGGACGGACAGGGCGCCCCGCAGGAGCCCGGACCGGAGCGGGCGCGCTCCGTGGAGCGGGACGCGGTGGACCGTGAAGACGCTGTCACGGACCGTCCCGAGCCGCTCGGGTGGGACGACGAGGTGCACGACCTCGACGCGCGCGCCGCGTGCGAGAGCGCCCGCCAGGAGCCGCGTGACCTCGGTCTCCTCGTCCGCGGGATCGCCCCAGTGCGTCGTGACGAGGGTGACGCGCCCCTTCCCGCGGGTTCCGTCCCCTCGCGTCACCGTCGCCTCATGAGTCGCCGAGCCGGGTGTCGATCCGGTCGTCTATGTATCGGGTGAGGTCCAGCAGGTCGTTGCGGACGAGCTCGAGCACCGAGCGGAGGTCTGCGCTCGCTATCTCGTCGACCCGGTAGGCGATCGCGTCGATCGACTGGGCGAGCGCGGCCCGGAAGTCCTGCTCCTCGGCGAAGTACCTGTCGAGGACGGAGTTCACGTAGCGGGCGACGAGCCGTCGCGCGAACGACTTCGGGCCCCAGCCACGGGGGGGAAGGCTGCGAGCGTGGGTCATGTGCCAGTGGCGGTGGAGGTGGTGGAGGCTCGGGTGCAGGTGGATCGGCTCGCGGTCCGCCCTCACGAGGAGCTCGTCGAAGGTCGCCTGCGGGAACCACTGCCGCGGGTAGGCCCGCGGCGAGCTGCTCACGATGGATCGGAGCTGCTCGACGACCGCCCGCGCGTCGAGACGGACGTCTCCAGGTAGTTGTTCCACCGATCGTCCTCCTGTGCGGTCGAGAGGGGGCACCAGTATCTCCAGTGGCTCAGGTTCGAGTTCAGGTACGGGTCCCCGGCGACGATCACGTGCGACCAGCGGTCGAGGATCCGCTGGGACTCCGCGAGGTCGTCCGTGTGGCCCCGGCTTCGCGACTCGTGGTGCACGAGCTCGGCGAGCGGCGTGTAGACGACGAGCAGCCCCCGCTCGCGGAGCTTCAGGCAGAAGTCGACGTCGTTGAACGCGACCGGGAGCTCCTCGTCGAACCCTCCGACGGACTCGAACGTGTCGCGTCGGACCATCATGCACGCGCCGGTCACGACCGAGCAGTCGCGGGTCTCGAGGGCCATCGAGTTGTACCCCGGGTGCTCGCCGGGCAGCCCGCGGAGCACGTGGCCCGCGATCCCCCCGAGCCCGACGACGACCCCCGCGTGCTGGATCGCTCCGTCCGGGTAGAGGAGCCGGGCGCCGACCGCTCCGACCTCGGGGCGGAGCGCGTGCCCGAGCATCGCGTGGAGCCACCGTGGCGCGCGCGCCTCGATGTCGTTGTTCGAGAAGAGGAGGACCTCGCCCGAGGCCTCGCGAACGGCGAGGTTGTTGAGCCTCGCCCAGTTGAACGGACCGGGGGAGGACAGTATCCGGACGTCCGGGTCGGCCGAGAGCCGGTCGAGGAGAGCGGCCGTCTCGGGGAGCTCGCTCCCGTTGTCGACGAGGACGAGCTCGACGCGTCCGTACCCGGGCTCGGAGCGGAGCGACTCGCAGCACGTCGCGAGCAGGCCGGGCTCGTCGCGGAACGGGACGACGATGCTCACGGTCGGCTCGCGCCGGAGCTCCCGGCGCACGTGGTAGCGGCCGGCGAAGCGCGGGTCCGACGTGACCTCGGCGTCCTCTCCCCTGCGACGGAGAGCGTCCTCGATCGCTCGCTTACCCGCCTCGTAGGCCCAGGGCTTCGCGAGCTCGCGGGACGAGTCGCTCGCGGCCGAGCCCGGGAGGGACCTCCAGTGGTAGAGGACGTCGGGGACGTGGACGATGCGCCGGGCCCGCTCGGTCGCACGCAGGACGAGGTCGTAGTCCTGGCTGCCGTCGAAGTCGGAGCGGAGCCCGCCGAGCTCGGAGACGAGCGAGCGCCGCACGAGCGTGAGGTGGCCGACGTACTGGAACGAGAGGAGCAGGTCCGGGGACCAGTCGGGCTTGAACAGCGGATCGAAGCACTCCCCCGAGGCGTCGATCTTGTCCTCGTCGGAGTACAGGACGTCCGCGTCCGGCGCATGGGCGATCTCGGACGCGAGCCGCGCGACCGCCTGGCCCGCGAGCTCGTCGTCGTGGTCGAGGAACCCGACGAACTCCCCGGTCGCGAGCGCGAGGGCCGCGTTCGAGGCAGCGGCGATCCCCCCGTTCGACTCGAGCACGGTGGTCCGGATCCGTCGGTCGACGCGCGGAAGGGAGCGGAGGTACGCGGCGAGCTCCTCGTCCGCCGACGCGTCGTCGCACATGCACAGCTCCCAGTCCGGAGAGTGCTGGGCGAGCACCGAGCCGACGCACCTCTCGAGCACCCAGAGCGGCGTCCGCCAGACGGGGACCACGAAGCTCACGAGGGGTGTGCGCGAGCGTCGAGGCGCTCGGGTGAGCGCACGACGGTGGGGAGGATCGCCCGCCCCGCCGACGATGACGGGGCGGTGCCGGGCCTCGAGCCACCGATGGTACGCGCGGCGGTCCTCGCTCGCGTTGAGCGGGTACGGTCCGCCGTCGTCGGGGTCGAGCGACTCCGACGGCTCGGGCTCGCCGGGGCCCGAGGGGCCGTCCCGGCGAGACGCGAGGTCCCCGAGGTCCATCCGCACGAGCGGCTCGAGCTGTCGCGTCGCCCAGACGAGGCCGGAGAACACGTGGGCGAGGTCCCGCTCCGCGTCGACGAGCGCCTCGGACCATGCGCTCGGGGGCCCGGGGTCGACGCTATCGAGGACCGTGTGGGAGCCGGCGAGCCCGTCGAGGACCGACGCGAGCCGGAGGTGCTCGGGCAGGAGGAGGCCCCGGGCGAGGTCGACGGCGTCGGCCGCCGGGGAAGGGACGGACGGGGCGCCTCCGACGGCGGGACGGTCCGCGCCGGGTCCCGCCCCTCCGTCGTGCGTGTCGTCCGGTTCGGTCTCGACGCCGGACTCTTCGAGGAACCGGGCGACCGACTTCGCGAAGGCCTCCGCGTCCTCGAGGAGCTCCTCTGTGCGGGCGACGTGGACGGGGAGCCCGGCCAGCCCCGCGAGCGCCTGTCGGAGGTAGTGGTCGTGGGACGCGAGCGCCGCCGCGATCTGGCGGGCGTCGTCGGGCGATCGTCCGGCCCCCGAAGCGGCCGCGGCCGCGGGCTCGCGGACCAGGAGCACTGCGGCGAAACGGCTCCCGAGCGCGCGCCGGAGGAGCGGGAGCAGCACGCACAGCTCGGCGTCCGCGAGCAGGGCGCTCGACCCGCGAGGACCCGCGCTGGCCTCGGAGAGGGCCCGCACGTCGGCAGCGAGTCCCTCGAGGTCGTCGTCGAGCTCCCACCCCGCCGCGAGCGCCGGAGGCCGTCCGGGAGCGCCGCCGAGGGTCTCGAGGGCGCGCCGGCAGAGCTCCGCGGTCGCCTCGACGTCGAGCGCCCCGCGCCCCACCCCCATCCGTGCGAGCTCGGTGGCGGCGAGCGGCACACCGGAGCGGTGCGCCCCGAGCACGAGGACCACGAC
>JAJZBW010000164.1 GCA_021798745.1 Actinomycetes bacterium
GCCCGGCGGCTGCGAGGCGCACCGGCGCCCCGGCGGCTGCGACGTCGGGAGTGTCGGGGGCAGTCCCGTCGTCGGGTGCGCGGGGATGAGCAGCACGAGCGCACGGGGGGCTCCCGCCGGCCGCGCACCGCGTCCCGGGATCGTCCCCGCGCAGCACGCTCGCCACCGCCATCGCCACCGGATCCGCCGCCACCGGATCGTGGCGGTCGGGATCGCGGTCATCCTCGTCGGGCTCGTGCTGCAGATGGTGGTCGTGCAGGTGCTGAACGCCTCCCGGTACGCGGCGTACGCGGCGAGCGAGATCCGTCAGCAGGTGAGCCTCCCCGCGACGCGAGGTGCGATCTACGACCGGACCGGCCAGCTCGTCGCCGTGTCGGTGCCGACGGTCGACGTCGTCGCCGACGACCTCATCGTGGGATCGCCGGCCTCCGCGGCGGCGTCGCTCGCGCCGGACCTGCACGAGAGCGTCCCCACGCTCGTGGCCGCTCTCTCGCAGAGGAACGGGTACGTCGTCCTCGCCCGTCAGGTCGATGCGGCGGTCGAGTCGAGGATCGCGGCGCTCGGGATCAACGGGATCACCTTCCAGCAGGACCCGAAGCGCGTGTACGTCGACCCGTCGCTCTTCGAGCCGGTGCTCGGCGGTGTCTACTCCTCGGGGCACGGCGACGCGGGCATCGAGTACGCCTACGACCACGAGCTCGCCGGGAGGGCGGGGAGCGAGGTCGTCGCACAGTCGGCCGCCGGTGACGCGCTCCCTGCTCCGCCCCAGCACGTGGTCACGCCGACGGAGGGCACGGGGCTCGTCCTCACGATCGACGAGCCGCTCCAGGTCGAGGCCACGAAGGCCGTGGCCGCCGAGATGGTGCAGTCCCACGCCCGCACGGGCGTCGCGATCGTAGAGGACGTGCACACGGGCCAGATCCTCGCGATGGTGGACCTCGCACGGGGCCCGAAGGGCGCGATCGTCCCGGCGGCGTCGAACCTCGCGCTCACGTCGGTGTACCAACCGGGGTCGGTCATGAAGCTCGCGACCTTCTCCTTCTCGCTCCAGGACCACCTCATATCGCCGAGCTCGACGTTCGTCGTGCCGTACCAGATCGACATCGGGGGGTACTGGTTCCAGGACGCGGAGTTCCACCCGACGCAGGTCATGCCCGCGACCCAGATACTCGCCCAGTCCTCGAACGTGGGGACGATCAAGGTCTCCCGGCTCCTCGGCCCGGAGCGGCTCTACCGGGCGCTTCGCACGCTCGGGTTCGGGTCCCCGACGGGGCTCGGCTGGCCGGGGGAGTCGCCGGGGATCATCGGGACGCCCGCGACCTGGTACGGGTCGTCGCTCGGCTCGATCCCGATCGGGACGGGCGAGGCGGTCACCGCGATGCAGGTCCTCGACGCGTTCAACTCCGTCGCGGACGGGGGGTACCTCATCCGGCCCGAGCTCGTGGCGGGGACGACGAACGCGACCGGGGTCGAGCACCTGCTGCCGCCCTCGCCACGTCGGCGCGTGCTCGACGCGTCGACCGTGCGCGAGCTTGTGCCGATGCTCGACCTCGTCGTGCAGGACGGCACCGCCGTGCTCGCGCACGTCGCCGGGTACAAGGTCGCCGGCAAGACGGGAACGGCCCAGGTCGTGAACTCGACGGGCACCGGGTACGTGCCCGGAGCGTGGAACGCGACGTTCGTCGGGTTCGTCCCGTCCCAGGCACCCCAGCTGAGCGGTATCGTCTGGCTGAACCGCCCGACCCCGATCTACGGGGGATCGGTCTCGGCGCCCGTTTTCGCGGAGATCATGCGGTACGCGCTCCGCCACTTCGGCGTCGCGCCGTACGCTCCGGCGACGGCCGCGAGCCCGGCGGGCTGAGCGCCGCGGTCGTGGACCAGGAGCAGGACGCCGTAGCGATGGAACCAAGGAGCGTGGCTCTCGACGTGGTCGCCGAGCGGGTCGCGCCGCTCGCGATCCTCGGACCGACCTCGGGGGTCACTCTCACAGGAGTCGTGTTCCGCGACGGGGACGTCGTCCCGGGGTCGCTGTTCTGCTGCCTGCCGGGCTCTCGCGCCGACGGGCACGCGTACGCGGCGGCCGCCCGACGGACGGGAGCGGTCGCGTTCGTGAGCGAGCGATCGCTCGGCGAGGACGCGAGCGGCGCGGTGCAGCTCGTCGTGCCACCCGGGGAGGCGCGCGCCGCGATGGCGCGCGCCGCGTGCGCCTTCTACGGGGACCCGGCGCGCTCGCTCCGGGTCGTCGGTGTGACGGGGACGAACGGGAAGACGACGACGACGCACCTCGTGCGGTCGATACTCGAGAGCGCGGGGATGCCGACCGGCATCGTCGGGACGCTGGACGGACCGCGCACGACCCCGGAGTCCCCGGAGCTCCAGCGATCGCTCGCGCGCTTCGTCGGCGAGGGGCGGACGGCGGCGGCGGTCGAGGTCACGAGCCACGGGCTCCTCCAGCACCGGGTGGACGGGATGGTGTTCGACGTCGCCGTGTTCACGAACCTGAGCCAGGACCACCTCGACTTCCACGGGAACATGGAGGCGTACTTCGCGGCCAAGGCGCGGCTGTTCGAGCCCGGGCGCGCGAGGGTCGCCGTCGTGAACGTGGACGACGAGTACGGGCGGCGCCTCGCCGAGAGGGCAGGGATCGAGACGGTCACGTACTCGGTGGCGGACGCGGAGGAACTCGAGCTCGGCCGGACCTCGAGCCGGTTCGTGCTCCGTGGACGGGCCGTGCAGCTCGCGATCGGGGGCGAGTTCAACGTCGCGAACGCGCTCGGGGCCGCCGCCGCGGCGCGTGCGCTCGGGGTGGGCGAGGAGGCGATCGTCGCGGGTCTCGCGGCGGCCGGTCCGGTGCCGGGGCGGTTCGAGGTCGTGGAGAGCCTCGACGGGGTGACGGTCGTCGTCGACTTCGCCCACACGCCGGCGGCGCTCGAGAAGGTGCTCGTCGCGGCGCGCGCCGCGACCGGTCGGGCGCACGACGTGTCCCGCCTCCACGCGGCAGGGGAGCAGCCGGGACGAGTCCTCGTCGTGTTCGGAGCAGGAGGAGATCGCGACCGCGGGAAGCGACCCGCGATGGGAGCGGTCGCGGCGCGGCTCGCCGACGTCGTCGTCGTGACGTCGGACAACCCGAGGCACGAGTCCGCGGCCGCGATCGCGGGCGAGATCCGCGCGGGGATCGGAGGGGGCGCGGCCTGCCGCGTCGAGCTCGACCGCCGGGAGGCGATCGCGCACGCTCTGCGCTCCGCGAGGAGCGGGGACGTGGTCGTCGTGGCAGGAAAGGGCCACGAGACGAGCCAGCAGGTCGGGGACAGGAGCGTGCCGTTCGACGACCGGGAGGTCGTGCGCGCGGAGCTCGAGCGCCAGGGGCGCGCGCTGCCGCGCTGGGTCGGGACCCCGCTCGCGGGTGGCGCGGCGTGATAGCGATCTTCACGGCCGGTGGGGTGGCGATCCTCGTGTCGGGGTTCGGGACGCCGATCCTCCTGCGATGGCTGAACCGGCAGAGCATCGGCCAGCACATCCGCGAGGACGGCCCCGCCATCCACCAGATCAAGGCGGGCACGCCGACGATGGGCGGGATCGCGATGGTCGCCGCCGTCGTCGCGGGGTACGTGCTCGGGCACGTGGGGACTCACATAGCCTTCACCGTCCCGGGGTTCCTCGTCGTCGCGGCGTTCGTCGTGGGCGGCGGGATCGGGTTCGCGGACGACTGGCTGAAGGTGCGGCGCCGCCGGAGCCTCGGGCTCAACAAGAGGGCGAAGTTCGGGCTCCAGGCGCTCCTCGCGGTCGCGTTCGCGGTCGGGTCCGTGTACTGGGCGCACTTCGGGACCGCTCTCGCGTTCTCGCGCTACGACGTCCCGGGGATCCAGCTCGGCGCGGCCGCGTGGATCGTGTGGGCGGTGTTCGTGATCGTGAGCGAGGCGAACGCGGTGAACCTCACCGACGGTCTCGACGGGCTCGCCGCGGGCTCGACGGGGATCGTGTGCACGAGCGTCGCGCTGATCGGGTACTGGGAGTACAGGCAGCACGCGATCTACCAGATCCCCCAGCCCCACGCGATCGACCTCGCGGTCGCGGCCGTGTCCATGGCCGGCGCGTGCGTCGGGTTCCTCTGGTGGAACGCGGCTCCCGCCCGGATCTTCATGGGGGACACGGGGTCGCTCGCGCTCGGGACGGGGCTCGCGTGCCTCGCGCTCGAGATGAACATCGCGCTCCTTCTCCCGATCATCGGCGGCCTGTTCCTCCTCGAGACGGTGTCGGTCGTCGCGCAGGTCGTGAGCTTCCGGGCGTTCCACACGCGCGTCTTCCGGATGGCGCCCCTCCACCACCACTTCGAGCTCGGGGGGTGGCCCGAGACGACCGTCATCGTCCGGCTGTGGATCTTCGCGGCGCTGTGCAGCGGGCTCGGGCTCGGGGTGTTCTACGCGGACTACCTCGGAGTGAGGTCCCACGGATGACCGCGTGCGAGCGCAGGCCCGCGGCCGGTCCCGTCCCGGCGAGGGTGCTCGTCGTCGGGTTCGCTCGGACGGGGGAGTCCGTGGCACGTGTCCTCGCCGGTCGGGGATCGACGGTCGTCGCAGTCGACGACGCGCCGTCGCCCGAGGCCGTCGAGAGGGCCGAGCGGGCCGGAGTCGACCTCCTCGTCGCGCCCGGGCGCGACGCGATCGCCGGGGCCGTGCGCGACGCGGAGCTCGTCGTCGCGAGCCCCGGGGTTCCCCTCTCGCACGAGGTGTTCGACGTGGCGGGCGGGGTCCCGGTGGTCTCCGAGGTAGAGCTCGCGTTCCGGCTCGGCGGGCCGCAGCTCGTGGCCGTGACCGGGACGAACGGGAAGACGACCGTCACGTCCCTCGTGACCTCGATGCTCGCGCGCTCGGGGCTCCGCGTGCGGGCGGCGGGGAACATCGGGTACCCGCTCGTCGAGGCCGTCGTCGACGCGGAGGTCGATCTCGTCGTCGCGGAGGTCTCCTCGTTCCAGCTCGCGCTCACGACGAGCTTCCGGCCGAAGGTCGGGGCGTGGCTCAACCTCGCGGAGGACCACCTCGACTGGCACGGCGACCTCGAGGAGTACGCGTCCGCGAAGGCGCGCATCTGGGCGTGCCAGCAGGAGGGCGACGTCGCGGTCGCGAACGCCGCGGATCCCGGTGTGCTCGCGCGCGCTCGCGCCTCGAGCGGGACGCTCGTGACCTTTGGAGCGGACGACTCGGACGTCCGTCTCGTCGGCTCCGCGCTCGTCGGGCCGGGGGGATCGGTGTGGGCGGACGTCGCGGACCTTCCCCGTGCGATGCCGCACGACGTGAGCAACGCGCTCGCGGCGATCGCGATCGCGAGCTCCGCGGGAGGGGCCCGCGACGCGTGCCGGGACGCGCTCCGGGAGGCAGCGCCGCTCGCGCACCGGGTCTCGCTCGTCGGGAGCGTCGGCGGGGTCGCGTACCTGGACGACTCCAAGGCGACGACCCCGGCCGCGGTCGTCGCGGCGCTCGCGGGGCTCGGGCGGGTCGTGCTCATCGCAGGAGGAAGGAACAAGGGTCTCGACCTCCGGCCCATCGCGGACGCCGCGCTCGGGCGGGGAGGCGGTCAGGCGGGCGCGCAGCTCCGAGCGGTCGTCGCGATCGGGGAGGCGGCGGGCGCGGTCTCCGAGGCCCTCGCCGGCCCGTGGCCGGTCGAGATCGCGTCCTCGATGCACGAGGCGGTCGTGCAGGCGAGCGCGCTCGCGAGGCCCGGCGACTCCGTCCTGCTCTCGCCCGGGTGCGCCTCGTTCGACTGGTACCGGTCGTACGAGGAGAGGGGAGACGACTTCGTGGACGAGGTCCGGGCGCTCTCGCGTGCCGACGACGGGGAGCGCTGACGTGGCCGCGACGCCGGGGACACCCGCGCTCCGCCTCGTGCCCCCGCAGCGAATCGGGGATCCGCGACGCACGGACGTGCGGCGGGCGGAGCCGCGAGCCGGCGGGACGCGGACGGAGGAGCGGCGCGTCGGGCCCCGACGCGACCCGGGCCTCGACGGAGCGGGAGGCGTCGCGCGCCCGTCCCGTGCGGCGGTCGCTGCGGCGCTCGCGGACGCGTCCCGGCGGGACGCGGCGGCGCTCCGGTTCCTCGTCGCCTGCATGTGCGCGTTCGGGCTCGTGACGGTGCTCGCGTCGTCCTCGGTCGCGTCGCTCGCGCAGTACGGATCGCCGTGGTCGATGTTCGAGCGCCAGGCGATGTGGACGGTGCTCGGGTCGGGCGTGTTCTTCGTCGCCGCCCGGGTGCCTCTCGAGAGGGTCCGGCGAGCCGTCCTCCCGCTCCTTCTCGTGACGACGGTGCTCCTCGTGGCGGTGCTCGTGCCGCACCTCGGCAAGACGAGATCGGAA
>JAJZBW010000165.1 GCA_021798745.1 Actinomycetes bacterium
CTGTCACGGGGCTGTCACGGGGCTGTCTCTCCCGCAATCCGCAGGGAAGCACAAGGCCTCTACCTGGGCTTTTGCGGTGGAGGCGATGGGGCTCGAACCCACGACCTCTTGACTGCCAGTCAAGTGCTCTTCCAGCTGAGCTACGCCCCCGCGGGGGACCGAGCATACCAGCCGACCCACCCGCTCCCCTCCCGCGGCGGGCACCCACCCGGGACCTCGCGCATGGGTCGGTAACCTGTGGGCCGTGAGCGACGGATACGACTTTGCCGAGGTAGAGGCCCGCTGGCAGGAGCGGTGGGCCGCGTGGGGGACCTACGAGGTGGACGTGGACGACCCCCGCCCTCCCTACTACGTGCTGTGCATGTACCCGTACCCGAGCGGGCCTGCCCACCAGGGGCACGTGCGCAACTACACGCTCGGCGACGTGCTCGTCCGCTTCCGTACGATGCAGGGGCACGCGGTGCTCTCCCCGTTCGGGTTCGACTCGTTCGGCCTGCCCGCCGAGAACGCTGCGATCAAGGGAGGCGCACACCCGCGAGAGCACACCGAGGCCCGGATCGCCGAGCTGAAGGCGAGCGTCCGGCGCCTCGGGGCCGTCTACGACTGGCGGCGCGAGGTCCGAAGCCACGACCCGGAGTACATCAGGTGGAACCAGGTGATCTTCACGAGGATGCTCGACGCGGGGCTCGCCTACCGCGCCGAGGCCCCCGTGAACTGGTGCCCGGGGTGCCGGACGGTCCTCGCGAACGAGCAGGTCCTGTCCGACGGAACCTGCGAGAGATCGGGGGACACCGTCGAGCGCCGCAAGCTCGAGCAGTGGTTCTACCGGATCACCCGGTACGCGGACGAGCTCCTCGACGCCCTCGACGACCTCGACTGGCCGGAGCGCGTGAAGACGATGCAGCGCAACTGGATCGGCCGCTCGACCGGGGCGCGTCTCTCCCTCGACGTCGTCGGGTCGGACGGCGCGCCGGTCCTCGGCGCGGACGGCGAGCCGCTCCGCGTGGAGGTCTACACGACGCGCCCGGACACGGGGTTCGGGATGACCTACGTGGTGCTCGCGCCCGAGCACCCCCTCGTACCGGAGTGCACGACCCCCGAGCACGCGCGGGAGGTATCCGAGCTCGCGTCCCGCGCCGCCCTCGAGTCCGAGGTCGAGCGGCTCTCGACGGAGGTTCCTCTCGACAGGCGCGGCGCCGCCACGGGGACCTGGTGCGTGAACCCGTTCACCGGTCGACCGGTCCCGATCTACGTCGCGGACTACGTGCTCGCGGACTACGGGACGGGAGCGATCATGGCCGTCCCCGCAGAGGACGCCCGTGACTTCGAGTTCGCGCAGGCCCACGGGCTCCCCGTCGTGCGCACGACCGAGCCGCCGGATGGATTCGCAGGCGGTGCGTACTCCGGCGACGGCGCAAAGGTCAACAGCGGCTTCCTCGACGGCCTCGACGTGCACGCTGCGAAGGAGCGTGCGATCGGGTGGCTGGAGGAGACAGGGCACGGCGAGCGGTCCGTGCAGTACAGGCTGCGCGACTGGCTCATCAGCCGCCAGCGCTACTGGGGGTGCCCGATCCCCGTCGTGTACTGCCCCGACGACGGCGTCGTGCCCGTCCCCGACGACGAGCTCCCGGTGCTCCTTCCCGACGACGTGGAGTTCCTCCCGACCGGGGAGTCCCCCCTGCGCTCCCACGCGGGATTCCTCCACGCGACCTGCCCGCGCTGCGGCGGGCCGGCGACGCGCGAGACCGACACGATGGACACCTTCGTCGACTCCTCCTGGTACTTCCTCCGCTTCTGCGATCCGTGGGAGGACGAGGGTCCGGTCGACACCGCCGCCGCGCGTCACTTCATGCCCGTCGACAAGTACATCGGCGGGATCACCCACGCGATCCTCCACCTCCTCTACGCACGCTTCTTCACCCGTGCGCTCGGCGACGTCGGGCTCGCCCCGCCCGAGATCCGAGAGCCGTTCTCCCAGCTGTTCACCCAGGGGATGATCCGACTCGGCGGCCGCGCCATGTCGAAGTCGCGCGGCAACGTCGTCTCGCCCACCGAGTACTTCGCGAGCGTCGGCGCGGACGCGCTCCGTCTCTACCACCTGTTCGTCGGCCCGCCCGAGGACGACATCGACTGGACGGACCAGACGGGGGAGATCATCGACGGCTGCTCCCGCTACCTTCGCCGGGTCTGGAGCCTCGCGACCTCCCCCGAGGTCGCCGACGAGGACGCCGCACCCGGCGGCGTCCCGTCCGGAGAGGCGGGCGAGCTCTCGCTCCGCCGGGCGACGCATCAGGCCGTCGCGCGGGTGACCTCGGGGATCGAGCGGTACTCGTTCAACACCGCCGTCGCCGACTGCATGAAGCTCACGAACGCGATCGCCGCCTCGCGTCGTGCAGGCGTCTCCCCCACGGTGCTGGACGAGGCCGTCGACGTGCTGGTGAGGCTCCTCGCGCCGTTCGCCCCCCACCTCGCCGCCGAGGCGTGGGAGCGGCGGCACGGAGGTCACGTCCACGACGAGCCGTGGCCCGTCGCCGACGAGTCCTTCCTCGCGGAGGAACGGGTCACGATGGTCGTTCAGGTCGACGGGAAGGTGCGCGACCGGGTCGAGGTCGACGCGGGGATCGACGAGAGAGAGGCGACCGCTCTCGCGCTCGCCTCCGCGCGCGTCCGGGAGCACCTCGGAGACGCCGCGCCCTCGCGCGTGGTCGCCCGCCCCCCTCGCCTCGTGAACCTCGTGCGCTGAGCCCGGACCGCCCCACCGTGACGCGGGGCGGTCCGGGCTCCGCTCAGCTCCGCGCCGGCTCGAGCCCGAGAAGCTCGGTCACAGCCGCGTCGCCGACCTGCTCGAGCGACGCGAGCCGGACGTCGGCGATCGCGAACCTCGCGTCCGACGAGAAGCGCTCGCCCGGCACCGCGACGAGCCGCATGCGTGCGGCCTTCGCCGCCACGCACCCGTTGATCGAGTCCTCGAGAACGACACACTCGAGCGCGTCGACCCCGAGTGCCGCCGCAGTCCGGAGCAGGATCGCCGGGTGGGGCTTTCCGAGCCGGTCGTCGGCCGCGGAGGAGACGACCGCGAACCGGTCCGCGAGCTCGAACCGGTCGAGCACCGCCTCGATGACCGGCGGGGTCGACCCCGACGCGAGCGCCGTCGCGAGCCCGTAGCCCGAGAGCAGGTCCACCGCGTCGACCGCTCCGGGGAGCAGCTTCGCCTCGTGGTGGACCGCCGACACGATCCCCGAGACGATCCTCCCCGCGATCTCCTCGTCGCCGGGTCCGTCCCAGCCGATCCGCGAACGGAAGAACGCGACGACCTCGTCGAGCCGCATCCCCATCGTGAGACCTCGGTCGATGAGCGGCGTGATGTCCACCCCGAGCTCCGCGAACACCTCGACCTCGACACTCCTCCAGAACGGCTCGGTGTCGACGAGGAGACCGTCCATGTCGAATATCGCTGCACGCGCCGGGGGGAAGTCCGACACGGTCACCTCGGCGACACCCCTAGGACTCGCCGCGCAGGTAGCGTTCGAGCTCCGCCGCTATCTCGTCCCCGGACGGAAGGTCCTCGGCACCGGGGACCTCGAGCTCGTCACCTTCCTCGACCTGCTCCTCTAGGCGGCGCACCATCGCGAGGTGCTCGCTCGACTGGGCGATTATCTCGTCCACGCGCTTCCTCCCGGTGTCCGCGCTCGCCCGGAGCTCCTCGGTGTCGACCACGATCCCGGACACGGACTCGAGGCCCTCGACGAGCGCGAGCGCCGCCGGGGGGAAGGACATCGCCGCGACGTAGTGCGGCACCCTCGCCCAGAGACCGACCGAGGGGATCCTCGCCCGCGAGCACTCGGCTCCGAGCGCGTCGGCAATCCCTGTCGGGACGTCGATGGAGCCGGGGATGAACCCGACGGAGCGCGCGAGCGCCCCGCTCGAGGCGGTCGACGCGAGCCGCACGGCCCGCGTGTGCGGCGTCGCCGTCGGGAAGCCTCCGAGCCCCACCACGAGACGGCACCCGATCTCCTGCGCGACCACAGCCACCTCGCGTGCGAACACCCGCCACCTGTAGTCGGGCTCCGGACCGACCAGGAACGCGACCCCCGACCCCAGGCGGTCGGTCCCGACGAGCAGCTCGGGCTCCGCCCAGGTGATACCGGCGCGCACCCCGTCGTCGACGCGCATACGCGGCCGACGCGCTCGGTAGTCGACGAGCTCGTCTGCGTCGAACGTCGCGTACGTCTCCGTCGCGACCTGCTCGAGCACGGTCGCCACCGCCGTCGCCGCCGCGAAGCCCGCGTCCACCCATCCCTCGAGCGCGACGACGAGGACCGGGCTCGGCGGGGCCGCGGCTCCGTGGCGCGTGACGAGTGCCATGCTCCCGAGGCTAACGGCTCGCCGAGGTCGGTTCGGTGCACGACGCGGACGTCCCCGGAGCTACAGCGCACCCCCGTCGACCGCGACCGCCGCGCCGTTCAGATAGCCGGCGGGCTCCGAGCACAGGAACGCGACGACCCGCCCGAAGTCCGCCGGGTCACCTGCGCCCTCTCCGGCGCGCCCGAGCTCGCGCATCCGGTCCGTCGCGTGCGTCCCCGGGCACGCGAGGTTGAGCGTCACCCCCGTGCCGCGCAGGTCGGCCGCCGCGGTGCGCGCCCATGCCCACAGCCCGGTCCGCGCGATGTTCGACAGCGCGAGCTCGGGGATCGGCCGCAGGACCGACGCGGACGCTATGCAGCAGATCCTCCCCCACCGGGCGGCGCGAAGGTGGGGGAGCGCCGCGCGGGTGAGGCGGACGCTCGCGAGAAGGTTGGCCTCGACGGCGGCCACCACCGATGCGTCGTCGACGTCGAGCGCCCGACCCGACGGAGGCCCCCCGGAGTTCGCGACCACGACGTCGATCCGCCCGAACCGGCCGATCGCCGCGTCCACGAGACGGCCCGGGGCGTCGGGAGCGGTGACGTCGCAGACCAGCGCGAGCACCTCTGCCCCGGACGCCGCGATCCCCTGCGCGGTGCGCTCGAGAGCGTCCGCCCCCCGGGCGCAGATCACGACTCGCGCCCCCTCCGCTGCGAGCGCCTCGGCGCTCGCCTTCCCGAGGCCCCTCGACGCTGCCGCGACGACGGCGACCCTCCCCTCGAGACCGAGGTCCACGGCCGCCTCACACCTCGACCACGTGGAGCGAGTGGTCGGCTCGGTTGAGGGCCCGGACTCCTGTCTCGGTCGCCACGACGACGTCCTCGATGCGTGCCCCGAGCCTTCCGCTCAGGTAGATCCCCGGCTCGACCGAGAACGCGTTCCCGGCCTCCACGAGCGCGGCGTTCCCCTCGACCATGTACGGCTCCTCGTGCTCCTCGATCCCGATCCCGTGCCCGATGCGGTGGATGAAGCGCTCGCCGTAGCCGGCGCGTGCGATCACCGCCCGCCCGACCCGGTCCACCTCCTCGCAGGCGATCCCCGGGCGGACCGCCTCGACCGCCGCGGACTGAGCGCTCTCGAGGACCGCGTACAGCTCCCGGACCTCCGCCCCCGGCTCCCCCGTCACGACCGTGCGCGTCACGTCCGAGCAGTACCCGACGTCGTCCCCGACTCGGAGCGTCCCTCCGAAGTCGCACACGACGGTCTCCCCGCGGCCGATCAACCGCGCGCCCGGCTCGTGATGGGGGCTCGCCGCGTTCGGCCCGCTCCCGACGATCGCGAAGTTCACCGACGAGTGACCCTCCGCGACGAGTCGCGCGCCGAGCTCCGCGGACACCTCTGCCTCGCTCCTCCCGACGAGCGGGATCTCCCCTCCGAGGAGCGCCTCGGCCACGCGGTCCGCCGCCTCCGCAGCGGCCAAGAGTGCGGCGACCTCCGACTCGTCCTTGACCGCGCGGAGCGGTCCCACGAGCTCCGAGCTCCGCGTCCACCTCGCGGCCGGGATCGCGCCCTGGAGGCCGAGGAGCAACGACGACCAGGTCCTGTCCGACACCGCGACCGCTCTCCGCCGCCCCACGAGCCCCGCGACGATCGCGATCGCGTCCTCTCCGTCCCGCCACGCGCGGAGCGTGAACAGCTCCGCGTCCTCCGCGACCCGCGGCGCCTCGAGCTCGGGCACCACGAGCGTCGCGTCCCCGTCCTCGGGGAGAACGAGCACCGTCGGGCGCTCGAGCGGCATGGCCTCGTAGCCGGTCAGCCACGGCAGGTCTGCTCCGAGCGAGCAGAGGAGCGCCTCGACGCCCGCTGCTCCCATCGCCTCTCGCACCTTCGCCATACGCGCGCGCCGGCCGGGGCGACGCCCGGCCCCGCAGGGCCGCCCGTCCGTCACGCGGGCGAGCTC
>JAJZBW010000166.1 GCA_021798745.1 Actinomycetes bacterium
GCGGCCGCGCGGCGCCCGCCTCCCGCGACGGCCCGCTCCGGGCCGTGCCTCTGGGAGATCCGGACCACGACCCGCGAGGCGAGGATCAGGACGAGGATCAGGACGACGATGATCACCATCGAGTCGAACGCGAGCGCCTTCACGGCGCCGGACGGGTCGTTGTAGAAGGTCCACGTCGCGTACGTGAGGTAGGGGACCGGGGAGTGCACGAGCTGCGCGGTCGGGTAGCTGTTCGAGAAGCCCGCCGTGTACAGGAGGGGCGCGGTCTCCCCGACCGAGATCGCGAGCGCGACGATCACGCCGGTCGCGATCCCGGGGACCGCGGCGCGCACGACGACGGTGCGCAGCATGCGGGTGCGCGCCATCCCGAGGGCCTCCGCGCCCTCGCGATACGCGAGGGGGACCTGGCCGACCGCTATCTCCGTGGCCTTCGCGACGTAGGGGACCACGAGCACCGTGAGCACGATGAGCGCGGCGAGCAACGAGAACTTCCAGTGCAGGCCGACGACGAGGGCGACGTAGCCGACGTAGCCGATCACGATGGAGGGCACGCCCGAGAGCACCTCGGAGGCGCTCCGGAGGAGCCCCGTGAGCCTGCCCGCGGGAGCGAACTCCGCGAGGTACAGGCCGCAGCCGATCCCGACGACCGACACGAGGACCCCGACGCCGAGGAGGAGCACCCCGGTGCCCGCGATCGCGTTCGCGAGCCCCCCGCCGACCCCGGTCGTGATCTCGGTCAGGGCTGTCCACCGCCAGCCGGGCACCGCGTGCTGGAAGACGCCGTAGAGGACCCAGACGACCGGGACGACGACGAGCGCGAGCGCGAGCGACGCGAGCGACCACCACGCGAGGTTGCGCGCCCGACGCGCCCGGGACACCCGCTCGCGGCCCGCCTCCGGGCGCGAGAGCGCCGGCACGGCCACAGACATCAGAACCCCACCCCGACGGGGAGCGCGACGCCGCGGGACGCGCGGTGCACGATCCGGCGCGCCACGACGTTCACGAGAAGGGTGATGGCCATGAGCGCGAGCGCGGCCTCGGCGAGCACGCGCACGTAGAGGCCCGTCGGGTCCGTCATGGCGGAGTCGAGCTGGCTCACGATCGTCGCGGCGATCGTCGTCGTCGTCCCGTAGATGTTCGTCGCGCCCTGCATCACGCTCCCCGTGACGAGCGCGACCGCGATGGTCTCGCCGAGGGCGCGCCCGAGCCCGAGGATCGCGGCGCCGATCACGCCGGTTCGGACCCAGCGGAGCTGCACCGTTCGGAACACCTCTGCGCTCGTCATCCCGAGCGCCTCCGCGCCCTCCTTCGTGCTCTCCGGGACCTGCCTAAGGAGGTCTCGGGTCGTCGCGGCGACGAGCGGGACGATCATCGCCGCGAGCACGATCCCGGCCGTGAGGAGGCCCTCGCCGTAGCCGTAGCTGCCGCGGAACACGTTCAGCACGGGCACGTTCGGGAGGTGCGAGAGAGCCGGGTACACGTGGTGCGCTAGCCAGGGGCCGAACGTGAGGACGCCCCAGATGCCGAACACGACGCTCGGGATCCCCGCGAGGATCTCGAGGAACAGGCCGACCACGCCTGCGACCGCGGGGGGAAGCTTCTCGACGATGAACACGGCCGCGCCGACCGCGACGGGGAACCCGACGAGCAGGGCGATCCCCGCGGTCTCGAGCGTCCCGAGTATGAGCGGCCACGCGCCGTAGCTCGCGCCCGCCAGGTGGAGGATCCCACCGGACCGGACCGGTTGGCTGTAGGTGCTCCCCGGGTTCCACCCCGAGCCGAAGAGGAAGTGCCAGCCGTTGTAGCGGATGGCGGGGAGCGCCTGGACCACGAGCACGGCGATCATCGCGACGAGCGCCGCGAACGGCACGAACGCGGTGACCGCGGAGCCCCCGACGAGGAGCCGCTCGAGCGCGCGGGCGAGGCGCGGCCTCCTCGACGCGGCGACGAGCCCTCCGGGGACCGCACCGCCGCCCGAGAGGCCCGCCGGGTCGACCGGGTCACGGTCGGTCATCGCTTGCTCACGCCTCTCCTCCGTGGTCGTCCCGGGCGCACGCGCCCGCCGCCGCACGGCGCGCTGCCGGCCCGCCCTCGGGCGGGCCGGCGCGCGACGCGTGGCGTTCCTGCTGCGCTACGACTGCTACTTCACCTGCTTGAGCAGGTTCACCGAGATCTGCATGGCCGTCGGCGAGAGCGGCTGGAAGAAGAACTTCGAGAGGACGCTCGAGGCCGAGCCCTTGCGCGGGTCCATGCCCCAGGAGAGGAACGCCTGGATGGCCTTCGCCGTGGACGTGCTCGACTGCGTCTTGTTCACGATCGCGTACTCGAAGTTCACGATCGGGTACCCGTACTTCGGCACCGAGGAGTTGATGAGCGAGAGGGCGGCGTTCGCGGGCACGCTCTTGTAGGAGGCGACCTCGGCCGCGATGTTCCCGGGCGTCGGGAGCACGTAGTTGCCCTTGCCGTTCTCGATCTGCGCGTACCCGATGCCGTGGGCGACGACGGTGCGCAGCCAGCTCACCCCGATGTAGGCGATGCAGCCCGGCGTCGCCTCGCAGCCCGCCGCCATTCCGCCGTTGCCGTTCTCGGCCAGCGCGTTCGGGTTCGACGGCCACGAGATCGTCGTGTTCGGGCCGCCCGCCTTCGGAACCCAGCTCGAGTGGTCCTGGAACGCGAGGTACGAGCTGAAGAGGAACGTGTCACCGCTCCCGTCCGAGCGGTGGAACGGAACGATCTTGATGCTCGGGAGCTTCACGCCCGGGTTGAGCGAGGTGATCGCCGAGTCGTTCCACTTCGTGATCTTGCCGTCGTAGATGTCGTTGATCACGGTCGCGTTGAGCTTCAGGTGCGTGCCCTTCGCGACGCCCGGGAGGTTGTAGTCGATCTGCTGGGCCGAGATCGCGACCGGGATGTTCTCGAGAGCTCCCGCTGCGAGCTGGGTCGGGCTCAGGTACGCGTCGGACGCCCCGATCTGGACGGTCCCGTTCGTCGCGTCCGAGATCCCCGTGCCTGATCCCGTCCCCGCGGTCGTGACGTGGACCGTGTTGTACATCGAGGCCCACGTGCTGATGACCGGGTAGAGCAGCGTCGAGCCGGTCTCGAGGAGCTTCACGCCGCTCGGAGCGGCGTTCTCGAGCGCGGTGAGCTGCGACTCGACCGATGCGTACGGGTTCGAGCTCTTCGGAGCGTGGGTGCTCGACGCGCTCGCCAGGGTGGCCGTCGCGCCCGTCGCGGCGAGCGCCGCAGAGATCGCGAGCACGCCCGCGCGCGCGAGGCGCGCCCGAGCGCTCGCGGCACCGGGCCGAGGCCCGAGGTCGCGGTTCGTTTCGTCGCGCAGTTGCATGTCGGACGTTGCTCCTTTCGGCAGCCCGCGCGAGCGGGCGTTCTCGGTTGGGGCAGTTGCGCGCTCGGCCCGTCCGTCTCGGGCCTCGCGTGGGACGACGCCGACCCGTTCCCTACCGGTCGGCGCCCGGGTCGACGGCCCCGCCCAGGTAGCGGGCCGTCTCCGGTCGTTGCGGGCGGTCGAAGAGATCGGCCGTCGGGCCGGTCTCGACGAGGCGCCCCTCGTAGAAGAAGATCGTGTTGTCCGAGAGGCGCCGCGCCTGCTCGAGGTTGTGCGTCACGATCACGACGGTGAGCTCGGGGGTGAGCCGGCGCACGAGCTCTTCGACCGCCTCTGTCGAGCGCGGGTCGAGCGAGGAGGTCGGCTCGTCGAGAAGGAGCACCTCCGGCTTGACCGCGAGGGCGCGCGCGAGGCAGAGGAGCTGCTGCTGGCCCCCCGAGAGCCGGAACGGGGAGTCGTCGAGCCGGTCCGCGACCGCGCTCCACAGGCCGACCTCTGCGAGCCGCGTCTCCGCGATGTCGCGCAGCTCCGACCGGCGCGCCATCTTGTGGGCCTTCACCCCGGCGACGATGTTGTCCTGGATCGACATCGGGAAGGGGTTGGGCCGCTGGAAGACCATCCCGACGCGGCGACGGAGCACGAGCGGGTCGACACCCGGCCCGTTGATGTCCACCCCGTCGAGCTCGAGGCGGCCTCGCAGCCAGAAGCTGCGCACCTTGTCGTTCATCCGGTTGAGCGACCGGAGGAACGTCGTCTTGCCGGAGCCCGACGGCCCGACGAGCGCCGTGACGGTCCCCGCGGGGAACTGGACCGTGATGTCCTTCATGACGGTCACGGCCCCGAACCCGAGCGAGACGTCCTCCGCACCCATCACCGTGGGCCACGTCGTACCAGCCGACGCGCGCGTCCGGGGAGAGGAAGTGGACATCGGGGACGGGCCTCCCTCGAGAGTCGCCGTGGCGGTCCGCCCGTGGACTCGTTCGCTTCGCTCCATACGCGTCGCGACCGTACTGAGGCGACCTGAACCGTCGAGGAACGTCGTGTGACCTCGCGGTGACGCCGAGGTGAATCCTTGGGCACCGTGCCAGCTCGCGAGAGCCGCTACCAGCGGCGCGACCGCTACCGTGAGCGTGTGACCCCGACCGCCGCCTCCTGCCGGACCCCGCTGGCCTGCGCCCTCGAGGCCCTCTCCGGGGTGTCGGTCGGGTGGGGGATGCTCGACCGATCGCAGGCACGACGTGCGGCGGGCGCGATCGCCGCGGCTCGCGTCGCGCTCGGGGCCGTCGCGTTCGTTGCCCCCACCCTCCCCGCGCGCCCGTGGGTCGGCCGGGACGAGGCGGTGCGCACGGGCGCGAGGCTGCTCGCCCGGGCTCTCGGCGCACGCGACCTCGCGCTCGGGGTCGGGGCGTGCCTCGCCCTGCGACGCGGCTCGGACGCGCGCCGGTGGGTCGAGGCAGGTGGACTCGCGGACGCAGGGGACACGGTCGCGACGCTCGTGTCCTTCAGGTCGCTCCCGACGCTCTCCCGCTGGGCCGTCCTCGCCTCCACGGTCGGAGCCGCGGCAGGCGCCGCCCTCCTCGCCCCGCTCGTCGACCGGTAGCAGCGGGCCGGGGAGCCTCGAGCTTGCGCCCTCGCGAGAGCCGAGCGAGGGCGCGGTCGGACGCGACGGGCCGAAGCGCGATCCGGAGCGGAGGGAGGTGCCCGTAGACGAGGACGGCGTCGCCGGGCGCGAGGCACCGGAGCACCTCGGCGGGGACGAGGCGACGCGTCGCGGTGCTCGAGGTCCGGCTCCACGCTCCTGACCGGTCGACGGTCGAGGAGACGACCTCGTGGGTCTCGTCGCCGACGATTCGCCCGACCTGCTCGAGAGTGGCCGCGTCCGAGATGCCCGAGCAGAGGAGCTTCGCCCGGTGGTTGTTCACGACGGTCGCCGCGCGTCCCGCGTAGCGCGCCTCGACCTGGGCCAGGTCCTGCCAGACCGTCACGAGCTGGATGCCGTGCGACGCGGCCGTCGACGCGAGCGTGTCGAGCGTCGACAGGGGCGCGACGTTCGCGGCCTCGTCGAGCACGACGAGGAGTGGCGGGTCGAGCGGTCCGCCGGCGCGCGAGGAGCGCGTCATCGCCTCCTCGAGGACGCTCCGCACGATCGCGACGAACACCGACTGGAGCCTCTCCTGCTCGTGCGCCGGTGCGACGAGGAACATCGAGTCGCACCCCCCTCCGAGCAGGCGGCACGGGTCGAGGTCGTGCCGTCCGCAGGCACGCGCGACCAGGGGGTCCGCGAAGGCCGCGAGCACGGTCTCGGCCGTCGTGTACACCGAGCTCCGCTGGCGCTCCTCCCTCCCGAAGCTCGCCTCCGCGGCACGCACGGCCTCGGGGACGCCCGCGAGCTCGAGCGCCACGAGCACCTCGGAGGCCTCTCCGGTGTCCACCCACCGGACGACGTCCTCGATCGTCCCGCCCGAGCTCGCCGCAGCGAACAGGAGCGGGGCGAGGAGCTTCTCCGCGCACGCGTACCAGAAGGCGCCGTCCTCGAGACCGCCGGAGCCGCGCGCGACGCCGCAGAGCCCGGCTGCGGTCCGCCGCGCCCCCTCCCAGCTCGCCGCCGCGGCGAGCGGCGACCAGCCCGCTCCCCCGAGCTCGCTCACCCCCGAGGGGTCGAACACGAAGACCTCCCCGAGCTCGGCGCGTCGCCGGTACGCCGCGCGCACGAGGTCCGTCTTCACGCTCGTCGCGAGCACGGGGCCCTCCCACTCGAGGAGGGCCGGGATCGCGAGCCCGCTCGTCTTCCCCGACTGGGTCGGGCCGACGACGAGGAGGGACTGGCCGCGCTCGACCGCGACGAGCCGGCGACCGGCCCTTCCGAGCACGATCCGTCCGCTGCCCGGTCGTGGGACCGCGAGATGGCCGACGGCCCGCCGTCCCGCCCATGCCGCACCGCGCGCCGCCGTGGGGC
>JAJZBW010000167.1 GCA_021798745.1 Actinomycetes bacterium
TCTCACGAGAGCGGTGCCTGGTCTGCGCCCCGAGCGGCCGCGCCGGTCAGCCGCCCGCGTCGAGCAGCGCGCGGAGGTCCTCCGGGAGCGAGCCACGCGTCGGCGCGCCGTCGTGCTCGCCGGGGACCTCGACCGCACGGGCCCCGCAGTGGACGCCGACCGCGAGGCATCCGTGGAGGGGCGCGTGAGCGAGGTGGGCGGCGAGGAACCCCGCGTCGAACGCGTCCCCGGCGCCCACCGGGTCGACGGCGGTCGCAGGAGCGCGTCGCTCGACGATGCCGGCCCCGTCCTCGAGCGCGCACGCGCCGCGCTCGGCCCGACGAAGCACGCAGGTCCCGACCCCCGCGTCCCGGGCCTGGACGAAGACCTCGGCGGGCTCGGAGGTGCCGAAGAGCAGCTCCGCCTCCTCCTCTCCGACGAACAGGATCGCGACGGAGCCGAGAAGCGGCCGGACGCAGGCGAGGAACTCCCCCGCCGGCCACAGCGCGGGCCGGTAGTTCGCGTCGAAGGACACGGGCACGCCCGCCCGGGACGCGAGGTCCACGGCTCGCTCCACGGCTGCACGCGGCCCGGGCCCGAGAGCCGTCGTGATGCCCGTGAGATGCACGAGCGCGCATCCGTCGAGATCCGCCGGCACGTCGCTCGGCACGAGCCCGGAGCCGGCTGACCCCGTCCGGTAGTAGTAGGGGCGCCGCGCCCCGTCCGGCAGCCATTCGCGCAGGTACAGGCCGGTCGGGCGCGGGTCGCGGCGCAGCCGCCGGACGTCGACCCCCTCGGCGAGGAGGTGGGCCGCGACCCGCCGGCCGAGCGGGTCGTCGCCTACCCGCCCGACGAAGCGGCACGGGACCCCGAGACGGACGAGCCCGACGGCGACGTTGACCTCCGCTCCCCCGACGTGCGTGCGAAGCTCGTCGCAGGCCTCGAGCGTCACGGGGCCCGTGGGCACCGCGGCGACGAGCGCCTCGCCGACCGTGAGCACCGCCGGCACGGCCGTCACCCCGCCACGCGTCGTCACCGCCAGGACGGGTCGAAGTCGACCGGGGCACGCCCGGCGCCCGACCTCGGACGGCCGTAGACGGACTCACGAAGGCCGCGGATGTACCCGAGCGCGAACAGGCGTCCGAGCGACGCGTAGCCGAAGCTCTCGTTCGACTCCCCGTCGAGCGCGGGGACGTGGTCCGGCCGGAGAGGGCCGTCGAACCCGACGTCGCGGTACGCGCGCATGCACTCGAGCATGTCGGTCGGTCCCTCGTCGTGGAAGGTCTCGACGAAGTGCCGCGCGTCCCCCACGACGTCGCGGAAGTGCACGAAGAAGATCCGCCCCTCGCCCCCGAACCTCCGGATGAGCGCCGGGAGGTCGTCGGTCATGAGCGTGAAGTTCCCCTGGCAGAACGTGATCCCGCTGTGGTCGCTCTCCACGAGCCGCAGGAGCCGCTCGAAGGCGTCCGGGGTGCCCATGATCCTCGGCACTGCGCGCACCTCCGGGATCGGCGGGTCGTCGGGGTGCATGCAGATCCGCACCCCGGACTCCTCCGCGACGGGCACGACGGCCCGGAGGAAGTACCCCAGCGCGTCCCACAGCTGGTCGTGGGTGATCTCTCCCGGCTCGCACAGGGGCGAGGACCGGCGCATCGCGTCGTCGTCGTAGCCGGTCGTGAGCGCCCCGCCGCGGCCCGCAATCTCATGGTGCGTGCGCGCCCAGCCCGAGACCGCGAGCCAGTTGTAGCAGAGCGTGCCGATCCCGAGCCGCCCCATCGCCCGCAGCTGCGTCGCGAGCCACTCGATCTGCTCGTCCCGCCCCGGGCGCCCGAGCCGGATCGCGTCCATCGGCGGGGTGTCCTCGAGCACCGCGAGCTCGAGCCCGTAGTCCCGGTACCGGGCCTGCAGCCGCGCGAGCGCGGCGAGCTCCCACGGCCTCTGCCCGGCGGGGGGCGCGACGTAGGTGCGCGGGACGTCCCGGTCCGATCCGACCTTCGGCCACCTCCACATCTGCTCCGCGCCGTCGAGCAGGCTGACGACCTGGTCGACGCCCGCCTGCTTCACGAGCCTCCACAGCGGCGAGGGCGAGGGCTGGAGGAGCTCCGTGACCTCAAGCATCGTGCGAACCCTCCCCGATCGTCGCGAGCACGAGCCGCGCTCGGGCCGCGACCGCCTCGACGTCCCCTCGCCGCGCGGCCGCGCGGTCGACGAGAGCGCCGCCCATGCATACCGCGACCGCCCCGGCCGCCCGGTAGGCGCGGACGTCCGCCGCCTCGACGCCGCCCGACACGACGGGCTCGAGCTCGGGGAACGGCTCGCGCACGGCGCGCACGTAGCGCGCTCCGCCGACCGAGCTGATGGGGAAGAGCTTCACGGCACGTATCCCGAGTCGCAGCGCCGCGACGATCTCGGTCGCGGTGAGCGCGCCGCCCACGTACGGGACGCCGGCCGACCTCGCGACGTCGTGCACCGGCGCGTCCGTGACCGGAGATACGAGGAACGCCGCTCCCGCGGCGAGGCACGCCTCGGCCGATGCCACGTCGAGCACGGTTCCGGCGCCGACGACCGCGGGACCGCCCGCCACCTCCTCGAGCACCGCGACGCCACCGGGAACCGTCATCGTGACCTCGATGCCGGGCACGCCCGCCGCGACGAGACCGCGGACCGTCGTGCGGCACTCCTCGAGCGTCTCGCTCCGTACCACTGCGATCAGCTCCGGCAGGCTCACGGCCCCGTCCCCCTCTCGACGCGTCCCGTCCGGGCGGCCGGCCGCGACCGCCAGCCGCGGCTGACCTCGACCGCGTCGAGGTAGCGCGCGAACGCCGCGTCGCCCCGTGCGACGTCGTCCTCACGCGGGACGACCGTGCGCACCGGAGCACCGAGCCTCCCTCCGACGGAGGACAGCGCCTCCCCCGCGGCGGCCGCACCGAGCATCGCAGCCCCGCGCGCGGACAGGTCCGGGTCCCCGTGGAACGCGAGCGTCGCCCCGAGCGCGCCCGCCGCGAGCATCTCCCACGCGCGATCCCCGACCCCGCGCCCGACGACCTCGACACGCGGCGCCCTCTCCCCGGACGGGCCCGCGACGAGCGAGAGCAGGTGCCGGGCGCTGAAGAACACGCCCTCGAGCACCGAGCGTGCGAGCTCCGGCCGACCGTGCTCCGATCCGACCCCGAGGAACGCCGCACGCAGGCCCTCGTCCCACCACGGGGCGCGCTCGCCCGAGAGGTACGGGACGAACGCAGGTGGCTCTCCCGCTGCCCCGAGCGCGAGATCGGCGAGCCCGCCCGGGTCGAGTCCGAGCAGGTCCGCGACCCAGGCGAGGGCCGCCCCGCTCGACTGCGTCGGCCCGTACAGCAGCGCGGACGGCGAGCAGGAGCGCGGGACGGAGAAGAGCCCCGGCACCGGGGAGCGCTCGTCCGCGACCGGGGCTCCGACGATCGCGGAGGTTCCGCTGAAGAAGAAGGCGCTCGACCGCTCGTAGCAGCCCGCGGCGAGGACCTGCGCGAGCGCGTCGCTCCACCCCACGCTCACCGGGGTGCCCGAGGCGATGCCGAAGCGCCCCGCCGCGTCGTCGCGCACCTCTCCCGCGCGGTCCCACGCGAGCCCGATCGGAGGGCACGCACGGGAGGACCATCCGCACGCCTCGAGCACCTCGGTGGCCGGTCCACCCGTGTCGACCCGGCAGATCCCCTTGGACGACCAGGCGTCGCTCGTGGCCGCCCCCGTGAGAGCGAGCACGACGACGTCCTTCGCCTGCAGGAGCCAGCGCGTGCGCGCGAGGTTCGTGGGCTCGTGACGCGACAGCCAGAGGAGCTTTGCCGGCATGTTCGCGGGCGACCACGGGAGGTCGGTACCGACGAGCGGCCCGGCGGGGCCGAGCCGCTCCGCGAGCTCGCCCGCCTCCTCGCGGGCGCGCACGTCCTGCCACGTCATCGCAGGGCGCACGGGGCGCCCGTCCTCTCCGACGAGTACGAGCGTCGGGGTCTGCCCGCACAGCCCGACAGCCGACGGCGGGGCCGTCGCGAGCGGGAGGCCGGCGAGCGCGTGCTCGAGCGCGAGCAGCCAGTCCTCGGGATCCTGCTCGCACTCGCCGTGCGTGCCACGCGTCGACGAGTACGGGCCGGACGCCGTCGCCACCACCGACCCGTCGTCGTCGAGCAGGGTCGCGCGCGTCGCGGACGTGCCGACGTCGATCCCGAGGACGTGCGCCATGTACGGCGGGGTCAGCCCCTCGGAGGCTCGAGAAGGCCCGCGGTGAGCGCACCACGGAAGTGAGCGATCGTGGACTCGACCCCCTCGCGGAGCGATCGGTTCGGCACCTCCCCGATGACCGCGCCGAGGGTCGGCGACTCGAGGAGCGCCGCGACCTTCACCGGGCTCGTCTCGAACGTGACGAGCCCCGCGGCCTCGGGAACGATCTCCTCGATCAGGCTCACGAGCGCCGCGACGCCGATCCGACGGCCGGGGACGTTGCAGCAGACCGCGTCCCCCGAGCCGACCGCGGCGCGGGCGCTCGCGATGAACGCGGCTGCGCAGTCCGCTGCGTGCGTGAGCAGAACGTTGCCGCCGAACTTCATCCGGTAGGGCACGCCCGCCGCAGCCGCGAGCATCGCGGTCGTCGGCTCCGAGGTCATCCCCTGGTCGCGACCGGGCCCGTAGATGACGAACGGACGGAGCCCGACCGACCCGACGCCGTGGTGGAACGCGTACATCTGGGCGGTGCCCTCGTTCGCCACCTTGTAGACCCCGTAGTGGCTGTCCGGAAGGGCCGGCGAGGTGTCGCCGACCATCCCGCTCGACGCGAACGAGCTCGACCCGAACACCGCCGCGGAGCTCGCGTAGGCGAGCCCGACACCCGGCCCGGCGGCCCGCACGGCCTCGAACACGTTGACCGTGCCGACGACGTTCACCGCGGCGCCGAGCGGCGGGTTCGCCGCGCAGAACGGGACCTGCAGCCCTGCGAGGTGCACGACTCGGTTCACGCCGCGCTCGGCGACCACGCGCGCGACCGCCTCGGTCGACGTCACGTCGAGCGCCACGAAGTCCACGTCCGGGAGCCCGCCCGGGTGCGAGACGAGCTCGAGTCGGCGCAGGTCCTCCCGTACGTCGCTCGCGACGACCTCCACCCCCTCGTCGAGCAGCAGCCTGACGGCCCAGGCCCCGATGCATCCGCCTGCGCCTGTGACGAGGAATCGCTCGTCGCCCATTTAGACCTCTCTCTCCCTCGACGCGGCCTCGGCCGCGACCCGTCCTTCACGTGGCGCCGCGAGCGCGACGCTCGCGAGAAGCCCGCCGTCGACACGCAGCTCGGCTCCCGTCACGAACGACGAGAGCGGGCTCGCGAGGAACAGGCACGTGGCCGCGACCTCCTCCGGGGTACCCACCCTGCCGATCGGATGGCCGCGTCCCCATGTGGCCACGACCGCTCCGGGATCCTCCGCGTCGATCTCCCGAGCGGACGCGCGAAGCATAGGCGTGTCTATCGAGCCCGGGAGCACCACGTTCACCCGGATCTGCTCGGCCGCGTGGTCGACCGCCATCGCACGGGTCAACGCGACGACCGCGCCCTTGCTCGCCGTGTAGGCGACCACGTTCGCCTGGCTCGCGAGCGCCTGGCACGACGACACGTGGACGATCGCCCCTCCTCCGGCTACGCGCATGAGCGGGACCGCGTGCTTGGCCATGAGGAACATGCTCCGCAGGTTCACGGCGAGGACCTCGTCCCAGGTCTCGACCGACGTCGTCTCGACCGTCCCGTAACGCTGGATCCCGACGCAGTTCACGAGCGCGTCGAGCCGATCGTGGCGCGTCCGGAGCCCCGCGTAGTACCGCTCGACCGAGCCCGCGTCCGAGGCGTCCACGACCTCGCCGCGCCCCGAGCACCCCTGCGCGGCGAGCGCCTCGCCCGTCGCCCGCACGCCGGCCGCGTCGACGGACAGGAACTCGACCGCCGCGCCCTCACGGGCGAAGCGCTCGACCACCGCCCGCCCGATGCCCGAGCCCCCGCCCGCCACGAGCGCGGTGCGCCCGGCGAGCAGCTTCGACCCCGTGCCGACCTCGACTGCCACCAGACCTCCCGCCTCCCGCGCGCCCGACCGCGCGCCCGACCGTGCGCCCGGGCAGCTCACGATCCCTGCCACCGTGGCGGCCGCTTCTCGACGAACGCACGCACGCCCTCGGACGCGTCAGAT
>JAJZBW010000168.1 GCA_021798745.1 Actinomycetes bacterium
GCGACCTGCCACGCGGGCGAGGAGGCCATGAACTCCATGAACTTCACTGTGTCCGCCTGGCGCTGGCCGCTGATGTGCTTCGACATCGACCACAGGCCACCGCCCTCGTCACCGGTCCCGGGAGGAGACCCCGGCCACTCGAGCGGGTTCGTCGCCGTGATCTGGCCTGCAGGGACCTTGAAGGTGTCCTCGAACAGGTAGATCCCGTACCACGCAGCGCCCGGGGTCATGACGAGCTTGGCTCCGACCTTCGCCGCCGCGGTGTCGAAGATCCCGACCGGCGACGCGACGCCTGCCTTGATGAGCGCGTCGAGCATCTTCTCGACCCGCGTGCAGGTCGGGTCGTTCAGGTTGATCTTGACCGTGTTGTTCGACAGGAGGTCGTTCGTCGGGCACCCGCTGCTCCACAGGTACCGCTCGACCGCGTAGTTGTCACCGAGCATCGCCACGTAGTACCCGGGGTGCTGCTTCGCGATCTTCAGACCGAGAGCCTCGTACTGCGGCCACGTCGTCGGCGGGGTGTAGCCCCACTGCTTGAAGAGCTTCGCGTTGTACCAGAGCACGTCCGGAGCGACGTCGTTGCGCAGGCAGTAGAGCCCGCCGTTTATAAGGCACGGCGCCGCCACCGACGCAGGGTACCCCGCCTGGATCTTCTTCGAGACCAGGCTCTTCATGTTCGCCGCGTAGTGGATCTGCGGACCGGCCGCCCACGCGATCGCGGAGTTGCCGGGCCAGAAGATCGCGTCCGGCCAACCGCTCCCCGACTTGTTGAACAGCTCGAACTTCGCCTCGAGCCCCGCGTTGCTCGCGCTCGAGCTGAGCGTCGTGACCGTGACGGGGATGTTCGGGTACGCCTTCTCGAAGGCCTTCACGGCCGGGATGCGCGGCGGGTCGACCCAGATGACCAACGGGTTCGACTTCGACACACTGTCCCTCGCCGCCACGTGCGACGTCGCCCGCGCCGTCGTCGCGAGCGCCGGCGCTCCGAGCGCAAGCGCGCTCGACACGACCATGGCGCCCGCTGTCGCGAGCCCGATCGCGCGCCCGCGGCGCGAGCGCATCGGACTGGTTTCGCTCATACAGCCCCCCTTCGTCTCGTGGTTCCGTTTCCGGCCCGCGTGCACTCCGTGCCGGGACCGGCGAAGGAACGATACGCGCGCCGTCCCCGCAAGGCAAGTGCGCAAACGTTATTTCACGACCATCCCCCCACCGAGCAGCGGCGCCTGCGCCGTACCGGTCCGGATCGAGCGGTAGATCGCCTCGACGACGGCGAGCGTCCCGACGTTGTCCCGCGCCGCGGTGCGCGGCTCCTCCCCTCCCGCCGCGGCCGCGAGCAGCGAGGCCATCGGGCCGAGGAACGCGTCGGGGATCCACCGTGTCGTCACCGGGTACGGGACCCAACCGTCCGTGCCGAGCACCTCGCTCGTGACCTCGAGCGTGTCCGGGCGCCTGCTCGGGTAGTCGTACAGGAGGCCGAGGGTCCCCCGGACCGACCCTGCGCTCCCGTCGACTCGGAAGGTCGCGCTCTGGTCCCCCCACCGGTTCTCGTGGTGCGCCGCCACGAGCGCGGTCGTGCCGCTCGGGAACTCGTACACGGTGGTCGTGCGCGTCTCGCCGCGCGGCGCCTGCCCCGGGGTGCGCCCCGCCGACGCGAACACCGTGCTCGGCTCCCCGAGGAACCATCGCACGACGTCGTGGTAGTGGATCGAGTGGTTCCACACCTCGAGCTCGTCGACCTCGAGCATCCACGGCCACGAGGTCCACTCCGTCCAGATGTCGACCGAGATCGTGAGCGAGGTGACCTCCCCGAGCCATCCGAGCCGAGCCATCTCGTGCGCTGCCGCCATCCCCTCGTCGAATCGGAGCTGCTGGTTCACGGCGAGCACCGACCCCCGCTCGGACGCGAGCGCCACGAGCTCCGCGGCGACGGCCGCGCTCGGAGCGAACGGCTTCTGCCCGAGCACGTGACGGCCGGACTCGAGCGCTCGCCGGACGATCGCGGGCTGCGCGGAGGCAGGAACGGCGACGTCGACGACCTCGACGCGCCCGTCCGAGAGGAGCTCCTCGAGGTCCGCGTAGACCGTCCCGACCCCGTGGCGATCCGCCACCTCGTGCGCGCGCCCCGCGTCCGGGTCGGTGAGGCCCACGACCTCGAGACCCCCCGACCGGTACGCGGGCAGGTGCGCGACGTCCGCGATCGCTCCTGCGCCGACGAGCGCGATCCTGCGGCGGTGCGCGACCGGGACCTCTATCGCGCACGCTCGGGCGACGGGCTCGAACAGGTCGATCACGACCGACCGCCGAGCCCGTAGCAGCGGGTCGCGGTCCCGCCGAGGATCGCGTCCCGCTCCGTGACCGACAGCTCCTCCGCGAGCCGGAAGATCGCGCCCGAGACGCTGTCGTAGCCTCCCGCGACCTCGCAGATCGGCCAGTCGCTGCCGAACATGAGCCGCCCCGGCCCGAAGAGCTCGAGCGCACGGTCGAACACGGGGCGCAGGTCGTCGACGCTCCACGGGTCCCGGTCGCCGCTCGCCGGGTACAGGCCGGAGACCTTCGCGAAGACGTTCGGCGACGCGGCGGCAGCCTCCATGAGGCCGGACCAGGGCTCGAGCGCCGAGCCGCCGACGGGTGGCTTCGCGAGGTGGTCGATGACGATCCGGAGCCCCGGATGGCGCTCGCAGAGGGCGGGGACGTGCTCGAGATGGCGCGGGAGGACGGCCACGAGGTCGAAGGGGAGACCGGACGCGTCGAGCAGGTCGAGCCCCTCGGCGACCGCCTCGCGGAGGATCCAGTCCGGGTCCGGCTGGTTGTGGACGAGCGTCCGCACCCCGACGAGGGCTCCCGTCGCCCCGAACCGAGCGAGCAGCTCTCCCGCCCGCTCGGGGTCGTCGATCGGCACCCATGCGACGACCCCTGCGATCTCCGCGTGCGCGGCCGCGATCTCGAACATCGACTCGTCGTCCGCGAGGTCGTCTCCCGACTGGACGAGAACGGTCGCGTCGACGCGGTTCTCCGCCAGGTGCGGTGCGAGGTCCTCGAACGCGAACCTCCGGTCGAGCTCCGGATAGAAGGCGGGCAGCCACGGGTAGTCGACCCGCTCCGGGTCCCAGAAGTGCTGGTGCGCGTCGACCACCGTCACGACCCGTCCCCCTGTCTCCGCGCACGACGGCCCGAAGCCGCTGCGTGCCGCGATCCTCGCGCAGCGCCTCCCATGTCGCAAACGATTTACCATGGCGCACGGGTGTCGGCGCGCGCTATGCAGTTCTCGCCGGTCGGCTGTTGCAGGCGCAGCCGGGATCTCGGCCCGGCACGGTGCCGGACGGCGAAGGGAGCGGTCATGGAAGACGCACGTGAGCCCGCGCCCGTACGGCGCGTCGCCTCGGTCATCGGGCTCGCGGACGAGCACGCGGAGAAGTACGTGCTCGAGCACCGGGCCGTGTGGCCCGAGGTCCTCGACGCGCTCCGCCGCGCGAACGTGACGAACTACTCCATCTACCGCCACGGCGACCTCCTGTTCAGCTACCTCGAATACCGCGGGTCCGACTACGAGGCGGACATGGCGCGGCTCGCGGAGGACGAGCCCACGCAGCGCTGGTGGTCGGTCATGATGCCCATGCAGCGCACGCTGCGCTCCGATCCGGACGCGCCGTGGTGGACCGATCTCGAGGAGCTGTTCCATCTCGACTGACCCCGACGGGACCGGGAGGGCGGACGTCGCCGCCGACCGCCGGGCGGGTGCGGCGCCCGGGCGGGTCGCGTCCGGGTGCACCATAGGATTCCCCGAGTGACACGACTCCGCGACGTCGCCGAGCGGGCCGGGGTCTCGGTGTCCGTCGTCTCGCGCGTCCTCAGCGAGGACCCCTCGCTCCGCGTCCGGGACGACACGCGCGCCCGCGTCCTCGAGGCCGTCCGCGACCTCGGCTACACCCAGAACCACGCAGGGCGGGCGCTACGGCTCCGCTGGTCCGGGGCGGTCGCCCTCCTCGTCCCCGACATGAACAACGCGATCTTCGCCGAGGTCTCCCGGGGCGTCGAGGCCGCCGCGGCAGAGGCGGACCTCGTGACCCTCCTCGGCCGATCGGAGTGGCTCGACCCGGAGAACGGGCGCGCCGCGCGCCTGTGCCAGCAGGGGCGGGTCGACGGTCTCATCGTCCAGCTTCGAGACGAGGAGCGCTCCCCGGAGATCCTCGACCTCCTGCCGCCGGGCGTCCCCGCCGTGCTCATCAACTGGCACCAGCACCGTGGGATCAGCTCGGTCGCGGTCGACGACGAGGAGGCGGGGAGGCTCGCGACCGCGTTCCTCCTCGAGCTCGGCCACCGCGAGATCGGGCTCGTCGGCGGATTCGCCCAGACGAGCACCGCGCGAGCCCGCGAGACCGGCTACCGCAAGGCGCTCGCGGACGCGGGGGTCACGAGACGCGAGGCCTGGACGACGCGTCTCGGCTACACGCCCGAGGCGGGCCGAGCCGCCTTCGCGCGGCTGATCGACACGCCCCCGCTCCCGACCGCCGTCGTCGTCTCGAACGTGAACGCGGCCGCCGGCGTGCTCGCGGCGGCGCGAGACGCCGCGATCTCGGTCCCCGAGCAGCTCTCCGTCGTGACCGTCCACGATACGTGGATCGCGGACCACACGAACCCGGCGCTCACCGCCGTACGGGTGCCCACCTACGAGCTCGGCGCCGAGTCGGCGCGCACGCTCACCCGCGTGATGCACGGGGAACGCAAGCAGCACGTCCTCGTCGACGACCCTCCTCCGCTGCTCGTCCCCCGCGGCACCCACGCTCCCGGGCCGCACGCCTGACCGGCGCGGCCGTCCTCCCGGCGGACGGGCCGCGCGCCGCGCCGGACGAGCAGCTGGCATGGTGGGCAGATGGACCCGGACGCGCCCACGGGCGCGATGCTCCTCGTCGTCACGGACGACCACGAGCTCCTCCTGCACCTGCGCGACGACGTCCCGGGCATCGCGTGGCCCGGATGCTGGGCGGGCTTCGGAGGGGCAGTCGAGCCGGGCGAGACCGCCGAGCAGGCCGTGCGCCGCGAGGTCGAGGAGGAGACCGGCATCGTTGTGGACGACCCCGTTCCGTTCGCCGAGCTCGCGGACGAGGAAGGCGACGGGAGGATCGTGACGTTCTTCTACGTGGTCGGGTCGATCTCCCCGTCGGACATCGACCTCCGAGAGGGTGCCGGGTTCGGCGTGCACCCGGCGGAGAGCATCGACGCGCTCGCGATGCCCCCGTTCGTGAGGCGCGCCATCCGCGCGCACCTCCTCCCCCTCCTCGAGAGCTCCTGAGCTGCTCCCGTCCGCCGCCGGGCCTGCGGGGCGGACGGGGCCCTCCGCCGCAGTGGCTCGCGACGCTGTCGGGTCGGGTCGGGTCGGGTCGGGCTATCCGGTGTTGCGGAGGCCCGCGGCGATCCCGTTCACGGTGAGAAGGAGCGCCCGCTGGAGCTCCCCGTCGGCGTCTCCCGCGCGTCGCCGCCCGAGGAGCTCCACCTGCAGGTGGTGCATCGGCCGCAGGTAGTCGTCTCGCACCTCGAGGGTCCGCCTGAGGAGGGGACGCGCGTCGAGCAGGGCGTCCTCCCCCGTGATCGCGAGCACGGACGCGACCGTCCGGTCGCGCTCGTCCTCGACGTCCGAGAGCGCCGGCCACAGCTCCTCGGGGGTGAGCCGCTCGACGTAGTGCCGCGCGACGTCGAGGTCGGTCTTCGCGAGGGTCATCTCGACGTTCGCGACGAACGTCCGGAAGAACGGCCATCTCTCGTACATCTCGCGCAGCACGTCCTCGCGGCCGGCGGCGCGCGCCGCCTCCAGCCCGAACCCGACCCCGTACCACCCGGGGACGATCTGGCGAGACTGGGTCCATCCGAAGACCCACGGGATCGCCCGGAGCGCCGCGATGTCCGCGCGCTCCCCGGGCCGGTGGCTCGGGCGCGACCCGAGGTTCAGCTCGCCGAGCTCTGCGACGGGAGTCGAGCTCGTGAAGTACTCCGCGAGCCCGGGCCCGGAGACGAACCCCCGGTACGCGGCCTCGGCGGCGTCCGAGAGGAGGTCCATCGTCTCGGCCCACCTCTCGAGCGTGTCCGCGGACTGGCGCGACTCCTGGTGGAGCAGGCTCGACTCCACGACCGCCGCGAGGCACACCTCGAGGTTCTC